>CAYVDV010000107.1:0-12994 GCA_964450465.1 uncultured Saprospiraceae bacterium
CAGGGCTGATCTGGAACAGGCTGTCCTGAAACCGCTCGGGATAAACCCGCCAGCGCTCGTTTTCCCGGCGAATGGTCAGCACATTGCCAAAAATCGGCAGGGAGGAGAGTTCGGGGGCGTAATAGTCGGAATAGTCGTCCCAGGACCAACCCGGTCCAAAACGGTTTCCGGGTATCCGGCCGGGGTCGGCTATAAAACGCACGGCATTGTCTTGCAGGAATGAAAATACCGGCTGCCAGGCCTGAAATTTCGGATGCAGGAAGCTCGGATCACCCGTGCCGGCCACCAGATAAGTGGTAGTGTCGCTGTGTGAAAGTGTTCCTCTGAACTCCAGCCCCGGCAGGGAATCGCCCAAAAGCTCCAGGCAGACGGCCAACGTGAGCAACTTGGTATTTGACGCCGGCGTGAAATAACGGTCGGCCTGCACCGCGCACAACTCGCGGCCGGTAGCGGCATCGACCAGGTGGAACCCGGTAAAGCCTTTGGAAAAAACCGGGGATTCTTCGACCGCTGATTTGAGCTCCTTTCGAAAGAAACGCGCCGGTTTGCGCGTGGCAACACAGGATGCCAGGCTGATCAGACAAAGGGCAAGGAGGGTTATTCGCATGTTTGTTTGTATTAATCCCCGGAAATGTCCGGTAAATTTTGCAATCGCAGAAAAAATAAACTCTGCCCCGCTTGCGCCAAACCCCGTATCTTCACCGCCGGTATTTGCCCGATACTATTTTCCTAACCATGTGTACTGCTCATGTCAAACCTGGAACAATACTTCCGCCCTTTCCGCGAAAACATCATTGGAATTGACCACCGTATCCAGACGCCCTACGGAGAAAAACCACTGGTGTACGCGGACTGGATCGCCAGCGGCCGGCTCTATGGCCCTATCGAAGAACGCATCAGCCGGGAGATCGGCGCCTACATGGCCAACACGCATACGGAAACCAATCTCACGGGCAGCCTCATGACCCAGGCCTACCACCGGGCCCAGCAGATCATAAAAAAGCACGTCAATGCCAATGCCGACGACGTTTTGATCGCCGCCTATTCCGGCATGACGGGCGTAGTCAATAAACTCCAACGGATGCTCGGCCTGCGCATTCATGAGAAATTTCACGGACGGCTCAACCTGCAACCCGAAGAGCGGCCCGTTGTGTTCGTGACCCACATGGAACACCACAGCAACCAAACCTCCTGGCTCGAAACGATCTGCGACCTGGTGATCATCCGGCCGGATGCAGAGGGTTGTGTGGATCTGCAGTACCTCGAATCCCTCCTCCTGCAATACAAAGACCGGCCCCTGAAGATCGCCGCTATAACCTCCGGCAGCAACGTGACCGGCATCATGACGCCTTACCACGAAATTGCCGGCCTGATGCACCGGCATAACGGCTACTGTTTTGTCGATTTTGCCTGTACCGCCCCCTATATCGATATCGATATGCACCCCGCCAATCCCCTGGAACAGCTCGACGCCATCTACTTCTCCCCGCATAAATTTCTCGGCGGCCCGGGCACCTCGGGCGTGCTGATCTTCAACAAAGCCCTGTACGACAACAGGGTACCCGACAACCCCGGCGGCGGCACAGTACTCTGGACCAACCCCTGGGGCGGACACCACTACTTCGAAGATATTGAAGTGCGCGAAGACGGCGGCACGCCTCCAATTCTCCAAACGATCAAGGTAGCCATGGCCATTCGGCTAAAGGAGGAAATGGGGGTCCGGAACATGCTCGATCGCGAGCACGAACTGCTCGACATCGTTTGGGAGGAACTGGATGGCCTTCCCAATCTGAATATTCTGGAGCGCCGGGTAAAAAACCGGCTCGGCGTCGTTTCGTTTACCCTCGGCGACCTGCACTACAATCTGGCGGTTAAAATGCTCAACGACCTGTACGGCATTCAGGTCCGCGGCGGATGTGCCTGCGCAGGCACCTACGGGCATTTCCTGTTCGACATCTCACAGGAGCGCTCCTGCGAGATCGTCAGCAAGATCGACGCCGGAGACATGAGTGAAAAACCCGGCTGGATCCGCTTGTCCCTGCACCCGACCATGACCGACGCCGAATTGCGCTATATCGTGAAGGCGATCCGTGAGGTCTGTGAACACCACCAAAAGTATTCCCCCGATTATGTAAGCGATTACCAGCACGGGAATTTCCGGCACCGGAATGAACCCGTTGCCTATCAGCAAAACCTGCTCGATAATTGGTTTGGCCAACCCGGGAAAGCCAATGGTGTTCCCTCAGTCAAAACCGAAGGTGCTCCGGTTCAAACAAACTGACGATCGCCTACGCGAACAGCGATTCGACAAAGGCCTTTTTGTTGAAGATCTGCAGCTGATCAATCCGCTCCCCCACTCCGATGTACCGGATGGGGATCTTGAACTGATCGCTGATCCCGATAGCTACGCCGCCTTTTGCAGTACCGTCAAGTTTGGTGAGGGCCAGAACGGTAATAGGTGCAACTTCCGTAAAATGTTTGGCTTGTTCAAAGGCATTCTGCCCGGTGGATGCATCGAGCACGAGTAACACATCGTGCGGAGCACCGGGGAGTCTTTTCTCAATCGAACGGTGGATCTTGCCCAACTCCTGCATCAGGTTTGCCTTGTTGTGCAGGCGCCCGGCAGTATCGATAATGGCGACATCGCAGTTGTGGTCCAGTGCATACTGGGTGGTTTCATAGGCCACCGCACCGGGATCGGCATTCATGCCTTTGGAATAGAATTCACAGCCCACGCGTTCCGACCATATCTTTAACTGGTCCACGGCTGCGGCACGGAAGGTATCCGCAGCGCCCAGCACTACTTTATAGCCTTTCTGCTTGTATTGGGCGGCCAGTTTGCCGATCGTGGTGGTTTTGCCGACGCCATTCACCCCGATCACCAACAACACGTATGGCTTTTTCCCGGCGGGGATATCGAAATCGTCCACATCCGCCGTGTTGTTTTCGGCCAGCATTTGTACGATCTCATCGCGCAACAAGGAATTTAACTCTTCGGTATTTACGTATTTGTCACGGGCCACCCGAGCCTCGATACGCTCGATGATCCTTACAGTGGTATCCAGACCGACGTCGGCCGAGATCAGGGCCGCTTCCAGTTCGTCGAGTACCTCGTCATCGACGGTACTCTTGCCTGCTACGGCGCGGGTTATTTTTCCGAAAAAACTCTCTTTGGTTTTCTCCAGCCCCTTATCGAGGTCTTCTTTTTTCTCGCGGTTAAAAAATTTATCGAAAAAGCCCATGGGAAAGAACCGGGTAACCCCAAAACAAACAGTTTTTGGAGTTCAACCTTGTTACAGGTCCGGTATGAAATTTAGTTGATCATTTAAAAATAAACCTTGCCGCACAAAATTAGGCAGATCCATGCGAAATACGCCTGCTTTTGTCAAATCTCGCCATAGAGACGCCGGACCGATTCCATCAGCGTGGCTTTTTTTCGGCGCGACACTTCAATCGTCTCCCCATTTTCCAGGATCAGGTAGCCCCCTTCGCCTTTGATATAGGTTTTCATGTAATTCATATTGACGATGTGTTTTTTGTGCACCCGGACGAAATTCAGTTTAACGAGCGTATCTTCGTAAGCTTTGATCGTTTTACTGGCAGTGATCTTGTTGCCCGTTTTCAGCAAAAAATGCGTGTAGTTGTCTTCTGCTTCGAGGCGGACGATATCGCGCAGCCGGACAAAATGTACGCCGTCTAACCCGGAGATGCCGATCTTTTCGAAAGCATTCGGCATATTGGGCGAATAGTTTTGCTGGAGCAGTTCCACGCGTTGTTTGGTGCTGGCGCTTTTGCGATCGATCCGGGTGCGGCTCACAGCGCGACGCAGGTCGTCCGGCTCAATAGGTTTGAGCACGTAATCGATAGCTGAAAAATCAAAAGCCGTCAACGCGTACTGGTTATAGGCGGTGACAAAAATGATATCGAAGGGGATATCGTCCATTTGCTGCAGTCCCTGAAACACCAGGCCATCGGGCAGGTCAATATCCAGGAAAGCCACATCAAACTGGGTATCTTTATCTTCCGCCGTGAGCCGGAGCAGGTCGGCATTGGAACCTCCGGTTGCCACCACTTCAATATCGGGGCAGTATTTATCCAGCAGGTTTTGCAGGTTTTGCAGGCCTTCGGGTTCGTCTTCGATGAGGAGCGCACGCGTCATTACAGCAATCGTTTTGAAATGAACAGATACCCGGCGGGATAAAAGCCGGTCTTTGGAAGGAACAAAGTTCGGATTTCTGCGCAAAAAAACAGCGGCCCGCGGAAAATGATCCGCGGGCCGCTGTTAAAATCCGCTAAACTGCTTACAGTTCCTTCACTTTCAGGCGCATGCCAACCGTGACGGTTTCACAATTATTGAGTTTGCGGAGGATTTCTGTGGGTGTACCGTATTGGCGGGCTATGTCGTCCAGCGATTCATTCCGGCCCACTGTATGGTATTGATATTGCTTGAATTGTTCCGCTTCCTCGCGTCTCAGAACAGGCACCGGGTCGGCGACTGCGCCTTGCGAGGGTTTGGTTCTGGCCGGACTTGTGCCGGCAGAGCTTGGTTTTGCCGGGTTGGACTCATCCTGTCTTGGCGCTTCGATGCGGAGCGGAGAGTGCTTGAAGACATAAACCGGGCGCCACACTTTCACCCGCTGACCGGCCTGAATGACATCATCCTGCAGGTTGTTCCAGGCCCGGAGATGCTCGGGATGGCAACCAAGCATGGCGGCTACGCGGTCAATATGATCGGTTTGTTGCACGGATACGGAAAGCGGCCAGTAGCGGCCATCGCCCAGATTGGTATTGGGAGAAGCATTCAGACCATCGAGCGTGTAGCGGCGGCCGCCCAGTCCGTTCATATAGCGCAGAAAAGCCGGCATGACCCGTTGGGGCAGCAGCACATAATAGCCGTCTTCGCTTTGCGGGACGTAATCGCGTTTAAATCCGGCATTCAGGGTGCGAATAACCCCGTAGTCGAGGCCGGTTGCATCCGCAATATCCCGGAAGGATATGTTTTCATACACCTTTATATAATTGAGGAGTTGCTCGTCATAATCCGGCTCGATCATGTCCATTTCGTGCATCTGGTAGAAATTACAGATGTAGGTAGCGGCGATAAAGGCCGGTACGTAGTTCCGGGTTTCCTTGGGGAGAAAACGTTGGATCACCCAGAAGTCACGGCTGTGTGCACGTTTGATGGCGGAATTCACCCGGCCGGGGCCGCTGTTGTATGCGGCCAGCGCCAGCGCCCAGTCGTTGTACTGTGCATAGAGGTTTTTCAGATACCGTACGGCAGCTTCCGTACTTTTCACGGCATCGCTGCGTTCATCCACGGTAGAGGATTGGCGGAGGTCATAGTCTTTTCCGGTGTACGGCATAAACTGCCAGAGTCCGGTAGCGCCTACCCGCGAAACCGCGTTGGCATTCAGGGCTGATTCCACTACGGAGAGGTATTTCAGATCGGCCGGCAACCCGCTTTCCTTTAGTTTTTCTTCAAAAAGCGGGAAATAGGTCAGGCGGCGGCCCAGCATGGCCCGGGTCTTTTCCGTTTTCAGCTGTACGTACGTACGCACATAGCCTTTTACTACACCATTATATTTCAGATCCAGACAACCTTTTAACTTACCCAGGCGTTCGCGCAGTTGGGCATCGGTTCCCACCTCTGGGACAACACCTTTGGCGACGAGTAAATCGGAAGAGTCAGCAGGGTCGGGAAGATCGGCTTCTTCTTGTGCTGTTACCGGCGCAAACGCCATCAACAAAAAAACAAAGGCTAGCCAGTAAGCAACAGGATGTTTTAGCTGCATGAGACAGAGAACTCAAATTTTAAATGCTTGCGAAAAGGAAGGCTTCACACCAATTGGATTAAGGTCGAGAGGTCAAGAGAACGAAATGGCACCAAAATTTATTTTAAATCGGTGAAATTGCCGCCTCAATATTGCGCTTTTGAAGTGAAGAACCGGTGTGGGAGTGGGCAAAAGTCGGAAATAAGTGTGAAACGGTCCTAAGAACTGGAAAATATTAACATTTAAAAGCCAACAGGCGCCATTTTCGCGAAATTTTGTTTTGCGCAATAAAAAATGAAACCTGGTATCGGTTTTATGGGGAATGTGTGTACTTTTGCGCGGCTTTTGAATACGGTATCTGGCGCCCGGTGGCCTGTTACCGTCTTTTCCGACACCGGACACCAAACATCATTTCGTTTTATGGCAAATATCGGTCGTATCAAACAAATCATCGGCGCTGTTGTAGACGTGGACTTTAGCAGTCCGGACAGCAAACTGCCGGAAATTCTGAATGCTCTTGAAGTAAAACGCGAGGATGGTTCCACGCTGGTGCTCGAGGTACAGCGTCACCTGGGTGAGGACAGTGTTCGCACCATCGCAATGGACTCCACTGACGGTCTGACCCGGGGTGTGGAAGCCACAGACACCGGCGCGCCCATTGCAATGCCAACCGGTGATGAAGTTCGCGGTCGTTTGTTCAATGTGGTTGGCGAAGCGATCGATGGCATCGGCAAGGTGGCCAAAGGCAAAAACGCCTATGTAATCCACCGCAAACCGCCGACTTACGAAGAATTATCCACCGAGCGGGAGATCCTGTACACAGGCATCAAGGTGATTGACCTGATCGAACCGTATGCCAAAGGCGGTAAAATCGGCCTTTTTGGCGGTGCGGGTGTAGGTAAAACAGTGTTGATCATGGAATTGATCAACAACATCGCAAAGGCTTATGACGGTATGTCGGTATTTGCAGGCGTGGGTGAACGTACCCGTGAAGGCAATGACCTCCTGCGCGAAATGATTGAATCCAATGTAATTAAATATGGCAAAGACTTCATCCACTCCATGGAAGAAGGCGGCTGGGACCTCAGCAAGGTCGATAAAACGGAACTCCTGAAAAGCCAGGCAACCCTGGTGTTCGGGCAGATGAACGAACCGCCTGGCGCCCGCGCCCGCGTGGCCCTGTCCGGTCTGACCATGGCTGAATACTTCCGCGACGGCGATCTGAGCGACCCCTCCGGCGGCCGCGACATCCTGTTCTTTGTCGATAATATCTTCCGCTTTACCCAGGCCGGCTCCGAGGTATCCGCTCTGCTCGGCCGTATGCCTTCCGCCGTAGGTTACCAACCCACGCTGGCTACCGAAATGGGTATCATGCAGGAGCGCATCACCTCCACCAAGCGCGGTTCGATCACTTCCGTGCAGGCTGTGTACGTACCAGCTGACGACTTGACCGACCCGGCTCCGGCAACAACCTTTGCTCACCTCGACGCCACAACGGTATTGAGCCGTAAGATCGCTTCGCTGGGCATCTACCCCGCCGTGGACCCGCTCGACTCGACCTCCCGGATCCTCGACCCGAAAATTATTGGCGACGAACACTATAGCTGCGCACAGCGCGTGAAGCAAATCCTCCAGCGCTACAACGAATTGCAGGATATCATCGCCATCCTCGGTATGGAAGAACTGTCCGACGAAGACAAACTCGTCGTATCCCGCGCACGCCGCGTACAGCGCTTCCTGTCGCAGCCCTTCCACGTGGCCGAGCAGTTCACCGGTCTTAAAGGTGTACTGGTGCCGATCGAAGAAACGATCCGCGGCTTTAACATGATCATGGACGGCGAACTGGACGAATATCCGGAAGCAGCATTCAACCTGGTAGGCACCATCGATGATGCCATCGCCAAAGGCAAAAAACTGCTGGCCGAAGCACAAGCCTAATATTTTGGAGGTTTCTGGTTTCTGAACGGAAACCAGAAACCTCCCAACCAGAAACGCACACAACATGAATCTTGTGATCTTATCGCCTGAACGGGAAATCTTTTCCGGCAAGGTGAAATCCATAAAAGTACCCGGCAGCTCGGGCTCGTTCGAAATGCTGGAAAATCACGCGCCCATTGTGTCTTCCCTGGACGCCGGCGAAGTACGCATTCTCAAAGACAACGGGGAAAAAATGACATTCCGCGTAGAAGGCGGTTTTGTGGAAATGCTGAACAACGAGGTGTCGCTTCTGGTTGCCGGCGTAACGGAGTGATCCGTTTTTCCACGGCATGTCAGGCAATAGCAAGCCTTTTTGTATTTCCTTTCAGGTATTCCTTTACTTTTGCCGGGACATTACATTCTAACCACCCAGCAATGAAAAAACTGCTCCTTTGGCTGCCCTTTGCAGCCCTGCTTATCCAGGCCTGTTCCAACGACTTTGAGGTAGCCGCCCCCTGGAAAGAAATCCCTGTCGTTTACGCCATACTCTCGCCAAAAGATACCGCGCAGTTCATCCGCGTGGAAAAGGCTTTTCTCGATCCCGAGACCAGCGCGCTGCAAATCGCGCAAATCGCCGACTCGCTCTACTACCCGGAAAACGCTATCGATGTCTATCTGGAACGGGTGAGTACCGGACAACGGCTTAAACTATCCCGCGTGGACGGAAACCTGGAAGGGCATGTCCGCGAAGACGGGATCTTCGCTACCCAGCCCAACTGGCTGTATAAAACCAAAGAGCAGATCACCGAAGGGGAAACCTATCGCCTCCTGATCATCCGGGCCGACGGCAGAGCCGATATCACCGCAGAAACGGTCATTCCCAAAGAATTCCGCCTGATCAAGCCGGATCCCTCCGATATTCCTCCGGTGATTACCTTTCTACGCGATGTTTCGCCCACCATCCAGTGGCGCACCGATGAAGCCGGGGTGTTTTTCAACATCCGGTTCCAGATCCGCTACCGGGAAAATGCGCCCAACGGATCCCTGATCAAACGCGATACCCTGTACTGGACCCCCATCCCAAATGTCCGGCGGACCGATATCAAAACTGCCGGCGACCTTTACCGGGCGGAAGCATTAATCAGCACCGAGTCCTTCTACAACTTTTTGCTGCAGCATATTACGCCGGCCGCTGACCGGTACCGCTACTTTGACGGCATCGACATCACCCTGGAAGGCGGCGGCAAGGAAATTGAATTGTATCTCGAAACAGCAGCTGCCAACTCAGGTATTACAGGCGCTGAAGTCATCCCTACTTACACCAACCTTTCTGAAGGGTACGGTATTTTCACCGCCAAAAACCGCGTGGTGCTGACTAAGGTCCGCATCACGCCGGAAAGTATCGATGACATGAACGAAGCATCGCCAATCAATACACTCAACTTCCGGTACTGATTGCTCCCCGGCGACAGCCCCGCTCCTTAACAGAAGCCATCCTGCATAAACCAGGATGGCTTCTGTTTTTTAGGCTGCCAGGATCGCGTCAGGAAGACTTTGGCCTCTTATCTGTCTGCCAAATGACAAAAATTGTTGAAAAAAAAGAGGCAACCAAAAGAGCAAACTCTTCACAAAAAGAACAAAACAATAAAAGGGTATATTGTAAATTATCACAACTAAGTCTATTTTTACGCAAAAAAAGAATAAAAAACAAAAAAATGCCTTAAAAAAAGATCTTCACAATGCCTTAAAAATGTCATTGGTGGTCAAAACCGAATAGTACATTTTTGTATCGTGAAAAGTGGGAATTAAAGAATTCCCGCAGTGAGATATGTTCATGGGATTGTACAAATTCAGGTGAGAGAGCAAGTCCTCTCGAAACGTTTGAGAGGACTTGCCACAATCTCTGCAAAATTAAACAGAGTGTTAAGGCGGTAAAACCTGCAACATTTTTTTGATATCCGCCGTTTAATTGTCATTCAGATTGCAAAACAGGGCTTTCCCTACCGCAATCTCAACGTTTGAAAATGTTCATGGGATTATAATTTGTTGTTTTACGACCACGCCAAATGAGGCGTGGTTTTTTGTTTATATCCCCTACTTTCGCGCCGGCAAACTTATTTCTGCACCAAGCTCCCACCCTCTGATCATGTCTGCAAGCACTGGCGAAATCAAACGCGTTACCACCCATGTTATTCAGGCCATGAAAAATCGCGGCGAAAAAATCGCCATGCTCACGGCTTATGATTTTTCCATGGCCCGCATCCTCGACGAAGCGGGCATTGATATCCTGTTGGTTGGCGATTCTGCCTCCAATGTCATGGCTGGCCACGAAACCACCCTTCCTATCACGCTGGATCAAATGATCTACCATGCGCAATCCGTCGTTCGGGCGGTACATCGCGCCATGGTCGTTGTGGATATGCCGTTCGGCAGTTACCAATCCAATTCGGAAATCGCCTTGAAAAGTGCCATACGCATCATGAAAGAGTCGGGCGCGCATGCCGTCAAACTGGAAGGCGGCTCTGAAGTGGAAGAGTCCATCCGGCGGATCCTGATGGCCGGCATCCCGGTAATGGGCCACCTTGGGTTGACCCCCCAAAGCATCTACAAGTTCGGCACCTATACCGTGCGGGCCAAAGAAGATGTCGAAGCCGAAAAACTCCGCGAAGATGCCCTCCTGCTGGATCAGCTCGGCTGCTTTGCCCTGGTGCTGGAAAAAATCCCCGCACACCTGGCCAAAACCGTCTCCGAAAGTATTGAGATCCCCACCATCGGGATTGGCGCCGGCCCCCATGCCGATGGTCAGGTGCTTGTTACACACGACATGCTGGGCATTACCAAGGACTTCAAGCCGCGTTTTCTGCGCCGTTATCTGGAGTTGTTCAATGCCATCGGCGAAGCGACCAAGCACTATATCGCAGATGTTAAAAGCCGGGATTTCCCGAACGAATCGGAGCAGTATTAGTTATTTCCAAGCATAAATTTGAACCGCCAACTATGAAAGGAAAAATCCTGGGCCTATTGCTTTTGGCACTGTTGCTCGGAGGCCTGTTTTTGGGCTGGAAGCCGGTCAAAGCGATCTACTTTTCCGGTGTACCCAAACACCTGAAGAACAATTTTCTGCTGATCCCTACCGGCGCTACCTTTGATCAGGTGCTCGACAGCCTGACTCTCGGCGGGTTTATCGATAACCCGGAGGGGTTCCGCTGGCTGGCAGAAAAAATGAAGTACCGCCGCGAGATCATGCGCGCCGGCCGGTTTGAAATTCAACCCGGCTGGCATAACCGGCAACTGATCCAACACTTGCGCGGCGGAAAACAAGCACCGGTCAAAGTGGTGCTCAATATCGAACGCCTGCCCGAAGAAGTTGCCGGCCGTGTAGCGCGCTTTCTGGAAGCCGATTCTTTATCGCTGCTACAAACCTTCCGTGATCCGGAACTGCTCGCCCAAACCGGCTACACTCCCGAAACCCTGATCTCCCTGTTTATCCCGAACACCTACGAAATGTTCTGGAATACCGATGCCCGCGGATTCCTGGAACGCATGATACGGGAACACGACGCCTTCTGGAATAAAAACGACCGCAGGGCTAAAGCCCAGGCACTCGGCCTGACGCTCGAACAGGTGTACACCCTGGCCTCCATCGTGGAACGCGAAACCAACGCCAACAGCGAAAAGCCTACAATCGCCGGCGTTTACCTCAACCGTTTGAACATCAACATGCCCCTGCAGGCCGACCCTACCTGCGTGTTTGCCACCCGCGACTTTGAAACGCGCCGGGTCACGGAATTTCACACCACCTTCAACTCGCCCTACAATACCTATATTTACAAAGGCCTGCCTCCCGGACCGATCTGCATGGCCTCTATTTCCAGTATCGACGCCGTTCTGAACCCGCAAGCACACGATTACCTGTACTTCTGCGCCAAACCCGATGATTCCGGCACCCATACTTTCGCCAGCTCATACGGCGCACACCTGGTCAATGCCCGGAGGTTCCAGAGCTGGTTGCAACAAAGAGGGTATTAAACTTTTTCCCGGATAGGATCAACTACTTTCCCCGCCGGCTGTTACCCTTCCGTGTTATTACAAAACAAAAATACCGCATGAATTATCGTTTATTTGGAAAATCAGGCCTGCGGGTTTCCGAACTCTGCCTGGGCACAATGACCTTCGGTCCGGAATGGGGCTGGGGAACGGATAAAGAAGAAAGCAAAAAAGTATTTGACCTGTTTGCCGAATCCGGCGGCAATTTCCTCGATACCGCCAACCGCTACACCGAGGGCACCAGCGAGCGCTATTTGGGCGAGTTTATCAAAAGCGAGCGCCACCACTTCGTATTGGCCACCAAATATACGCTGCGCGATCAACCGGGAGACATCAACTTTGCCGGCAACCACCGCAAAAACATGATGCGCTCCGTGGAGGAAAGCCTGCGCCGGCTGGATACCGAATTCATCGACCTCCTCTGGGTGCATGCCTGGGACCTGGTCACGCCAATCGAGGAAATATTGCGCGGCCTGGACGATTTGGTGCGCAGCGGGAAGGTTCACTATATCGGCATCTCCGATACGCCGGCATGGGTGGTCAGCCAGGCCAATACCCTGGCCGAATTGCGCGGATGGACAGCCTTCACCGGACTGCAAATCGAATACTCGCTGCTGCAACGGGCGCCGGAACGCGACCTGTTGCCCATGGCCCGGCACTTTGGACTGGCTGTGACGCCATGGGGCGCTATTGGCGGCGGAGCGCTCACCGGCAAATACCTCAAAGGCGAATCCGGCCGCGTGGTGGAAGCCAGCGCAAGACGCAGCGATCGCGCCAATGCCATCGCAGCAGTCGTGGTGGAACAGGCGGAAAAAATGGGGGTCAGCCCCGCCCAACTCGCCATCAACTGGTCCCGGCAACGCGATCCCAAACTGACCACCATTCCAATTATCGGTGCGCGGACAGCCGCCCAGTTACAGGATTCGCTCGGATGCCTCGAATTCCAGGTTCCGGAAGAGGTGCTCCAGACACTCGATGCCGCCAGTGCGATCGAACTGGGTTTCCCGCACGAGTTTCTGAGTTCCGACAATGTCCGGGATCTGGTATTCGGCGGGGAGTATGCCCGGTTTAAACCCTGAGGTTTTTTTCACATCAATGCGTACCGAAAATTTATCACACCATTACATCATGCCATTCAACGACATCGACAATATGCCCATCAGTTGGGCGGATCACGAAGATATCGCCATGCGACTCTACGAGCGTTTCGGCGAAAGTTTCGATGAAAGTAAAATCTACCGCATACGCTTCACCGACCT
>CAYVDV010000108.1:0-12956 GCA_964450465.1 uncultured Saprospiraceae bacterium
GATATTGGCGTCGCTGACAGCGAGTGGCGGTGTCCAGAAATAGCTCAGTGCGCCACTGGCATTCAGTTGGGCAGTGCCACCGGGGCACACATAAAGGGTATCGGCGCCGCCATTGATTTGTACTTCGGCGCCGTCTTTCAATTCAAGGGTGAGGGTCTGAAACACGACGTTTCCGCAACCGAAGTCTTTGGATATGCTGATCGTGATGGTTTCCGTGCCCTCGGGTACCATATCGGTGATGGGAATAATGGGAAAGACCAGCACAGAGTCGCCCGCCGGGAAGGTAATGACCGCCGGTATGTTCAAGAGGTAATCCTGGCCTTGCACGGCACTGCCGCCGATAGTCACCGTATAGGTACTCGGCTTGTTTTTGGGTTTGTTGAGTCGAATGACCAGCAGATCCTGATTGCCGCTGCAACCTTCAATGAAATAGTCGAGACCGCTGGCGAACTCCACGGACAGGTTTGGCGCGCCGCCTTTTACTTCGGAAATAAACACCCCGGAGTCGTACAAGCCGTCGAAGCGGTCGGCCACGGCCAGTTTGAGGTGGTAGGTATTGCATGGAATTACATCGACGCGGGCAGTCAGGCTTTTTTTGACGCCGAGGAAGTCGGAGGTAAAGCCGTCGTATTGCAGGGTTGAGTTTTCCCAGACGCCGTTGTTGCGGTAGTACTCCCAGTTGGTAACATTGTTTACGCTGTTGATCTGCACCGGGGTGTTGGTGCCGGGCAGCACGGCAATGTTCTTGGCATTGTTCAGATTGGGGTCGCCGGTAATGCCGGGCCCCGAAGCCAGAAAGGCAAAAATGTCGTTGTACACGTCATCGACAAACTCAGGGTACTCCTCCGAACCGAAGACATACTCGAAGGTCAGCTCGTCGGAGGCGACAAACACGTCCATTTCCACTACGCAGGCATCCTGGGACTGGATGTTGGCGCCCTGAAGCGCCGACAAGTAGTCCAGGTCGGCATCTCCATCGGCAAAGTTATCCAGCGTGGCGCCATCGTCGTCGTTGGGGCCGGGTACCAGATCCACCGAGCCGGAGGTGAGCAACAACCCCTTGCGAAGCCCCAGGTCGTTATTGTCGGTAGCCAGATTGAAGGTGCCGTAGGCGCCGTATTTGCAGTTGATATTCGTAATCGATACCGTAGTGCCGGGCGCCAGAATGGAACTCACAATGTCGGAATTATCCACGGCGGCTTCGACCTCGATCGGGGCGATCTGTTCGCAGGGCTCGGAACTGCAGGTCCAGTGCCCCTTGAATCCTTCGAACTGCACCGAGGCATCCGACTGGAACAGGATAGTGAGGCAGCCGCTGCTGGCCTGCACCCGGAAACAAACGCCGCCACCGCCGTCGGTGCCAAGCGGATTGCTGAAACTGTTGATCTGCGCCAGACCGGGCGAGCCGATGTTGGGACCGTCGAAGAAACTGAGCACATCAAAGCCGGGTTGGCCGGGATTGAACGGCGGCCCGGCATCCAGGCTGAAATAGTCCAGGGTAAATTCGATACAGGCCGACGGCGTACTCGGGCAGATCGTGAACGTATAGTCTTCGTTCGGGCCGTAATCCCCGTCGGGCCCGCCGCTGTCGTACAGGGTACCCTCGCAGAGCGTGGAACTTCCCTGATCGATGGTGACAATAGGCGGGATCTCGTTTACACAAAGGTTGAAGGTACCGTCGTTGGTATTGCCCGAAGGGGAATAGGCAGATACCCGGATAAAGTACACGGCTCCGGGCGTCAACCCTTCCACATCGAGAAAGAGATCGGTTTGACCGGGGCCGGCATTGACGCAATCCAGTTCCGCCAGCCCGTCGGTCGAACAGTCGCCGCGATACACCGCCAGTTGGGGAAAGGTAAGCGGGTCTGTTCCGCTTCCGTTCAGCGCAATGCGAAAATCGAGCGGCGCGGCCGGGCAGGTGAAGGTGAACCAGACGTCGTTCCCGGGACTGTTGTTGACAAAACAGCTGGGCACGTTGTTCGAGCCGATATTGGAAATAGTGGCGTTCAGATTGGTGTATTCATCGCCGGGACAACTGGGCGCCAGCCCGAGGTCGATCGGAGCGTTACAGTCGTCATTGAGCGGTGCTTGCGCAGAGAGCAGTGCGGCAGTGCAGCAGGCTGCCAGAAAAAGGATCAGTCGTTTCATGTGCCGTATTTGTTTCAGGCTGTGCCAAAAATAGGGAGATGGCGGGGAACGGCAAACTGTTGTGGGGTATTCGTCGGCAATTCGTCATTTGCCGTATTTACCGGCAGGTTTCCAGCGCTTTTTGTACTTCGTCCAGGCGGTAGGGACTGTTTTTGTTGCCCCAGTTGGAATTGACGAAATTAAGGATATTAGTAATGTGTATGGCGGAAAGTGTCGGTACGCCGGGCATTTGCTCGGCATAGGTTTTGCCGTTCACAACGATCGTGTCGCGCAGGCCGTATTTTAAAATGCAGGGTAGTGTCGCGCGGTGTTGCCGGAGGTAGTCCGAGTCTGCCAGGGGTGGAATGAGCGCGCTTAACCCCACGCCGTTATCCATGTGGCAGTTAGCGCAATGGACCTGGTATAGCCGTTCGCCCTCCCGGTAGGGGTTGGACTGGCAGAATTGAACAAAAAGCGGCAGCAGCAGCGCCGCCGGTACTAGCCATTGTTTTTTCATCGTCAACCGGGTCTTATTGCGCTGCGGGAAATTGCTCCTTTAACAACACATCAATGTCCTTCATAAAACGGTCCACATCCTTGGCATCAGTACCATTGCAAAAGGAGCGGACGTGCCGGCTCTTGTCCACCAGGATCAGCCGCCCGCTGTGGTCAAACCCGCCCGGCAGGTCCGGATCTTCCCGGGCTACGCTGAAATAATCGTCGGCGATCCCGTAAATGGCGTCGTGGTCGCCGGTCACCAGGTGCCAGCGGTGGGTGTCGTCGATGCCCAGTTTTTCCGCATGCCGCTTCAGGGCGGCCACGGTATCGTTTTTCACATCGATAGAGTGGGAGAGGAGGGCGATCCGGTCGTCGTTTTTATATTTTGCATAAATGCGCAGCCCGTTGGCTTTTACCTTCGGACAAATAGTAGGACAGTGGATGAAGAAAAAATCCGCCACGTAGATCTGGTCTTTGAACGTGGCGTTGGTCACCAGCTGGCTGTCCTGGTCCACAAAAGCAAAATCCGGGATACTTGGGTAAATCGTATCGCCGTTCACCACATCGCGCTCGCCGAGGATCGGCAGCACCTTGTGTTGACCGGAGGATTGGCAGGCTGCAAAAAAGGAAAGCACAACAAGAAGAAAAAGATATGATCGCATGGTATCGGTATATGTGACTTGGGTTCGGTTACTTGTTGGTTTCCGGGTGGAATAAATAAATGCCTCTATTGCCCCTGCTTTTGCAAACGCAACCCCGCCTCCAAGGCATCCCGGATCTCCTGCTGATTCTGGCTGATCTTTGCTTTTTGGTCCTCCAGGTAGGCTTTCGCTTCTTCGGCGGGGAGGTCTTTCGGAGCCTGGTATTGCTGCATCCAGTTGTACATGCCTTCCTCTGCGTGTTTTATTTGCCGCAGTGCCGTCCGGATGGAATCGGCGCGGGGCGTCAGGGAATCCAGTTCCGGAAGTTCGTGTTTCAGCAGGCGGCCGATGCGGTTCATATCGGCCATGGTCTTCATCGCCTCGTCGTGCACCGCCATAGTTTCGTTTAACAGCGTATCGACTTCTTTGTTTTCCCCGCCATTGCCGGTCAGAAAGACAAATGCCAGGCACAAAACAGCAGCGCCCAGGCCAATCCAGGTATTTTTATCCATGTTTAGAAAATTTGCCGGCAAAAGTACAGTGTTCCAAAGGGAGAAAGGGGATGCGCTTGGTCATGTTTTTCTAATTTTGCGGAAGTAAGCCCCGGTGCTTAACCTGGAGCGTGTTTAAATTTTGGTGACTGAAATTTAAACACGCTCGTAATCCGCCCCGAATTTTCGGGGGCAACGCCTGCCGGCCATTGCTCACAAATCAATTAACGCAGTTCCATGCTTCTTGCCATTTCTCCGATCGACGGGCGTTATGCCGACAAAACCCGGGAACTTTCCGATTACTTCAGCGAGTATGCCCTGATCCGCTACCGGGTTTTTGTGGAAATCCAGTATTTCATCGCCCTGTGCCAGTACGGGCTGCCGCAGTTCGAAGGGTTTGACGAAGCCAAGATCGATGAGTTGAACGCTATTTTTGAAAACTTCAGCATGGCCGATGCGGAATATGTCAAAACGATCGAAAAGACGACCAACCACGATGTAAAAGCCGTGGAATATTTCCTGAAAGAGCGCTTCGATGCCCTTGAGATCGGCCACCTGCGCGAGTTCGTCCACTTCGGGCTCACCTCGCAGGATATCAATAATACCGCCAACCCGCTCCTGTTGCGCAACGCGCTGAACGATGTGTACTACCCCCTGCTCGAGCGGGTGCGCGATCAGCTCTACCAGCTGGCACAGGACTGGGCCCGGGTGCCCATGCTCGCCCGCACCCATGGGCAGCCGGCATCGCCGACGCTGCTGGGCAAGGAACTCCAGGTTTTTGTTAACCGCCTCGACGGCCAGCTGGAGCTGCTGCGGGCTGTGCCCCACCGGGCCAAATTCGGCGGCGCAACCGGCAACTTCAACGCCCACTATGCCGCTTACCCCGACTACGACTGGAAACGCTTCGCCGACGATTTCGTCCGTGAGTTCCTGGGGCTCGAACGCAGTCCCTATACCACCCAGATCGAACCCTACGACTATCTGGCCGCCCAGTGCCAGGCCCTGGGCCGTATCAACACCATTCTCATCGACTTCTGCCGCGACGTGTGGACGTATGTGTCCATGGAGTATTTCCGGCAGCGGACCGTGAAAGACGAAGTGGGCTCTTCCGCCATGCCGCACAAGGTAAATCCCATCGACTTTGAGAATGCCGAGGGCAACCTGGGTGTGGCCAATGCCCTGTTCCAGCATCTGGCGGAAAAACTACCCATCAGTCGCCTGCAGCGCGACCTGACCGACAGCACCGTGCTGCGCAACCTCGGCGTGCCGGTGGGCCACACGGTCATCGCGCTGAAATCCATCCTTAAAGGCCTGGGCAAACTCATGCTCAATGAAGGCAAACTTTACGACGACCTGGAAGACAACTGGATGGTGATCGCCGAAGGTATTCAGGTCATCCTCCGCCGCGAAGGCTACCCCGAACCCTACGAGGCCCTCAAGGCGCTCACCCGCGGCCGGCCCGTAGTGAGCCAGGAAGACCTCCACCGGTTTATCAAGGATCTGGAAGTCAGCGACGAGGTAAAAGAAGAGCTGACGCGGTTGACCCCGCATAATTATGTTGGGGGGTAACACGAAATAAAACAAGGGTTTATAGTTTCAACACCAACTGTACGGCAGATCCCTTGCTATGTGAAATACGGACAAGGAAAGGCCCTGCAGCGATTGCCGGAATTTCCAAAACTTCGGAAATCTGGGCCTCGGTTTTTTCCCGAAAAAACAGGTCCAACACCCGCCCGTCCAAGCTCAAAATTTCAAATTTAATCTCCCCGGTAAAATCCTCGCCCAACGCTACGTTCAAATCATTTTCTCCGGAGACCGGATTAGGGAAAATCCGAAAACCCGGTTTTTGGGCCGCCTCTGCAGTCGAAACGGGCAAATAAAACACTGTGTTCGCAAAATTGGTCAGTACCACCGGATTGAAATCGAAGTAAATGCCGACGCGGTTTTTTATTGTGTCGTCCGGCTGAATGCCGGGGATGGTATTGATGGTAAAATGGATGAAGCCATGGCTCGCTGCCTCGTTTGATGTCGAATCAGGCAGGTTGATGTTGTCGAAACGCCATTTCACCACACTGTCGGCCGGGAAAGACATGCGGCAATTGTGGCTTGTGGAGCGCAATTCGAACGTCCGGATATCCAGACCCGCTTCGAGTGTGTCGAGCACCTCAATAAATGTGGCAGGAGCTGTGCCTGTGTTTTGAAAACGAACAACATACTGCAAGCGGTGATTGTCGGGCTGTACTTCAAGATTGATGGCTTCGGGAAGTACGGTTTTGTCATTCGGGTCGTAACTCGCCACGATGCGCTGTGACCACTCGACCTGGTTGTTCGACAGGTCAATGTCAGCAGGCTCCAGTGGGTCGGCTTCCGCAAGCAATTTTGCCGGTAGGACTTCGCCGATCGGCGCACCAGGCGCGAGTTCAACCTTAACCGTAAAGCATTTTGTTTTGAATTGCGGAAGATCGGTTATTTTCCAGGTCACTACGTTTGGCAAGATCTCCAAGCCACCGTTTAAATCAATAACATTCAAGTAATTATCAAATTGAGAACTCAAATCAAGCGTCAAAAAGCCGTCGTAAATTTTCGTTCCCCGGTTTTCGATGCAGGCCCTGTAGCGGTGGGCGAAACCCGGAACGGGTGGTCTCCATGGCGTCAGCGTCGCTTGCAAATCGTTAAAATGAAAATCAGGACAAAATTGGAAATTCAGGTCCAAATGTTCACTTGGCAGGGCGGTAGCGGCCAATAAATGGCTGTCCGGCGCAACGTGGTAACGGACAATCGGCGTAGGTTTCAGGGTCAAATCTTCGCCGGGCGGAGCATAGGCAAAATAGGTACCCGCGATGTTCGTAGCCGCGACCGGAACTCCATCGGAGGCGCGGCGGACGATTTGGTGCGGCAGGTTGACAATTGTGCCGCCTGGCAGCGTGTCGCACTCTGCATCCATGAATATACGCCCGCTGAAACCGCTGAAGCCCTGCGCGCAGGAGTCCAATACTTCAGCATAATGGTTGCAGCCCGGCAGGTTGTTTGCAAAGGTCGGTGCCCCCGAAAACGGAACCTCCAGTGCACGTTCCAAATGCGAACGCGTCATGTTGCAAATGCCCAACTGGTCGCATTTTGAAAGGCGCGGGTTATCGTGAACAGACACAAGGCTATTACCACCGCCGATCACCGGTCCGATGCCGTCCAGGGTTTCGAGTGAGTCGTTCTCATAAACAAAATAGCCGTTTGGCAGAAAGCGCAAAGCCTCCAAACCTTGCATATTTTTTAAACGCGGACAACCGTGTACGGCCAATTGATTCAAAAAGCGGAGACTTTGCAATCCTTCAAACGTTTGAAAATTCGGGCAATCCCAAACACCCAGTCCGAGCGCAGAAGAGTCCAAATTACCCAAACCGTAAAGGCTCTCCAACAGTGCGTTTTTATAAATCGAAAATGCGCCGCTCAAGGAATTCGGCGGCGGATTGAACATGAACCGCAAGCTATCCAGCCCGCGCAGGTCGCGCAGCGAGTCGCAACCGCTGACGCGCAGATTGTGCAATTTTCGAACGCTGCCCTCCATCCCTTCGAAACTTTTCAGGCGGGGGCAGTCCTGTACCGTAAGTTGGCCGTTCACACAACCGTTTTTCGGTAGTCCGGGCAGGGATTCAAGGTTGGCGTTCCGGCGAACAGTTAGGTTTTGGACACTATCCAGACTGGGCATTCCTTCAAAGCTGCGGAGGCTGCTCATATCTTGGGCAGAAAACAAAACCCGGATGCATCGCAGACTGTCCAATCCATCGAAATTCTGCAACTTGTGATTTCGCCAAATTTGGAGGTGGTTCACCGTTCGCAAGTGATCAAGTCCCGAAAAACGGACAAAATTGGCGCAGGAATCCACGGTTAATTGGGGCAAATATTCAACTAATGGAAAAGCCCCGTCGAAGGATGACAGGGCGTCATTGCGCGTGAATGACAAATTGCTGTCCACTGTTTTCAAATGCGGGAAATGTCCCGGACCAACCAAAGCCGGATTGTCCGAGATGGCGATGCTGCCGACGCTTTCGAGGCTGTCAAACGAAGTCAAATTTGCCAGTGCCGCATTGTTCGCGATTTCAAGTGAACTGATATGCCTGACCTGCTCCAGCCCGTGTAGCGAAGTCAGGGCATCGCATTTCACGATGCGCAATTGATTGAATGTCTTCATATTGCGCAGGCCGGTGATGTCTTTTAGTTGTGGGCAGTTTTCAATCCAGAATTGACTGCTTGCGGAGCGCAACTGCTGCAGGCTGTCGAGGTTGGTGATATCTGCGCCATTGTGGATGTTGAAATACGCGTCCATGTCCATGCAATCGGGGTGCATAGACGGGAAAGCGTCCACTTCTGCTTGACTGTCGAGAGTGATGCTGAATCCACATTGACTTTGGCCGGATATGGCATTTAGAACCAGCAAGGTTGAGAATAGTAGTAGTTTTTTCATCTAATAAGACGGTGCTATACTGTGATAATCCAATGCTCAAAACCTGAAAACCCGGCGCGTCGCTGAACCCATACCATCCGACACCCGCACAAAAAACGCATTCCCCAGGTCACCGGAATCCAATACCTCCACGAGCGCCCGGTCAGTCTTGTTTCTGGAAAATGCCTTTAACACCCGCCCGTCGAGGCTCAGGATTTCAAATTTGACGGCGCCAAAAAAGTCGTTTTCCATAACGACGCGCAGGGCCTGGCCGGCTGCCAGGGGGTTCGGCATTACCTCGATCTGCCAATGCGCATCATGCAGCCCGTTCGCTACCCCCGATACTACCGGCAGCCCTGCTGTGTGCCAGGTTTCGTTGGTCATCACGGGCAGGTTAAAGTCGAAATAAATGCCCGCCCGGTTGCGGATCACAGCCCCGTCAACGATGTCGGCTTTGGGCCGAATACTGTAGTGCACGAAACCGTGCGAGGCTGCTTCATTGATATTCGAGTCAGGTAACAGGATATTGTCGAACCGGAACACCAGTTCGTTGGCGCCGCGCACATTGACTGCCATTGGATGGCTGCTCGCGCCGATTTGAAGGGTTTCTATATCAAGCAGTGGCGACAAGGTATCCCGGATAACGACGGTGAAAGCCGTATCGGTGCCCGTATTTTGAAAACGGATGAGGTAACTCAGCGGCTGGGTTTTCTCGATGTGGCGGCCTGCGCCGATACCTTCTGGAAAGCCCGTTTTGTCGTTGGGGTCGAAGGAGCCGATGTTGCGCAGGCAAAACAAATCCACGCCGGGCACTTGCGCCGATGGGCTGTAACTGTACGGCGCAACGCTGCCTCCGTCGCAGTGCAACAGGAAGGATTGGGCGTAGCCCGACCCGAAGGGATAGCCTGGGTCCTGTGGCGCGCGCAAAATGAGCTGGGAGTCGCCTGTCGCAGCGATTTTTTGGGAAAATGTGGTGCCTGCCGGGAGGAAAAAGTTGCCCTCAGTAACCAAAAGCGAGTCGAAATTGGTGTCAATTTGCCGCCAAACCTGCCATTTCCGGGGGGCGCTCATATTGCCCGGTCCCGTGTTTTTGATCTCCAGCAAAATAGAATCGCCGAGGCACTCCATGCGTGTGCGCAGCGCTGCGCCTTGCCAGGGAGTGCAAAGCGTATCGGGCGTGATATGAGCCTCGGTGCAGTGCATTTGTCCCAGGGTAGCCTCACAGGACACGTGTACGTCCAGGTAAAATGTGGCGCTTTCGTTGACCGGGAGGTTGCCGAGATCGAACCATAAGGTATCACCCGACTGTTGGGCGATGGGGTATGAGCTGCCCAGCAGATCAAGGAAGGAGTCGAGCACGAGCCGGGCCTGCGCGTTCGCTGCGGTTTGGGTGCCGGTATTGCGGTAGCGGACTGCCATTCGTGCATCGAAGCAGCGGCGCAGCAGCGGTGCGGCCACATCGATTTCAAGGCGTGGACAAAGCACAGCGGGTTTGACGGGCAACATGGGCGCGTTGTAGTTGCCGGTGGTGATATTGGACGGGATGGTTGCCGCGACGCTGCACGATTCCCATAACTCATTGGGCGCCACGGCAGAAATCTCGTAGTCGCCGCCTTCTGCCAGGGTCCGGTAAAAGCCCGTCGTGTCGGTCATGCCGTAGTTAACCTGGCCATTGGCCGCTACGGCTTTGATCAGAAAATTGGGCAAACTGGGTTCCGCTGGCGCGGCGGTGCAGTTTATGTTCAGGTCGTTCTTTGCGATGCCACCCAGCGTAAGGAAATCAGTGCTGGGTTCGGAGCTGCGCCAAACACCATCGCCGCTGGCTAACCACATCCGTTGGTCGGGCGCCAGAAACACGAAATTATCGGCCCAGTACGTATTGGGCTTAGCAACGGATTGCCAGTTTTGGCCGTTGTCCACGGATGTGAGCAAGTTACTGGTCTGCCCGCCTACAGCAAATAACTGCCCCGAAGAATTGGCGAAGGCAGTCTTTACACCGGTCATATTGCTGTTGCTCACAGTGGTCCAACTCGCCCCGCCATTGGCGCTGCGGAGGATTTTACCGCTACCCAGTAGCAGGATGTGACCATTGGACAGGGGTAAAATATAGGGAATAAGGCCGTTAAAAGCCGGTGTGGCTACGGGCGACCAATTGACACCCCGATTTGTAGATTTTTGGAGATTGGCGCCGCCATCGAAACACCAGAAGACGCCATCGGCGGCCACTGCGGGCGTATTGATGGTGATAGATCCAATATTTTGCCAACTCGAGCCAGCATCAGTAGATCGCAAGGTAGCGGGGTTGGCACCCCCTGTCGGATAGAAATTGAAAAACAACACGCCGTCTATCGAGCGCAGGTTAATGAATAAGTCGCCTGCCTGAAACTGTGGCGGGGTTATGTCCTGCCAGCTGAGGCCGCGGTCAACGCTGCGCCAGAGTTGGTCGTCCCACCAGGCACACAGAACCGAGTCGCCCAGGATGGCAAATTCCCAGCCCGGGGAAAAATCCTCCTGATTCCCGAGTGTGCCGCGGCGGAGTTGCCAGCCCGTGGCGCTGTTTTGGCTGTAAAAAACACCCTGGGGCGTCACTGCCAGCGCGGAATGGTCGGGA
The DNA here is from genome assembly GCA_964450465.1 of uncultured Saprospiraceae bacterium. Classification (GTDB taxonomy): domain Bacteria; phylum Bacteroidota; class Bacteroidia; order Chitinophagales; family Saprospiraceae; genus M3007. Next base: position 10,807 of record CAYVDV010000108.1, read on the forward strand.
TAAAAGTGCATGAGCAGTGTGTTCAGGTGGTTGGGCATCCCGTATGCCGATAACTGCCAGTTAATGCCATCGTCCGTGCTTCGGTACAGGCCGCTGAAGTTGTGTTCGGCCAGGATAATCCCCCCGGGCATGGGCTGGAATTTTCGCATTTTATCCACAGGAAGCGCTTGCCAGCTATCGCCATTGTCGTCGGAGTATTGGGAAAACGCAGAGAGCACGTTCTGTCTTACCGCCAGCAAACGGCCGGTGGCTGTGACGGCCATACTGGCCGCTGCCAAGGACAATTCTGTCCAACTGGCGCCGTCGTCAATACTGCGCAGCAGGTTGCCGTTGGTAAGGAGAAATGCTGTTCCGTTAGGGGCAAAGGTCAGGCTGCTGAGGGTTTTTCCGGTACTGATCGGGTCGTTTTCCCATAGGTCCCACGTGAGGCCATTGTCGGTACTGCGATAAACAGGGTTGATCTGCCCGGCGGTTCCGGTGGATTTCCAGGCATACAGATGGCCGGTATGCGGATTTCGGGTCAACTGGGAGAAACCGCCGGCGAGCGTGTTGATCAGAGTGCGGCTACTGTCGGTGCTGCGGGTCACATTGCCGCCACGCAGACCGAGCATGACGGCTCCGTTGTCGAGTATGATGGTGCCCGTTACATCATTGCCTGTCCAGATTGAGCCGGTGTTCAGCACTGGCGTCCAGTTGCGGCCATTGTCAGCCGATTGGAGTAGGGTGTTGAAACTAAAATACCACAGCCGACCGTCTGTGCCGAGTGCCAGCGCCGCTTCGGTGTGGAGGGTGCCGGGGAGGTCGTTCCAGTGCCAGTTTTGGCCATTGTCGGCGCTTTCATATACACCGGTTGATGCACCGAGGCGCAGCCATTTGCTACCTGTGCCCACACCGAAGGAACCGTACGCAAATCCACCCGGTGGGCCGGGCATACGTTGCCAATCCAGTTGGGCAGTGGCTTGCCGGCAGGTAAGCAGCAGGGCGGTTAGGAGTAAAGTGCCGTATAGTTTTTTGAATTGCATAGTTCAAAGTGGTTATAGTTTTACGACTAGTCGCGTAGTTGAATTATTACCATCCGACACCCGCACGAAAAACGAGCCAGTAACATTTCCTGTTTTCAAAATCTCGATGAGTGTCTCCGATGTTTTTTCCCTGAAAAATGTTTGCAGCACCCGCCCGTCAAGACTCAATACCTCAATTTTGACCGGCCCGGCGTAATCGTTTTCGAGCAGGATTTGCAACGACTCATTGCCGGGCAATGGATTAGGAAATACTTGAAAATTACGATTATCCAGGTCGCCGTCCGCCGAAAAAACGCCGCTTGTGCAATCAATCACTATAACCGACGAAGTCGCATTTGCAGTGCAGGCGTTCGCATCCGAAACGGTCACGGAGTAGGTCGTCGTCACCGTGGGTTGTACTGCAATTTCGGCCGTCGTTTGGCCGGTGCTCCATTCAAAACCCGGTCCACCCAAAGCCATTAGCACGGCGGTATCACCGAGGCAAACCGTGTCCGGCGCGACAATCGCCGCCGAGGGGAGCGGTAAGACCGCTACGTTCACCGTGCCGCTTACAAGGCCGTTGCCCTGCGCGTTGGCGACGCTTTGCAGGCTGAAAACCGCGCCGGCAGGCGGACTAATGGAAAAAGTGTACGGGTTTTCATCGGTGCTCACGGCCGGCTGCGGGACGCCGTTTTCTGCCAGAACAAAGGTAAAAGGCGCTTCACCCGTGAACGAAACGGTTAAATCAACGGAATCTCCCGCGCAGATTTGCCCCCCGCCGCTGAGCAGAGCCGTCAGCGGCGAACTGCAAATGGCCAAAATTTCCGGCGCCGAATTGCAACCGAATTTGTTCGATGCAATTTCGGCCACGCCGCCGCCGTCCAAATATTGGCAAATATTGGGTTGGGCACAGCCCGAAAGCAGATCAGAGCCGGTGATTTCCAGTTTGGAAAGCAGCGAAAAATCAAGCGCTCCGATATCGTTCAGATGGGTCAGTGCATCGTTGTTCCGCAGGATGACATTTCCTTGCAAGGCGGATTTCACGCCTGCCAGCGCACTCAGGTTTTCGAGCGCCGGGTTCTCCATAAACCTGAAATCAAGCCGTATAGTGTCCAGATTTTCCAGCCCGGAGAGGTTTTTCAGGTTGGT
>CAYVDV010000109.1:0-12936 GCA_964450465.1 uncultured Saprospiraceae bacterium
TGTCCTTTGTGGTTAAATAACTCCGTGGTTAAACCCGAAAATTACAACCAGCCCAAAAACGGCTCTTCCAGAATCTTTTTCACTTCCACAAGGAAGCGGGCAGCATCGCCGCCATTGATCACGCGGTGGTCCCAGCCGATGGTCATGGGCATCATCAGGCGCGGCTCAAAATCGGATCCGTTCCACACGGGTTCGTAGTTGGCTGCGGTGATGCTCAGGATGGCTACCTGGGGCCAGTTGACGATAGAGATCATGTTGGTGCCGCCGATCCCGCCGATATTGGAAATGCTGAAGGTGCCGCCTTCGAGGTCTTCCGGCTTGTTTTTCCCGTCGCGGGTGCGGGCGCTCAGTTCGCTCAGTTCCACGGCGATCTCGGTCAGGCTTTTCTGATCGACGTTGCGGATCACCGGTACCAGGAGGCCGCGCGGCGTATCTACTGCGATCCCGATATGGAAAAAGCGTTTAAAGATGACCTCCCGGGTTTCCGGGTCGTAACTGGCATTGAACTGGGGCATTTTGCGCAACACGGAAGTGATGGCCTTGGTCAGGATTGCCGTGGTTGTCAGGCTGCCACCGGCGGCTTTGACCTGGTCTTTGTATTGCTGCCGCAATTGTTCCAGGCGGGTGATGTCTGCTTTTTCCGAGATCCAGGCATGCGGAATGGCGTTGAAAGCATACACCATATTTTCGGCTGTAATGACCCCGATCCGGCTTTGTGGTTGGCGTTCCACCGGCCCGAATTTTTCGAAATTGGGCAGCGGTTTGTGCGCAAGGCCGGTTCCCGGCGCTGCCGATCCGCCACCGGTGTCTATTTTCCGTTTCACAAAATCCACCACATCCTTGTAGGATATCCGGCCGGCGCCTTCCTGGGGGCGGACATCGGAGAGGTTGACCCCGAGTTCTTTGGCGCGTTTGCGGGCAAGCGGACTGATGCGCAGGGTGCCTGTATGGCTGTCGCCGGCAGGGGCCGGAGCGGACGCTGTTTCAGGGGCACTGGGTTGAACAGCGGGTGCAGGTTTTTCCGGCGCAGGCTCTACGGCCGGAACGGGAGGGGCTGTTTCTGTTGCTGCCGCACCGGCGGCGTTCATGCGCAGAATAAGGCTGCCTTCCGTAACATCGTCGCCGACCTTTACCAGCACCTGGTCGACCGTTCCGTCGGCATCTATCGGCATTTCAGCGTCCACTTTATCCGTGCCTACAATGACCACGATCTGCTCTTTGCTGACCGAATCACCGGGCTGGACCAATATCTCGGTTACTTTTCCGGTTACACCGTCACCGAGCGAGGGTAGTTTGTATTCGTACGTCATAGAATTAATTGGAAAATAATTTTGCCTGCCAATAAATAGCGAAACCGGTCCCTTTGTTCAGGGTTATTTCGCAAGGCCGGGCAAAGATGGGGCAAGTTTGCGGGAATACAAACTGCGTTTTCCGCTTTTGGGAGGATTTCAAAGGGCTGAAATCAATTCCCCGAAGCTCGGATGCGCCAGCGGAACAGCGCGAAGCTTGTGATAGGATATGCCCTGCAGCATGGCGAGCTGGATCATGCCCAGTATTTCGGCAGCTTGCGGGCCAAATATCGCCGCTCCGAGAATCTGACCGCTCTGGTCATCAATTTTGATGCGCATCAGCCCTGCCGTTTCTCCTTCAAGATGAGCTTTCAGGAGTGTGGCGTATTGCTTTTCAATAAAATGGGCATTCCCCTGTGCTGTCATATCGCCAATCTGACCGATCGGCGGGTGGGTATAGGCCATTTCAATGAGCGGGGTTTCTACGGTACACTTTACCGGTAGTTGCAGGATATGCGATACGGCAACCCGCGCCTGCATGGTGGCCCGGTTGGCGGTCATGGGAGCGCCGGTGATATCGCCGGCTGCATAAATATTGGGGTGGTTGGTTTGCCCGAATTCGTTGACGACAAGCGCGCCATAGGCATTGAGGTTGAAGTCGAACAGTGCAGGATCGAAAAAAGTGGCATCTGCTTTCCGTCCTGTGCCCAAAAAGGCATAGTCTGCCCGGTACGTTTGCCCGGATGCCGTCTCTGCTACAACGGCATTTTCGTCCAGTCGAACCGACTGAACGGCGTCATTTTTTTTGATTTGTATCCGGTGCCTGTCGTGCAGGAAATGTTCGAATGCATTGGCAATGCGGGTATCCAAACGGGGGAGAAGGTGTGGCCCTGAGTGCAACAGGGTAACCGGTACGCCAAGCGCTGCAAATGTATAAGCGTATTCAACCCCGGTAACGCCGCCGCCAATTACCAGCAGGCTTTTGGGCATTTCCTGCAGGGTGGCTGCATGGCGGGGGGCGAAAATACGAGGAGGGACAGGCCGCACGCTGGGGGTAAATACAGGTTCAGAACCTGACGCGACCAGAAAATACGCCCCTTTTAACAAAGGCCCCGCCCCTTGCTCGCTTTGTACCTGCACCGAGCTCCGGTCTTGCAGTATGCCTTTGCCTTCGATGAGCTCCACGCCTGCGTCCTGAAGTTTCTTCCGGTAGCGCATCGAGGCGGATTCACTTTGCGCCACTATCCGCGCCCGCAGGTTTTCCAGCTCAAAGCCCGGCGTAAAGGAACCCAGCGCGTAATAGGAACTGTGGCGGAGCACATCGGAACTTTCAGCGGTAGTCAGCCAGACTTTGGAGGGAACCAGGCTCCCCCACACAGCCCGGCCACCGGGTTTTTGGTTGCTGACCAGGGCTGTTTTCAGGCCATTTTGGGCTGCCATAACGGCCGCTTCAATTCCGCCGGGCCCACCGCCCAGCACGATTAAGTCAAAGGATTTATTTTCCATATTCGCAGCAAAGGTGCAATTATTATCCTTGTTTAAACAAGACAGAAATGCCGGGTTTATGGTACTTTTCGTTGGAAAAGTCCTAACATTGCCGGAAAGTATCCCGGGTATAACAGATCAATGCCGGGTTTGTTATTGGAACTATAAACTTGTTAAATATGTCATCGCGTCAAGCCATTCAAAACCTTACTCCAGCCCTGCTCTGGGAACGGTTTTATGAGATCAGCCAGATCCCGCGTCCGTCCAAAAAAGAAGAACGGGTTACCGCACATTTTGAACAACTCTTTACCAGCCTTGGGCTGAAATACACCAAAGACAAGGTGGGTAACCTGGTCGCCCGCGTGCCGGCTACCCGAGGCTACGGCAAAGCACCGACGGTCGTACTTCAGGGGCATAGCGATATGGTATGTGAAAAAAACCGGGGTACGGAACATGATTTTGACCGGGATCCGATCCAACTGGTGCGCGAGGGGGAATGGATCAAGGCGAAAGGAACCACGCTGGGGGCCGACAACGGCATCGGTGTGGCGGCAGCCCTGGCCATCCTGAGCGACCCGGCCGCAGTGCACGGACCGCTGGAAATTCTCATTACGATTGACGAGGAGACCGGACTTACCGGCGCCAATCAGATTTCTTCCAGATTGTTGAAAGGCAAATACCTGCTGAATCTGGACTCCGAGGAAGACGGAATTTTTTACATTGGCTGTGCCGGCGGCGTGGATACCACAGGTACCCTTCGGGTTCAAACCATGCCGGTGCCGTCCGGCGAACACGCTGCGTTCTCTCTGCGGGTTGCCGGATTAAAAGGCGGGCATTCCGGCGGAGATATCCATATTGGCCGCGCCAATGCCATCAAGCTGCTGGCCCGCACACTCCAGGCTTTGCAGCCCCTGTCGCCCTGTATCACCGCCATTCAGGGCGGAAGCAAACGCAATGCGATTCCCAGGGAAGCGGAACTGACCCTGGTAATACCGCAGGCGGCAGTAGCCAAAGCGCAGGCGGTCGTTGCACGCTGTGAGCAGGAGTTTCAAAATGAATACAAGGTGACTGACGGCGGGGTTCGGCTCGTACTGGAATCCACAGGGACGCCACAAACCGTGTACACCAAAGCCCTTGCGAAAAAATTGCTCCAGGCCTTGATGGCCCTGCCGCACGGTGTGATCCAGATGAGCGCGGATATCGAGGATCTGGTGGAGACTTCCACGAATCTGGCTACGGTGGTCAGCGATGCGCAAACCATTGTGATCGGTACCAATCAACGCAGCTCGGTGGATAGCGCCAAACGCTATATCGCCGGCAGTGTGGCGGCGGGTTTTCAACTGGCTGGCGCAAAGGTGGCGCAAACCGATGGCTATCCCGGCTGGCAGCCCAATATGCAGTCCCGGTTATTGCAGATCTGCCGCCGCGTAGCTGTGGAACACTATGGCCACGAGCCGGAGATCAAAGCGATCCATGCTGGCCTGGAATGCGGTATCCTTGGCGGTAAATACCCGGGTCTGGACATGATCTCCTTCGGGCCAACCATTACCGGCGCCCATTCGCCGGATGAACAGGTGCATATTCCTGCAGTGGAAAAATTCTACGAGTTATTGAAGGCCGTGCTACGTGCCATTGCAGAAGAAAAAGCCGGATAAAAAATGCGCATACGTCGATATACCGTTACCCCGGGGAATTTGAAAAACCTGCAACTCCGCGAAGATACCCTGCCTCCTCCGGCGCCGGAGGAGGTGCAAGTGGCGATTAAGGCTGTCGGGCTCAATTTTGCCGATGTGTTCGCCATTTGGGGGCTGTACAAGGCTGCTCCCAAAGAGGCGTTTACTCCCGGGCTGGAATATGCCGGGGTGGTGGAAAAGGTGGGCGCCGCCGTTACCCGGTTCCGCCCCGGCGACCGGGTCATGGGCATCACGCGGTTTGGCGGCTATGCCACAGGCATTACTATCGGAGAACCTTATCTGGTGCCGATACCGGATGCGTGGGATTTTTCAACCGGAGCCGCGTTTCTCGTTCAGTCGCTTACTGCCTATTATGCCCTGTTCAATGAAGGCGCCCTGGAACGCGGGCAAACGGTCCTGCTGCACAGCGTGGCCGGCGGCGTGGGCTTGCAGGCGCTCAAGATTGCCAAGGCTTTGGATTGCTTTGTCATCGGGACGGTCGGCACGCCTTCCAAAACAGAACGCGCGCTGGCCAACGGCTGCGACCGGGTGCTGGTACGCGGCAAATACTTTGAGCGGGAACTGCAGGAGGCCCTGGATGGCCGGCCCCTTCACCTCGTTGTCGACACCATAGGCGGGCGTTATTTTACCATCCCGTTCCAGATGCTCGCTCCAATGGGCCGGCTGATCGTAGTCGGCTCGTCGCGTTATGCCACGGTAGGCAACCGACCCAACTTGTTGCACATGCTGCGGCATTTTCTGACCCGGCCCAAGATTGACCCGCAATCCCTGCCCGAACAAAACAAAGGCATACTCGGGTTCAACCTGATCTACCTGTACAACCGGATTGAGCTCATGCCACCGATGTTGCAGCACCTGGAGGCCATGAAACTGGCGCCGCCCTATGTCGGGCATGTTCTGCCTTTCGAGCAAATGCGCGAAGCGATCCGGTTATTTCAAAGCGGGAAAACAGAAGGCAAAGTAGTTTTGACGGTTTCGGAAAACACCTGAGCGGTTTTTTCAGTTTATAATAGGAGATTTTTGCTTGCCTAACCCCCGAATCGTATGCTATTCTCGAACATCAAAATGTGGGCAGTGGGGTCGATCTGGATCGCCGGTTTGTTCCTTGCCGCTTGCGGGAACAAACCGGATGGTCCGGCTTCAGGTTCCGTTCAGGCTACGGATTCTCTGACAGTGGCAAGTGATACGGTCCCCGTCCGGCGTCCTCTTTTCTACACCACAGTACCACGCGATATCCGGATCAAAGACTATTTCCCGTTTTTAGATACCCTGGTACGGCACTACGACAGCCTTACGCCTTATGCACTCACCGAACATCTGCTGATCCGGGCGAATCCCCGGGTGATCGATACGCTGGAAAATACGGACTATTATTCCCGCATGGCTCATGGTGAATTCATTTATGACCAGCGAAAACTGGTCGTACTGCATGCCGGCGATACGCTGCAAGTACCGGATACCGCAACGGCGAATGCGCTGCAAAAACGGATAGCTGCGACGGCTATTGACATAAATATCCCGGAATACCGGCTCCGGATTGTGGAAGGGAATGATACCCTTTATTCCATGAAGGTCCGCGTCGGACAAAATAAAAAGCGTTTTCAGGAGGCGCTCGGTCGGACGGAAGATCTGCGTACCCGGCCGGGTACCGGTACGATCATTCGCATCAACCGGGCTCCGACCTGGTTTGTGGACCCGCATACCGGGGAGCGGTTTACCCACACCAAACGCGACGACGGGCGCACGACCCTCATGCCCATGATACCCTGGCTGGAGCCGGAGATCGATGGAAAAAAACTGGGCCAGATGATCCATCCCACGACGAACCCGGAATCACTGGGCAAAGCCTATTCCAACGGTTGCATCGGCTGCAGCGAGCGCGACGCATGGCGCCTGTATTACTATGCGCCTGTTGGAACAAAAGTGGTGATCCGCTACGACCGGAAGATTGCTCTTCCTAACGGGGATACGCTTACCCTTCCCGATATTTATCAAAGGAATAAATGAAAAGATATGAATAGTGCGCCTGTTAGTATAACGGTTACCAAGGCATCCGGAGAACAAGTGGTGTTTGATCCGGAAAAACTGCGGCGCTCCCTGCGCCGTTCCGGTGCAGGCCGGGAGCGCTCCGATGCTATTGCCAGAAAAGTGATAGCGCAATTACAGGAGGGTATGACGACCAAGCAGATCTACCGCATGGCGCACCGGATGTTGCGCAAGGAAGTACGGCATGCGGCTGCCCGGTATTCCCTGAAACAGGCGCTGCTCGGGTTGGGACCATCGGGCTATCCCTTTGAAAAATTTATCGCCCAGTTGCTGGTAGCCGATGGATACCAGGCCCAGACCGGTTTGCTTCGCGAGGGCAAGTGCGTAACACACGAGCTCGATGTGTTTGCCGTGACGGATAGCCACGTAGTCGTTGGGGAGTGTAAGTTTCACAACCGGCAGAATAAAGTCAACGATGTAAAGGTTCCACTTTATATCCACTCCCGTTTCAACGACCTGCTATCCGGGTTTCTGAATGCGCCGGAATGGAACACCCAAACGATAGAAGGATGGATATTTACCAATACCCGGTTTACCGACGAGGCGCTCCGCTACGGCCGCTGTGCCGGGCTTCACCTCATCAGCTGGGACACACCTTTCGACTTTAGTCTGCGCGATTGGGTGGACCGGACAGGCTTGCATCCCTTGACTTGCCTCACCACCTTGACAACCCAGGAGAAGAACCTGTTGCTGGAACAACGGATCGTGCTGGCCCGGGACCTGATCCGGAATCCCAAAGTACTGAAACAGGCAGAGGTGCCCGCCCGCCGGATCCGGGGCATTATCGATGAAGCAGAATTATTGTGCTCGGGAGTTATAAAGGAGGATTGAGCGTCCTGACAGGAGTCATCCCAAATTTTATGGCTTTGCATTTGTAGAGAATTTTCCCGCAGATCACCGCAGAAAAAAAACGCAGATGCGCGCAGAAAACGCTGGAAGTAATCCCTCATTGTTCTAAACGCCAAGGGAATTCCGCGAAAATCTGCCTCTTTTTCTGCGAGAATCTACCGGGAATTACGCTAAAAATCCGACAAAAAAATTCGGGATGATCCATGTTAAATATCCTTTTTGCGGAAAATACGCATGGCCAGCCACAAGGGAACTGCAATCCAGACGAGCATGGCTGCCAGGGACAACCCTTCGCCCAATGCCGATCCGAAAAAGTGCTGGAACAACGCGCCGGTATATCCCATCAGCGCTGCAGCGTCGAGCTGCAGCAACATGGCGATGCGGGCCAGGTCCACCGGATTCAGGAACGCTAGTCCTATAATGGCTTTTTCCAGCGGATAATCGCTGAATGCGAACATGCTCATGAGTACAATGCCGTCGTACAGGATCGTGCAGAAAAACCACAGCAGCAATGCGATGCCAATGCCCCGGGCTTTGTCGCGCGACAGGACTGTTGCCAGAAATGCCATGGAAATGAACGCCAGCGTGAGCAGCAACCCGCAGGCGACCAGGGTCGCGCCCCGCCAGCTGCCATCGTACAGCAGCACGGGTACTCCCACCCCGACACCGAAGGCGATACACAACGACGCAGCCATACCCAGGTACTGCCCCATGAAAATATCCGAACGCCGGAGGGGCTGGGCAAGCATGAGTTCCATAAACTCATAGGAATTGTACAGATGGATCGTGGCAAAAACAATACTAACCAGGGGGAGTACGATCAGGATAATATTCAGCAGGCTCATCATGCCCTTGGTCGGATCGCTTTCCAGATTGAAAAAACTCATGGAGACAGCCATCAGGAACACCATGTACGCCAGTACGAAACGGCTGCGCAGGATGTCATATACCACATATTTGGCGATCTTCAACATTTGCATGGACGTGCGGGTATTTTCCGTTGCCAAGTTGGCGGTTTGTGGAATTTTCAATGCGGATTCAAGTTTCATTGCCTTCAGTTCTGTTGGTTGAATAATTCTTCCAGTAGGACAGTTTTGGGGAACAGCACGTTGTTTTCCAGGTGTACATGCCAGCGGAGATCCTCGTCCAGTTCTTTCAGTTTGGCAAATGTGAGGCGATAGGTGGTGCAGGCGTCCTCCGGCGGGGTGAACCCGTTCGTGAGGTCGCGCAGGTTTTCAAGCAGTGTGCCGGCATAGTCGTGTTCCTGTTCCATCATGCGTATGGGATTTTGTATGGAGCCGAATGGCGTTTGCAAGGGTTGGTTGCCCTGCTTGCTTGTCGTACTGAGCATTTTTATATAGGGGAACAGGATCTGTTCTTCTTTGGCCATGTGTTCCAGCAGGTCGGTAGCCAGCAGGGTTATCTGCCTCTCAATGACTTTCAACTCGGGGTGCCGTTCGCCGTGTACGCTGGCAGTTTTAGTGGCGTACTGAAGCAAAAGCGGAAGCGCTTCGCGCAGGTACCGGTGATGTGTCTGCACGATATATTCGGCGAGAAAATCGGGCTCCCAGTTATGTGCATTGCTGGAAGGCAGTTCGGTGGCCTGAAGTGCTGTTTCCAATTCGTCGGCCAGGGTTTCCCAGGAAATTTCCAGGTCGGAGCATGCCTTGGCGAGTGTCCGCCTGCCCCCGCAACAAAAATCTATGCCGTGCCGGCTGAATACTTCGGCGGTCCGGTAATGTTGGGCTACCACTTCGCCTATTGTCATATTTGGATGAATAGTCATGATCGTGGTGATTGAGTAGGTAATTGATTAGCGGTTGTTGGTCAATGCAGGGTATGGAGGTTTTCCGTTTCGATGATCCGGGCGATAGCCTTGCCAAGGCGCTCTTCTCCGGTTTCTGTTTTAAGCACATCGAGGGACTTGAAAAAGACAAGCCGGCCTTCTACCAGATAAATGATATCCGTAGCGAGTTCTTCCAGGTCGCTCATGATGTGTGAGGTGATCAGGAAGAGTTTATTGCGCTGTTTTTCGCGTTGTACCTTGTCTTTCAATATCTCGGCAGACAAGGGGTCGAGGCCGGCGGTGGGCTCGTCCAGGATCATCACGGGTGCGTTGAACAGGAACGCCAGGGCCGCGCTCACTTTTTGGCGGGTACCGCCGGAAAGGGTGCGCATGGTTTTGTGATAGATTTCGGGCAGATGATAAGCGTGGATCAGTTCGTCATCCAGGGTAACGGCATCCTGGCGAAGATCGCGCATCATGTCGAACAGCTGGCCTACCTGCATGTTGTCGGGATAACGGCCGATCTGCGGCATGTATCCTATGTTTTTGCGATACTGGGCGTCGATGCCGATGGGTTTGCCCTCGAAGGTGATGACACCTCCTTCGGGTACCACCATCCCCAGGATGCTCTTGATCAGGGTTGTTTTTCCGGAACCGTTCGGGCCGATAATTGCAACGGCCTGGCCGCGGTGGAAACCAAGACTGATATTGTTCAAAACGGTTAAACGCCCAAACGATTTACTTACCTGTTGTAGCTGTAACATAGGGTTTCATTAATGGTGAATTGTCTCTCAGTTGATCGGGGGAAAGGCTGGGGATGACTTTTTCGGCGCGATCGAGCAGCAGGACGGTGAAACTGCGCCAGAACATCATGGCATAGGGCATCTGATCGGATACCATGGCAAACAAACTAACGGGATGGTAGGGCACGTCGCCGATCTGATCCCGGTTGAGGTCGTATCCCTCGTACTTGTCCCAGTAGTTGTTTTCAAAAGTGTTGAGGACCAGCTGGTTATTGGTGGAAATATCAAAAGTATTGGAGAGGAAGTTGTTGTACCGGAACGTGTTGTTTTCGCAGCTGGCCTGCACCTTGATCGCCCAGCCGTTTTCCCGGAACACGTTGCGTTCCAGAATACTCCGGGTACAGCCTTCCATAAAAATCGCTACAGTGTTTGCTGTAAATTGATTATCAGCCATGTAACTGCTTTGGATGTCCTTGAGCAAAAGGGCATAGGAGGCGCCGCCCTGGTTGTTGAGAAAAGTATTGTGTACCATCCGGACATGCCGGGTGTACATGACGGCTGCGCCGGCTCCGTTCCGGGCAAATGTGTTGTATTCATAGGCATCGTTATGGGAGAACATAAAGTGCAGCCCATAGCGAATATTGTCTTCCGCGCGGTTTCGCGCGATGAAGGAGTTGGTCACAAACTCGAAATAGATCCCGTCGCGGTGTCCTTTGATCCTGTTATCGGTAATGGTGATGCTGTCGCATTTCCAGGCATGGACGCCGTTGCCGGAGTTTTGTTCCATGGTGCCGTGGGCGCTCATCCGGTTTCCGCTGACCCAGATTTTTTTGCACGCCGATAGATAGATCCCGAAATAGTTGTCTTCGAGAATGTTGTTGAAAACATAGACGTAGCGGGCGTTGTACACTTTGATCCCGGCAATATCGTCGAGCGAGGTGGTGCCGCAACGGACTATCCGGAACCCGCTGACGCGAACATAGCTGGATCGTATACTGAGGGGTTGGTACTTGTTTTCGCCATCCAGCAGCGGCCAGCCTTCGCCCCGGAGGGTCAGAGGTTTGTTGACGGTGATCCCGCCTTCCTGGTAGGCGCCGGCCATTACCACAATGGTATCGTGGGGCCGGGCCATGGCTATCGCGTCGTTGATCCGGTTGAGTCCGGTGCCGGGTGCGACAGTCCAGGTGCGTCCGGACAAAATACCGGCCCAGGAGACCAGCAGGGAAATAAGCAAGGCAGTTTTTTTCATGACATTCCGTTTAAAACGCATCCTGAACCTGATTCCAATTCAGCACTTCACCGCCGGTTTGGGTTTTGATTTGCTCCAGGTCTTCTGCGTTGGCAAACACGGCTATGCCGGAGGCCATAGGTGTTTTGAGTTTTTCGCTGTGGAGGAACAGGGCTTTTTCCACTTCCAAAAAGGTACCTTGGTGCGTATAATCCACCAGATAGCGACCGGCTACAGCCTCCGGAGCGACAGTGCCTTCTTTTTGGAATTTGACAAAACAGTTGACGTCATCAAACTTGTAAATCTTCCCTTTTTTAGTTGCGATCTCGGCGCCGTAATGCCGGTCCATCAGCGTCATTTTGCAAAAATCGCAGGCGTCTTTTCCATATTGGATGGGCTGCGGGCCGGTGGAGCATTGCCAGAGGAACATGGGAAGCAGGAAGGCGCCGGCCACCGCGGTCGCCGCCGGGTTGCCCGCAGGAGCGGTTGCTGCCCGGCGACGCCTGCGATGACGCCACCATTCATAAATTACCACGAGCAAGGATACTCCGGTAACTGCCATCAAAATCCAGCCGCCAATGTCCGGAAGCGACCACGCTTCGAAATTGAGCAGCTTTTTGTACCCTAAAACCGGGGGTTGGTAGGCCATGCCGGGAATAATGATCGGTGCTTCCGGGTTGAGATTGTGGCCATAGTCATAGCCCCAACGCCAGAAGTCGTAAAGCGCCAGCGTATCGGCGACGGCCATAATCAGCCAATAGGTCAGGGCAGACCACCAGCGGCCGATCAGCCCCAGCACCAGGCAAACTCCGGCAACACCCATAATTACATTGCCCAGATATTCGAATTCCGGGAACATTTCTACGCTGATTGCCCGCATGCCGATGTAGTGATTCAGCGCGCTGATGATCTTGACATCACCTGTTATGGTATTGTGCCAGATCTGCATTTCCAATCCTTCCGGATATTGCGGCGCAGTCAGATAGATGTACCAGATGGGCACCTTGAGCAGGATCAGGAGTGCCAGTGCGCCAAGCGCGAGTAAAACCCGGGATAAAGTACTGATTTTGAACATGGTGTGATAGGCTCAATGAGCAATAGTGAAACGATTGCAGGGATTTAATTGCAGAGGATTGGCAGGACAAAACGCGCTTGTTATTCCGGCGGCAGCAAAACGGCATCGATCACGTGAACCACTCCGTTCGAGGCAGGTACGGATGCCAGGATATTGGCAGTGCCGTTCAGGACAATCTTGCCGTCTTTATTGCTGACCATGACATTTTTCAGGTTAACCTGATTCAGTTTCATGCCGTCGCGCATCTGTTCCGTTTTGATCACCCCGACATACACATGGTACTCCAGGATATTGGATAATGCGTTTTTGTTCTCCGGCTTCATCAGGTTGTCCAGCGTTTCCTTCGGTATCTTGGCAAATGCTTCGTCTGTCGGCGCAAAAACCGTGAACGGGCCGGCATTGGCGAGGGCATCCACCAGACCTGCTGCCTTTACGGCGGCTACGAGCGTGGTGTGGTCCTTGGAGCCAATAGCGATCTGGAGTACGTTTTTTTGCGATTCGTCATCTTGTACAGCCGATTGGCCGGGCCCGGCCGGAGCAGCGGCAGCACTGGCGTCGTTGCCCGGGGTACTTTGCGTGCAGGAGAAACCGGCAAGCAGGGCCATAGCGATGACCAGAAATAAAAACAGGCGTTTCATAATTGATTGTGTTTTAGGTGAACCCCACCCCGTCGCGCGCTCCACCGGTGTGGAGCGCGGGCGACAGGTGAGAAATAATAGGATTTCAATGCCGATTATTGAT
>CAYVDV010000110.1:0-976 GCA_964450465.1 uncultured Saprospiraceae bacterium
GCCATCTTGTATCCGGGCAAAATACCTTGGCGCCGATAGCCGATGCGCCGGGTACCTATGTCCTGAACGTCACCAACCTGCAAAACGGTTGTACCGCCACCGCTACCGCCACCGTGACCCAAAATATCATCCCGCCACAGGCCAATGCCGGTCCGGCGCCGACCATTACCTGCGCAATGCCGCAGGTTTCGCTCGACGGCTCGGCCTCTTCCGGCCAGGGATCGCTTGCCTACAACTGGTCGGGCGGACAGATCCTGAGTGGCGCCGGCACCGCCGGCCCCCTGGTTTCGGCAGCAGGCCTCTATACGCTCACGGTGACGGACGCCGCCAACGGTTGCACGGCATCGGCTTCCGTAGCCGCACTCGAGAACACAGTTCCACCCATTGCCGGTATCGCCCAGCCCCTGCTGCGCACCTGCACGCGGGATACTGTCACCCTGGATGCCACTGCTTCGAGTGCCGGACCGGGTTTCACGTTCAGCTGGAGTACGCAAAACGGTCATTTCACCGGTGGGCAGGCCAGCCTCAGCCCACAGGTGAACGCAGCCGGCGTCTATCTGTTGACCATCGTAAACCAACAAAATGGCTGCAGTACTACAGCCACCGTCAGTGTACAGGAAGACCTTGCCGCACCTCAGGCCGATGCCGGCCCACCTGTGGAATTGCATTGCATGCACCCGGAAGCGACGTTGAGCGGCAGCAGCAGCACGCCGGGAGGACTGGCTTTCGCCTGGGCTCCATCCAGCGGCGGCAATATCCTGAGCGGTGCCAATACCGCAATGCCGCTGGTGAACGCTCCCGGTAATTATGCACTCACCGTAACGGATCTCGACAACGGCTGCACGGCGACAGATGCGGTTTTGGTAAGCGCGATACCCTTGCCGGAATTTTCGCCGGTTCTGTTACAACCAGACTGCCATAAAACGAAGGGAAGTATTGCGTTTGGCGCAGTCAGCGGGGGTGCACCGCCGTTCCG
>CAYVDV010000110.1:986-12924 GCA_964450465.1 uncultured Saprospiraceae bacterium
AGCAGTTCCAGACCAGCCCGAATTTCAGCAGCCTGACGCCCGGGACTTATTCGCTGGTCGTGTCGGATGCCTATGGCTGTACGGCTGTGCAAAGTGCAACGATCAATGCGCCGTTTTTCCCGACTGCTGAACTGGCTACGGGCCCGATCCTCGAAGTTGGCGACTCCGTGTTGCTCGAGCCCGTACTCAACCTGCCCTACAACCAGATCGCTACCTGGCAATGGACGCCTGTGGAAGGGCTTTCTTGCGCGGACTGTCCCACGCCCTGGGCCAAACCCTTCCGTCCCACGACATACCATTTGTTCATTACGGATCTGAACGGGTGTACGGCTGAAACGGATGTATTGATCCAGGTCAACCGCCGGCGGAACCTGTACGCGCCGAATATCTTTTCGCCGAACGGCGATGGTGAAAACGAGCGCTTCCTCATCTTTGGCCGCGGGGTAGCCGAAATCCAGGTGCTGCGGATCTTTGACCGCTGGGGCAACCAGCTCTTTTTGAACGAACATTTTCAGCCAAACGACGAATCGGAAGGCTGGGACGGCACGTTCCGGGGCCAGGCGATGAATCCCGCCGTGTATGTCTGGCAGGCAGTTATTAAATTTGTGGACGGGGCGGAGGAAGTGTATTCCGGCGATGTGACCCTCTACCGTTGATGCGAAAAAATCAGGCGGGGCTCCAGCCCTTTTTATGGCTGATCAGAATGTCCAGCTGTTGGACAAACGTGTCCATCTTGGCTACGGATACATCTACCCGGTGATCCTTCGGGGTCAGATGAAGGATGCCGTTTCGACCGGTCCGCTCCAGTCGTTCCACGTATTCAAGATTTACCAGATAGCGGTGATGGGCGCGGCAAAAAAGTAAAGAGGGGAGTTCCGCCTCGTATTCGCCGAGGTAGCGCGAGGAGGTGATTTTTTCTATTTTGTTCTTGCGCCAAATGAAGATATCGGTGAATCCTCCATCCGCTTTGCAGTATACAATTTCGCTGGCCCGGAGTACCAGGGTGCCTTTCCGGCTGTCCGGTACGACAATACTATGGCTCTGGGCTGTTTGAAGCAAGGTGCTGCTTTGGCTGCGAATCTTGTCTTCTGCCACGGCTACGGCAGCCTTTAACTCCGAAACACTGTAGGGCTTGACCAGATATGACCAGGGCTGGATCAAATTGATGGCATTAACGGCGTATTGCGGATGGGCGGTTGTGAAGATTACGCCAAATGGAACAGGCTCCAGCTGTTTTAAGAAGTCAAAGCCGCTGCCAAGCGGCGGCATTTGAATGTCCAGGAACACCAGATCGGGCTGCAGGGTTGTGGCCGCCTCTACGGCTTCCCGGACGGACATGGCTGTACCGGAAATCAGTATTTGTGGACAATACTGGGTCAACATGCCGCGGAGCGTATTAAGCGCGGCAATTTCATCATCCACCAACAATGCCGTTATTCTGCTAAGGGGGAAATAGTCGCTGGATTTTTCGTTTTTATTTTCCATGTTTTATCCGGGAAATAAGTGATCGTCACCCGGGTGCCGTGCCGGGTGGGGTCCAGGTCGGCAAGATCCTGAACCTGAATGCAAAGGTCGAGCCGGTGGAGCCGGTTAAGCGTTTGTATTTTTTTCTCCAGTATTTCCAGGCCTTTGGAGATACGGGTTTCGCCGGTGATTTGCTTCTGGCGTTTTGATTCGTGTACGCCGATGCCATTATCCGTCAGCATAAAACGCAATTGATCGCCCTGCCGGGAAAACTCCAGTTCCAGGGTAGAAACACCTTCCGGGGCCATTCCGTGCATAGTTGCATTTTCCAGTACGGGTTGCAACAGCATACTGGGTACCTGGGCCCCCGGGGGGATCTGGTCCATGCCCCGGATCACATAATGGAATTTATGTTCAAAGCGCAGCTGCACGAGTTGCAAATACTCCCGGACATAAGCCAGTTCTTCTTCGAATGGAATAAAGGGTTCTTCGGAATAGTGCATGGTTCGGCGAAGGAGTCGCGTAAACAGCGCAATATATTCACTGGTCTTTTCCGGGTCGGGGGGGTGAAGAAATTGCTGTATGGCATTGACCGTATTTCCGATAAAATGGGGGTTCATCTGGGATTGCAGGGCCTGTAATTGTAAGGCTGAAGCAGCGGCATCGATTTCCTGATAAGCCAGTCTCGCCCGGTAAATTTGCCGGACGCCTAATATCAGGCCTGCCCAAAGAAGTAAAAAAAGCCATATCGTTTCGTACCAATAGGGCCGCCGGATGATCGTCCAAGTGTCGGATTTTTGACTCCGTACCCCGGAGGCTTTCATTGCATCAACCTGTATACGGTATTTTCCGGGTGGCAAATAAGCGCCCATCTTTAAGGTGCCGTCCTGCACCAGCAACGTGTCGTTTTTTCCTTTGAATCCACTGGATACCCAGGAAAGCAGGTTATCAAAAGTCCACCAGGGGAAAGGCGGCAGCATCCGGGTCTGGGTAATTTCGAATTGAAGATTACCCCGGCTTCGGAAGTCCAGCCCGGCCAGGTCCAGTTCGAGGTTGCCGGCATTGGGCGGCAATACGAGCTGCCTTTCGGTAATGTGAAAAGAGTCGAGCAAATGTAATTGCGTCACATGATTTTGCACCTGATAGCGCAGATTAACCAACA
The DNA here is from genome assembly GCA_964450465.1 of uncultured Saprospiraceae bacterium. Classification (GTDB taxonomy): domain Bacteria; phylum Bacteroidota; class Bacteroidia; order Chitinophagales; family Saprospiraceae; genus M3007. The sequence continues at coordinate 3,613 of CAYVDV010000110.1, forward strand.
GCGATGCGAAATTGTCCTCCAGACTGGCTGATTTCAGATCGAGACAGGTGAGACCGGATACCGTTGCTGCCCAAAGGGTATCCTGATGCAGCAGCAAGGCATTGACATCGTCATCGGCCAGGCCATCGTAGGCGGAAACCCGCTCCAGGTGCCAGCGTCGGTCTAAATGATAAATACCCTGATTCGTCGCCATCCAAACGTCATTGTTGGGTGCGACGAAGAGCGATTGTATATTGAAGATCGGATGGGGCAAATGATTATTTGCTTCATCCACGCGAATTACCTTTCCGGCATCTATATCTGCCAAAATCAGCCCTTTTTCAGCCGTCGCGATCCAGAGTTGATTGCCCCCGGCATTTTTTATGGAAATGATCCGGCTTTTCAGTTGTGGAAAGGTATCGCCCCAGTTGGTCTGGAAGCTGTCTTTTTTTGAGTAAAAACCATTCAGGCTGCCTGCCCAGATATTTTTTGCATCATCCTGTTCCACTGCCGTTGTACGGTGGTTGATCCAGTTTTTCTCTGTGAAATCCACTGCAGATATGGTAGAAAGCCTGCCGTGCGAGGCCAGCCAGATGGTATCGGATGTTTGCAGGATACCTTTTACACTGAAGATGTTAAAAAACTGTTTCTTTTGATGCGTAGCTAAATTGTAATAATGCAAACCTGCATCCGTGGCGGCCCAAAAGGCATTGGAGGAAACAGGAATGATCTGCCGCACGAGATTGTAGCGTCCCGGCGTATCGAGAGAAAATTTTTGCCGCAGCCGGCCGTCTTTGACCAACAGTACTTCACCGACGCCATTCCCCGCCAGGATGGACCCGTCATCGCTTCGGGCGAGCGAGCGGATATTTTTTGAGGAAGGGTCCAGGTCAGTAAAAAACTGCGTGGGCGCTTTTTGGGGGAGCGCATACACCCCCTCGTCATAGGTATTAAACCAGATGGTTCCCTGGCCATCTTCGAATTGAGTGGTCACCTTTTTTCCGGGCAGGTATGGCACGGGATTGGCCAGCGACCGGTCCTGGTTATCAAAACAGATTGCCCCGGAGGAAGGCGTACAAAACCAAAAACGCTGCGACTTATCCAGGGACACCATGCCGCGCACCCCGGAGATACTGTCGATAGCATTGATCCGGCCATTTTTCCATTCGAACAGCAGGATCCGGTTGGTATAAGCAAACAATACCCGGTCACCTGTAGCGGTTGCGCCAACATAGGGGTAGTGGATCACATCCTGTTTTATCTTGTAAACAACTTCAGGCTCTGCTCCCTCAACCCAGCGCATAATACAATCGGAACCAAGTACCAGGATCGTGTCTCCTACCTGCCACAACCCGAATACGGTGCTCGGCATTTGAAAGACCGTCGTTTTTCCCGCCTCAATCCGGCAAATCCGATTGGTATGCCCGGTAAACCAGATCCTGTCCTTGTGATCTTCAAAAAGCAAATAGATGCCGGTTTCCAGTTTTAACTGGGCCAATGTTGTGTCCTGCAGTTCGGTAATGATCTCCCCGTCGTGGATATAACATGGTTTTTTGCGAAAACAGAACAGCCACAGACGCCCCTGCCGGTCTTCATACATGTTCAGCACATCGGGGTCCGGCAACCCTTCTGCGACGCCATAAACGCGAAAACGCAGGCCATCAAAACAAGCCAGCCCCTTGTCGGTCCCAAACCACAGCAGGCCGCGATGGTCCTGCAGGCCACAGTACACAAGATTGCCCGGCAACCCGTCTCTGACGGTGTAGTGCAAATAAGCCGGAACCTGCGCATAAAGGGATTGGAGCCCGAGTAAAAGAAGAGCCAACCAGGTTGTTCGCATGCCGTTTCAATTTTCAGCCAAAAGGTACGGGGAATGGCCGATATGCTGTACGCAAATTGATAACCGGAACATTGGACCACATAAGCGTGAAAAACGACTGCCCCGGGCTGTATCACCGGACTGTTGCACAGTTATCCATCCAAATGACATAGTTATCGGTTTGCGCTTGACCAGGTGGCAATTGTCCTGTTGCTTTGTAACTGCAATCAAGGTAGAAGTTGCCCGGGCTTATAACCGTTGGTTTTGCCGTCAGAAATATCGAAAAATCCGAACCACATAAACACACGTCACCGGGCACTCCATTAGCTAACCTGATCCGTGCTTTAAAAGACCAGTTTCTTCAATCAGCCACGGTGCCCCAAAGCATTCGGGTCGTTCCGGGAGTCATTCCTTGGGGCGATTTTTTTTTAGATCAGGTACGGCAGCTACATTTTCAGTACCTTTCCGCCGGATAAAAGCGTGCAGGGGAAAATCCCGGGCACGCTCTAAAAACCCTTTTCCATGGCATCTCCTTCCGGCACCGGGATCATAATTGGACGTTTTCAGGTTTATGAACTCAATGCTGTTCACGATAAACTGATCCAGTCGGTCCGAAAAAAACACCGGCACGTCATCCTGTTTCTGGGCTCCAACCCCGCTCCCAGCGACCGAAATCCCCTGGAATGGGAGTTTCGCGGACAAATGTTTTATGAAAAATACGGCGATTTAATAGCCGTGTACGAAATGCCTGACCTTTGGGATGATCGTATCTGGAGCCAGGAACTCGACCGGCGAATCATTGAATTGCGCCCGGAAGGACCCGTCACCCTGTACGGCAGCCAGGAAGAATTCGTGGAACGCTATTCCGGGCGATTTCCCACCGAAGCCCTCGACGCCCGCGAAGAGGATTTTCCGGACGACCTGCTGCCGGAAGAGGCCGTCAGCCCGCGCGATTTCCGCGCCGGCGTGCTCTATGGCACTTTCCGCCGCTTCCCGACGGTGTACCCTACGGTGGATATTGCGGTGTTTCGTTCCGACTACCGCGAGCTGCTGCTTGCCCGCAAGGAAAATGAAACAAAATACCGCCTGCCGGGCGGCTTTACCGACCCGGAAGACGACAGCTACGAAATGGCTGCCCTGCGTGAACTCGGGGAAGAATGCGGCGATATCGAAATCGATGAACTAACCTATCTGGGCTCCTGCCGTATCGATGACTGGCGCTATCGCGAAACGGTCGATTCCGTCATGACCCACCTGTATGCCTGTATCCTGACGGACGGCGAACCGGAACCCAACGACGATATCTCTGAATTGCGCTGGTTTGAGGTCGAAAAACTCCGCAGCAGCCACTTTGTGCCCGAACATCAGCCGCTGTTTGAAATGCTGGAGGAGTTCTGGATGGAAGAACGGTAAATTTATTGGGGTCATTTCCACCGTTCCAGTTTGGGAATACCCCGGGTAAAGAAGCCGGTCAGGAAGCCGGGGAAGCCCATTTCCCGCATTTTATTTTTAACCAGTTCCTGCATTTGTTCAGCGGTGTAATCCGGCAGGGTGAATGCGCCGTTTTGGTAGCAGCGACTGCAGTACATCAGCGATTTGGAGCCGTCGGCATGGGTGCCGCCACCCATTGGGTCGCGCTTCAGGGGCATGCCGCAGCTCTGGCAATTTTTGTATGCTTTTTCCATATTCCGTAAGGTTTCAGGCTTGCAAAGTAGCGGCGTCTTCTGTTTCTTCTTCGGCTTTCACCTGGCCCTGCGTTTCGTCCCCGTCGGCTATATCGATCTCGAAACGCAGGTTATCGATGATAAACTCCTGCCGCTCAGGGGTATTCTTACCCATATAATAGTCGAGTACATGGTCGAGGTTGGTCTCTTCGGGAAGGATGACCGGTTCCAGGCGCATGTCTTCGCTGATAAAGGCTGCGAACTCATTGGGGGAGATCTCGCCCAGACCTTTGAACCGGGTGATTTCGGGCTTGCCGCGCAGTTTCTGCATAGCCTGTTGTTTTTCCGATTCGGAGTAGCAGTAGAACGTTTGCTGCTTGTCGCGCACGCGAAACAGCGGTGTTTCGAGGATATACAGGTGGCCATTGCGCACCAGATCGGGGAAAAACTGCAAGAAAAAGGTCAGCAACAGCAGGCGAATGTGCATGCCGTCGACGTCGGCATCGGTGGCGATCACCACGCGGTTGTAGCGCAGGTCGTCGAGTGAATCTTCAATATTGAGGGCGTGCTGGAGCAGGTTAAACTCTTCGTTCTGATAAACGATCTTCTTCGTGAGGCCGTAGCAGTTGAGCGGTTTGCCCCGCAGGCTGAATACGGCCTGGCTATTCACATCGCGCGCCTTCGTCAAGGAGCCGCTGGCCGAATCGCCCTCCGTAATAAAAATGGTGCTGTTGATGCGTCCTTCCTCCGTGCCTTTCTCATTGAGGTGGTAACGGCAGTCGCGCAGTTTCTTATTGTGAATATTGGCTGCTTTGGCGCGCTGATTGGCGATTTTCTTGACGTCGGCGATTTCCTTGCGTTCGCGTTCCGACTGTTGGATGCGCTTGAGCATCTCCTTGGCTACCTCCGGGTTTTTATGGAGAAAATCATCGAGCGCCTTGTTGAGAAAATCCGCCATCCAGCTGCGGATATTGGGCCCGTCGGGCGCGATCTTGTCGGAGCCGAGGCGGGTTTTGGTCTGGGATTCGAAAACGGGTTCTTCCACGCGCACGCTGACGGCGGCGATGACGCTTTCGCGAATATCCTTGGCGTCGAAGTTTTTCTTGAAGTGGTCGCGAATGGTCTTCACCAGCGCTTCGCGGAATGCATTCAGGTGGGTGCCGCCTTGGGTGGTATTTTGTCCGTTGACAAAGGAGTAGTAGGTTTCGCCGTAATGGTCGCCATGGGTGAGTGCGATTTCCACATCTTCGCCGGCCAGATGGATAATGGGGTAACGGATATGCTCGACGTTGGTCTTCTTGCTCAGCAGGTCGTGCAGCCCGTTTTTGGAGTAGAATGTTTTGCCGTTGAAATTGATGCGCAGGCCGGCATTGAGGTAGGCGTAGTTCCAGAGCTGCTGTTCCACAAATTCATACAGCCAGCGGAAATGGCGGAACATGCCGTTGTCGGGCTTGAAGTGAATGAGCGTGCCGTTTTCCTCTTTGGTTGGTTCCAGTTTGCTCTCCTTTTTGAGGTTGCCGAACTGGAATTCGGCGGTTTTGGCCTTGCCGTCCCGGAATGCCGATACTTTGAAGTATTCGGAAAGGGCGTTGACCGCTTTGGTACCCACGCCGTTCAGACCCACGGATTTTTTGAAGGCCTTCGAGTCGTACTTGGCGCCGGTGTTGATCTTGCTCACCACATCCACCACCTTGCCCAGGGGGATACCCCGGCCATAGTCGCGCACGGTGACGCCGTGCTCGTTGATCGTCACGTCGATCTGCTTGCCATAGCCCATAGCGAACTCGTCGATGGAGTTGTCGATCACCTCCTTGAGCAGCACGTAAATGCCGTCTTCAGGGCTGCTCCCGTCACCGAGTTTGCCGATATACATACCCGGGCGCAAGCGAATGTGCTCGCGCCAGTCGAGTGATTTGATTTCCTCTTCGGTGTATCTTACCTCTGCCATATTGGGTTTTCCTGACTTGTCTGTTGCCGGAGCAGGGGATTTGCCCGGCTTTTTTTGCTTCGTTGTTCGGTAATTCGCGCCCAAAGTAATGCAGTTTTAGTCGTTTGACAAAAAGGTTTGCACAGCAGGAGCAAATTTAAAACAATTTTTTTATTTAAAACAAAAAGTTTTTGTTTTTATTTCCCGGGAGCGCACCCTGTTTCAGCGGAGCTATCGACCCGGAAGGAAAAACTAATCGCGAAAGCCTTCTTAGGACATGTTGCAAAACGGGAGTTTATCAACTCACCGCGTCACCTCCTGCACCCAGGCCTTCTCCGCTTCGGTCAGATAACGGCTGATCTTGCGGTACACCAGTTTATTATAGGCCCGGAGCCAGGCCTGTTCTTCCCGGGTCAGCAATTTTTTATCCACCAGATTGGTAAAAATGGGTGCGATCGTGAGCGTTTCGAAGGCGAGAAACTCGCCGAATGCTGTTTTTTCATCTTCCACACAGAGCACGAGGTTTTCGATACGCACACCGTGCTTGCCGCTGCGGTAGATCCCGGGCTCCACAGAAGTGATCATGCCGGGCAGCATGGGCGCATCCATCACGGCGGTGGCGCCGGGCGTCGGGCTGATGCTTTGCGGACCTTCGTGTACGTTGAGAAAATAGCCCACCCCGTGACCGGTGCCGTGGCCGTAATTTATGCCTTGCATCCACTGGGCCTGGCGGGCCAGGACGTCCATCTGGTAACCGCGGGTTCCGCGGGGAAAGCGCAGGCGCGATACATTGATCAGGCCTTTGAGCACCAGCGTATAGTCCGTCTTTTCCTCGTCGGTAAACTCGCCCAGAGCGATGACCCGCGTAGTATCGGTGGTGCCGCCAAGGTACTGGCCACCCGAGTCGAGCAGGTACAGGCCTTTCGCATGGAGGGTGGCATTGCTTTCCGGACTGGCGCTGTAGTGCGGCAAGGCGGCGTGCGGGCCATAGGCAGAGATCGTGCCGAAGCTTTCGCCGATGCAGTCTTTTTGTTCCAGACGCAGGGCATGGAGTTTGGCTTCTGCATCCAGCTCGGTCAGCGTTTTTTTGCCGATGGTTTGCGACAGCCAGTAAAAGAATTTTGTCAGCGCCACACCGTCTTTGACCATGGTTGTCCGGGTGTGGGCGGCTTCGGCCGGGGTTTTGCATGCTTTGAGCCAGCTGGTCACATTGATGCCGTCGAAGACCTTGACACCGGCCGGGAACGCACCGGGCAGGTTTTGACTGATGCGCTTGGGGTCGATCAGCACGGTAGCGCCGGCGGGTATTTTGCCCAGGTAATCGGTCACGGCTGTATAGGGGTGTACTTTCACGCCGTCGCGGCCGAGTTTGCGGCGGATATCGTCGGGCATTTTGGCGGGATCAATGAACAGCGCGGCTTCTTTGGGGCCCACCACGGCATGCGCCACAAACAAGGGGTTGTAGGGTACATCGCGACCGCGCAGGTTGAAGGTCCAGGCGATATCGTCCAGGCTGGACAGCACGGTATAGCTTGCTTTTTGCGCTGCCAGGCGCTCGCGGATGCGGGCCAGTTTTTCTTTGCGCGAGGCGCCGGCGAATTTGGCCGGATGCTCATATACCGGTTCGGCAGGCAGAACGGGCCGATCGGCCCAAAGCGGGGCAATTAGATCGGCGTGGGGGTGGAGGCGAAGCCCGTGGGGACGGGTACCGCTTTCGAGCGCCTGGTACCAGAGCCGGGAGAGCAGGTCGCCGTCGAGGCCGATTGTGGCGCCTTCCGGGAGGCGGTCGGCCAGCCAGTCAATGAACTCCGGGGTGTGCGGGATGACGAGTTTAACCAGTTCGATCCCGCTGCCGGCGAGCTCCTGTTCCGCCTGGATAAAATAGCGGCTGTCGGTCCAAAGCCCGGCAAAATCCGCAGTGACGACCAGGGTGCCGGCCGAGCCGGTAAACCCGGATGCCCAGTACAGCGCGCGCCAGTGCTCGGGCAGGTATTCGCTCATGTGGGGGTCGGTGGCGGGGATGATATAGGCGGCCAGGCTTTTTTCAGCCATAAGGCGGCGGAGGGCAGCGATGTTTTGCTTGGGCGTATTGGCCATGTTCAGCAATTAGATTTGTTTAAACTGCAAAAATCAACTATTTAGCGCAGCTTTCGCAGTTTCTGTTGATCTAACCATCACCTGATTTTTATGAAAAAATTAATTTTCACCACCACCCTGCTCTGCACCGCGTTTTTTCTCTCCGCCCAAACCGCGGATGTTGTCCAACTCGAACGCGCCCTGTTCGACCTGCCGGACCTCTCGTTCCAGCGCTTGCCCGACCTCGACGGCCACCCACAGTACGACCTGCGCGTCCGCCAGCCGCTTGACCACCAACACCCTGAAAAGGGCTATTTTTACCAACAGGTGCGCCTTACGCACCACGGCTTCGACCGGCCTGTTGTAATGAATACGCAGGGATACCAGCTGCATCTTGGCAAAAACGAGATCGAGGCTATCCTCGATGCCAACTATATCAATATCGAACACCGCTATTTCGGCCCGTCCAGGCCCGACTCCATTCAGTGGCAGTACCTCACCCTCGAACAGGTAACTGCCGACCTGCACCATATCAACCAGCTCTTCCGGCAGATTTACGCCGGCCCCTGGGTCAGCACCGGCATCAGCAAGGGCGGGCAAACGACGATCTTCTACCGCTACTTCTACCCCGACGATGTAACGGTGTCCATTCCCTACGTAGCGCCCTTCAACAACAGCCTGGAGGACAAACGAATTTACACTTTTCTCGACACCGTGGGCTCCGACGAGTGCCGGAAGAAGGTTTACGACTTCCAGGTATACATGCTGCAACACGAAAAAGAAGCCGTGGACAAGTTGAACTGGTTTTCCAAAGGCGCCAACCTGACCTACGATTACCTCGGCTCCCTCACCAAAGCCTATGAATACGCCGTACTGGAGTATTCTTTCTCCTTCTGGCAATGGGGCTCCAAATGCGAAGACATCCCCGCCCCCGGCAGCGATTTCGATACCGCGCTGGAGCACTTTCAAAAAGTATCGGATATCGGTTTCTTCTCCGACCGCGACATCACCGGCTATGCTTCCCACTACTACCAGGCTGCCACCCAAATGGGCTACTACGGCTACAATATCGACCCCTTCCGGCCCTACCTGACCCAGTTTACCAAAAACCCGCTCGCCACCTTCGCCCCCAAAGGCTCCAACCCGCCGCCCTACGACAACAGCCTCAATGAAAAAGTGGACCGCTGGCTCCAAAGCAAGGGCAATAACCTGCTCTATATCTACGGCGCTTCCGACACCTGGTCGGCCGACCGGATCACCCCCTCGGCCCGCGTCAATTCTAAAAGTTATATCCTCCCGGGCAAAGACCACGGCAAAGCCCGCATCCGGAACATGAGCCCCGAAATGCAGGCAGATTTCGCCGCGCAACTCCAAGCCTGGCTGGGTACAGAGGTGAAAGTCGATGCGCTGAAGTAAGGGGGGGCTTAAGTCTTGGGGTCATTGGAGTCATTGGGGTCATTAGAGTTATTGGAGTCATTAGGGTCATTAGAGTCATTAGAGTCATTAGAGTCATTAGAGTCATTAGAGTCATTGGGGTCATTGGGGTCATTGGAAGTCGTTGGCCTAATGGCTGGCCGGTCGGGAAAAATCAAATCCAAGTTGGACACTTCCATTAGGCTGTAAAGGGGATAGTTCGATCAAGCGCTCGGCAGTTGTTTCTTTTGATCGTTTTTTTCCAATGACTCCTAATGACCTACCAATGCCCCCAATGACTCTAATGACCTCCTAATGACCCCAATGACCTCCTAATGACCCCAATGTCCTCCTAATGACCCCAATGACCTCCTAATGACCCCAAAACCTACCCCTCCCGCCGTTCCAGGATCCGGAATCCGACCCAACTGGTC
>CAYVDV010000111.1:0-5238 GCA_964450465.1 uncultured Saprospiraceae bacterium
GGTATAGTTTGGGATAGTATGGTAGCCTATCTGGGCATAAAAGCCCGCCTTGCTGCGTGCCCAAGGGGTTTGGGCCGGCAGCCTGCCGGCCCAAACCCCGATGAAGGCAATCAAAAGAAATAAACGCATAACAGGAACAGGTGAACCTGGATCAGGCTTTAAACTCACCGGTAATCGTTTGTTTCAGCACCCGGATATAGGTCTTTTCATCGATCAGCAGGCGAACGACATTGCCATCAATTTTAGTGACTTTTCCGATAATTCCTGCATTCGTCACCACTTCCATGCCCTCCCGGAGGCTGTCCACAAACTTTTGTTGATCCTTTTGCCGCTTTACCTGCGGACGGATCAGAAAAAAGTAGAATACAACGATAATAAGCAGCGGGAATAATAATCCCATGAGCGGGCTACCGCCACCCTGGCCTGCCTGTAGAAAAATGAATTGCAACATAATCAGCTTCAGTTTGATAAGAAAAAGCATCCCGGCGCACCAAAGCGCCGGGATGCGCAAAAATAACTTTTACTTCCGGTAAAAGCAGGGGTGAATCAACTGCTTATTTTAATTCAAACAGCGTGTCATCCAGGCCTGCGTTTACTTTTAGATCTGTCACCGTTCCTTTCATTGGTACCGGAAACACGCCGGAAATCGTCATACTGTGTGGAAACAGCACCCCGCTGACTTCTTTGTAGTCGCCCAGATCTGTAATAACTGTGCTCGGCGCTCCGTCCATCCCTTCGGAAGTGCTGATTTCCCGAACTTTCAGGCTGGACTCCATATCATAGTACTCTGTGCTTTTTTTACCATCCTGACGTTCTACTTCCACCGAATAGGCATTTTTGCCATTGATTGGTTCAATCCCTTTAAGTGTCATCTTGTAGCCGCCAAGCAGGTATTTGGCTTCTTTACAGAAATTTGCCTGCTCCTTCATGTCTTCCAACTCTTCCCCTTCCAGCATTCGTTGACCACCCATACCCGACTCGAGGGCTTTTTCCCCGTCGAATACCCGGTTGCTTATCAGATTGCCTTGCATGGACATGGAGACGGCTACTTTTTTCCCGCCCTTCTGGGCAATTGTCATTTCCAGGGTCGGGCCCGGGGTCACCAGGGTCATATCCATTTGCACATCTTTTATCGCGCCGATTTTTTGAGTGCCGCCGATTGCATTGATATAATCGGTAATGACGGTTTCGGCGGTCATCCCTGCGGGTACAACCGTTTTATTGTCTTCAATCGGGTTGCCGTAGGTGTCGTAGAAATTAATTTTTGCACCGCCGGTGAATTGCTTCAACCGGTCAGTCACATCGTCTTTATTCCCTACGACAAGGATATGCGCGTGATCAGAAAGGATGTATTTTTTCGCTGCGGCCAAAAGATCGTCGGCTGACGCACTTTGCAGTTTGGACAGATACTGCTCATAGTAATCGGCAGGCAGGCCATAGCGCGCCACATCCAGGGCAAAACTGGCGATGGTGCCAGGGCTTTCCAGACTCTGGGAGAAAATGCCGGTGAGTACATTTTTCATCAGCTGGAGCTCCTCTGCAGGGACTTTTTCTGTGCGGATCCGATTCAGTTCGTACATAAACTGAATGATTGCGCTGTCGGTTACGGCATTCCGCACGCTGGCATTGGCAGAAAAGTTGCCGATCAGCCGGTCCCGGGTCAACGAAGAAACTGCGCCATAGGTATAAGCGTGTTTTTCGCGCAGGTTAAGGTTGAGCCGGCTGTTGATGATACCGCCGCCGCCGAGGATGGTGTTCATCAGCCGGGCGGCAATGGCATCCGGGCTGTTTTGCGGAAAGACGACCGGATAAGTGATCGTAACCACGGATTGTACGGCGCCGGGTTTGTGGACAAAATCAACCTGCGTTTTTTCCGGTTGTTTCGGCACAGCATACTTATGCTCAGGCACCTTGCCGGAAGCCCATTTGCCAAAGTATTTTTCCGCTTTAGCCATAGCATCGGCCTTACTGATATCGCCGACAATAACCAGATACGCCACGTTGGGTTTGAAATAGGTGTTGTAATGGTTCTTGATCTGCTCCAGGTTGATCTTCGCCAGGCTCTCTTCGGTCATGATCTCGCCGTATGGGTGGTCTTTTCCATAGCGCAGGATAGCGCCCACATTGTTCGCAATCGTATTTGCCTCGTCCTTGCTGGCAGCCAGTCCGCTCTCCGCCTGGCGTTTGGCTTTCTGCAATTCCTCATCCGGAAATGACGGGTGGAGCAATACGTCCGACATCAATTCGAGCAGTTTATCGGTATGTTTGGTCAGACAAGCACCGGAGACCCCGTTGGCATCGGAGGACAAGGAAGCGCCAATGAAATCAACCTGCTCGTCAAGTTGGGTTTTTGTACGGGTTGTCGTGCCTTTGCTGAGTAGCTCGCCCATCATATCGATATACCCGGCGGCATCTTTTTCCAGCACGGGGTCATAATCGACAAAAACCCGGAAGGAAACCCGGGGCAGCTTGTGGTTTTCCACAACGATCACATTCAGACCATTGCTCAATTTGCTGGTTTCTGCTTTGCCGATCTGAATTTTAGGTGCCGAGCCCTCCTTGGGGGCGTTCTTGCGCACATCGCCACTGGGGACCGGAATTACCGGCGCGCCGCTTTTCGTTGTTTGTGCGATACCGGCCGTAAGGGTCATGGCCGACAGGAATGCGCCGGCTAAAAATATATTGAGAAACTTTTTCATAATTGTAACAAGAATGAGTTGACAATGGGTGTTCAAGAAGCAAAAAATCAGGGCTGCTGACCTTTAGGAAGCCAATACAGGACCACCCGGCTGTTTTTCGGAAAATATTTTTTAGCAACCCGTTGAATATCCTCCCGGGTAACCTTGCGGTAACGATCCAGTTCGGTATTGATCAGGTTAGCGTCTTTGAAATACATTTCATAGTTGGCCAGGCTCTCGGCAATACCGGCCATGGTGGTGTTCGCTGTCACGAAGTCGTTTTCAATCTGGTTTTGTAGCTTTTGATATTCCATTTCCGTGATCAGGTTGTTTTTGACCTCCTCGATCGCCTGATCCATGGCCTGCTCCAGATCAGCGGGGTTAACCCCCATATTGGCAATGGCGTACATGATCCCGGGGCCCGGATCCTCCAGATCAAAAGCAAACGAACCGGCAGCCAGTGCTTTCTGTGACTCATTTACGATCTCTTTTTGCATACGGCTGCTTTCGCCCTGGGAAAGTAACATCGTCAGCATTTTGACGGCGTAATAATCCGTCGTTCCCTGCGCCGGGATCTTATAGGCAAATACTACTGCCGGCAACTGAACATTGTCGTACACTGTATCGCGGACTTCTGCCGGCAAGGGTGGCTCGACTACATTCGGACGGTAGATCTCACCCTTACCGCGGGGAATATCCTTAAAGTACACTTCAACCAGTTTTTTGGTCTGCTCGATGTCAATATCACCGGCAATGGACAAAATAGCATTGTCGGGACGGTAGAAATCTTTGTAAAACTGAACATAGTCCTTTTCTTCGGCGGCATCGAGGTGTTCCATGGAACCGATTACCGAATGCTGATAAGGGTGTTTCGTGTACAAGCGCATCAGCGTTTCTTCGAGCAAGCGACCATACGGCTGGTTATCGATACGCATGCGGCGCTCTTCTTTAACCACCTGGCGCTGCGTTTCAATGCCAACTTCTTCCACTTTAGCATGCAGCATGCGCTCACTCTCCAGCCAAAGGCCAAGTGCGAGCTGATTGCTCGGTAACATTTCATAGTAAAAAGTGCGGTCCTGCATCGTATTGGCATTGTTCAGGCCGCCGGCCTTGCTGATGTAGTCATCAAATTCACCGCGTGCGATGTTATCAGAACCTTCAAAAAGCAAATGCTCGAAAAAGTGCGCGAAGCCGGTGCGCTCCGGATTTTCGTTTTTGGAGCCGACATGGTACATCACTGATACGGCGACGATCGGAGTAGTGTGATCTTCATGCAGCAAGACCTTCAGGCCGTTGGGCAGGTCGTACTCCACGAATTTAATATTCTGTGCGGTCAGGCTCGTCAGGCCACAGAGAAGAAAGAGGTAAAACGGAATAAGTCCTTTCATAATCATAGTTTGAAATAAATATTTGGGTGCTCAATAAGCCGGCGCAAATTTGCAGAGATTTTATCGTTTTGATCCACGGATTCGATAAACAGCCAACAAGATTCGTCCAAAGGCAGAAAGTCGGGCTCGTTATTTCGCCGGTTTTAATCAAATAACAAAAGCAGCCATACCAAAGACGCAATGTGCCTATAGGTACGGCTGCTTTAACAAGCTGCCGGGCAATGAGAAACCGGGATGTTAGCCGCGCTTAAACAAACTTGTCCGCACAGGAAGAAGAAGCAAAGGCGTCTGGTTTGGCTTTAAACACAAAACCCATGCTGAGAATATAGCCCATGGCTTCCTTGAGCGCCGTATTGCTCTCAAAGCTTGGATCTGTATTGATATCCGCGTGTACTTCGAGGGCAATGTCGTACAAGTCAAGCAGTTCGCAAAGGGAATACGCGACCTCCACCGAGCGCCCCACTTCCAGGATCATGCGCTCGCGCAGCGTCATTTTCCGCATGTTTTTGTCGTTGGAAATAAACATAAAGCCGCCACGCTTTTCCCGTAGGAATACGATAACGGTCGCAAAATGTACCTCTTCTCCGATAACTTGCGAATCGGTACCAATACACACCTTTAACCGATGGCCGGCGGAATTCTCCCGCTGAATAGTCTCTTCCACGGCTTCCAAAAGTGGTTTTTCGATGCGCTGTCCATTTAGTCTTCTCCAGTACATGGCATTGCGTGATTGAGCGATTGAGTGATTGAGCGATTGAGCGATTGAGTGATTGAGCGATTGAGTGATTGGGGGCGAAATGGCTCAAATTTAATTAATAGTTCAAAACAGTTTTGAATGTGGGGTAAAAATTAATGTCAGTTTAAACAATACATTTGTCGCAAAAAGTTCCCGGTTTACAGTAATGAACAGATCCGCTTTTCTAAAGATGGCCAATAATTCCTGGCGCATGCATTTTTTTCTGTGGTGGCGTCTGCCGGCGGCGGCCTTCATGGGTATCCGGGTGGTGCATTGCAATGAAGAGAAGGCCGTAGTGCAACTACCTTACGGCTGGCGTTCCCAAAACCCGTTCCGGTCCACCTATTTCGCGGCACAGTGCGCAGCCGGTGAATTGGCGACCGGACTGCTTGCACTTGCTGCGCTTCAGGGGCATGCACCCGTTTCCATGTTAGTC
>CAYVDV010000111.1:5338-12871 GCA_964450465.1 uncultured Saprospiraceae bacterium
TTTTGGCTGGAAAAACACCATAATGCTGCCGAAAAAGCATTTTTAGAGCATATCGAGGCATTTATTGACTACCTCAACCGGACTTGCTATACCGGTATCAATGCCTACGAGTTTCACTACGCACTGTATGCGGAAGGCAGCTTCTACAAGCGGCACCGGGATCAGTTTAAAAGCGACCAGGGCAGGAAATTTTCCCTGGTGACGTATTTGAACCAGGATTGGTTACCCGAGGACGGAGGCACTCTGTTTCTTTATCCCGGCGACAGTACAATCGGGCTGCTCCCGGAAGCTGGACGGGCGGTCTTTTTCAAGGCGGATGAAGTGGAGCATGAAGTAAAACCCGCCCAGCGCCGCCGGCTCAGTATCGCCGGGTGGCTTAAACGGGTTTAGCGGCAGAGCTGTACCTCCCTTATCTTCTTGTAAGGATCCGTTCACACTGCGTCTTGAAGTCGGAAATTGTCTTCGAAGTGTGATCGGATCCTTACAAGAAGATGAAGGTCAGCATCTGTTTAACTGATACACCAACAGTATGCCCGGCAGACCAGGACAGGTCACAACCTGGGTTAATTAATGATCATCTCGTAAGGCAACCTGGCTTGAACGCCCTGGTTTTTACGATAGTCGCGAAGCGATTTGTACACCGGGTACATGTCGCCCAGTTCGGAACGAACCAGCCAGGCGCGGATCTCATCGTCCGAGGTTTTACTCTTATCAAAGCGGGCGATCAGTTGCTCGAGTGCAGTTTTGGTACGCGGATATTCCACCAGGCGGTATTTCTCCAGGTTGGCCTTGGCTGCAGCCGCAGAAATGGCCCGGTCCAGGCCGCCGAGGTCATCGACCAAACCGATCTGTTTGGCCTTCGTGCCGGCCCAAACCCGCCCCTGTGCAATCTCGTTGACTGCTTCTACGGACATGTTCCGGCCTTTGGCAACTTTACCCAGAAAGTCGTCGTATATCCCTTCTATCCGGGTTTGGATCATCTTGCTTTCCTCGGGGGAGAAATCATAAAAAGGCGTACCAAATGCGGAATAGCGACCCGTGCGCACCGAATCTGCGGTTATGCCGAGGTTCTCCTTCATGGTTTTTTGCAGGATCGGGACAATACCGAATACGCCAATCGAGCCGGTGATGGTATTGGGCTCGGCAAAAATACTGTCGGCCTGGCAGGCAATGTAATAACCGCCGGAGGCGGCAACGTCGCCCATACTCACTATTACCGGCGTTCCGGCCTCTTTGCACAGAAGGATTTCCCGTAAAATATTCTCGCTGGCCAGTACGCTGCCGCCTGGGGAATTGATGCGCAGCACGATAGCCTTTACATGTTCATCCTGCCGAACTTTACGCAAGATCTTGACATATTTTCCATCCACCACTTCGCCCGGGTCGCCTTTTTCGCCATCCGTGATGGTGCCTTCGGCATACACAACGGCGATCTTGTCTTTGGAGGACAGATCAAATTTTTTCACCCGGGAATCAAAATAATCTTCCAAACCGATCCGGTTCAGTTTTTCTTTCTCCTCCAGACCCACCTTGGATTTGAGCAATGCCAGGGCTTCATCTTCATAGGCAATGCGGTCGACCAAGCGGGAGTTGATAGCGCCTTTTGCGCTTTGGCCGTCATAGCGATCGGCAATAGCCCGCAATTCAGCCTCCGGTATTTTCCGGCTGGCACTGATATCCGTAATCATTTCATCGTACAAGGCGCCCAGATATTCCCGGATTTGCAGGCGGTTCTCATCGCTCATTTTTTCCATCCGGAAGGGTTCAGTGGCACTTTTGAACTTCCCGGCATAAAAAATACGCATCTGAACGTCCAGTTTATCGAGCATCCCCTTGTAAAAAAGGATCATGCTGGACAAGCCTCGAAAGTCAACTGCCCCGATTGGGTTGAGCAGCATTTCATCGGCTACGGAAGCGATGTAATAGGCGTTCTGTGTGTAAACACTGGCGTAAGAGACGATAAATTTACCCGACGACTTAAAGTCGAGCAGCGCATCCCGGATAACCGAAGAAGTGGCTTTGCCAGCCGAGAGGTACATCGCGTTGATGTAAATGCCTTTGATATCCGGGTCTTCCTTGGCTTGTTGTATTGCCTTGACCATATCGGTCAGGCCAAGCACGTTTTTTTGATCGAAGTTAAAGGGGTCAAGGGGCAGGTTATTGGTTTTTTCCGGCACCGGCATTTCAAACTTGAGTTCCAGCACGGAGTTGGCTTTGACCCCTACCTTTTCTTTTTCCATGGCCGTGGAGGCAATGCCCGAAATAGTCCATATTCCAAAGAAGAATAGCAATACAAGCGCCAGGAAGGTACCCAGGCAAGAGGCGAAGAGGAACTTAAAGAACTGATTCATATACGTTATGGAGTGAAGCCGGGATAAACGGCTGTTCAAAAAATCCTGTAATTTTAACACAAAGGAAAAACGGCCCGTACGCTCCGTTTCGAAATTTAGATAAAAAGCCCGATTTGCAGGATGTAGCGCGCTCAAAGCCGGCCAGAGTGAATTGCCTGTATTGGCTTACCTGGTAGTTTCCGCCGGTTTTAATCGCTGAATTGCGGGCAATCGTTGATTTTTGCGCGCCCTTGTCTGGCACTGCAGCAGGAAAAAGCGGTACTTTTCGGCGAACTTAATTCCATGCCATGCAGCGCCAACTTCAAGTTACTGCTCTTTAAAGCATCAAATCCTCTAAAGGAAACAAACGCCCTCACTGTTACGGATGAATTGCGCAAGAATACCCGATTGTTTACCCTTTTTTCTATTGTTAGCTCTTTTAACTGCCCAAATCCGGTCTTCAGGGCAAAGCCTTCAGGTCACGGATGCTACCACGGCGCCGTTTACCCCGGCTAATCTCATTTCCAATGTCTTCCTGGGAGATGGCGTGGAAGTGACCAGTGTCAGTTACAATGGTTACGACATTGCTGTCGGTTATTTTACCGACGGCACATCAGCAGTTGGGCTGGAAC
The DNA here is from genome assembly GCA_964450465.1 of uncultured Saprospiraceae bacterium. Classification (GTDB taxonomy): domain Bacteria; phylum Bacteroidota; class Bacteroidia; order Chitinophagales; family Saprospiraceae; genus M3007. Next base: position 8,301 of record CAYVDV010000111.1, read on the forward strand.
GGGGCATTGTAATGACTACTGGCCGGATAGAAAACGGCAATCCCCTGCTCAACGAATACGGTTGCCAGGAAAACGGCAATGTCTTTGCCAGCAACACGCTCGGCGGACTGCTTCCAGTCTTTGACGCCGATCTGGGGCCCCTGGCCGGCGGAGCGCTTTTCGACATTACCAGTTATGTCATTACCTTCATACCGACCTCCGACACCTTGCGGTTCCGGTATTGTTTTGCGTCGGAAGAATATCCGGAGTTTGCCTGCAGCCAGTACAACGATATTTTCGGCTTTTTTATCCAGGGGCCCAATTACCCCGTTCCAACCAATATCGCCCTGATCCCCGGCTCTTCGGCCCCCGTTTCCATCAACAACATCCATCCCGACAACCCGCAAAACGACCCCTGTCCCCCGAAAAATGTGCAGTATTATATCAACAACAACGGCTCTGATAAACAACCAGTTTACGACGGTCTGACCCGGGTTTTTACCGCCGAAGCAATCGTAGAGCCCTGTAAAACCTATACAATAAAACTTATTATCGCCGACGTAGGTGATTCAAGATATGACTCCGGAGTATTTCTGGAAGCAAAGAGCTTTGGCACCGGTGCATTGCGGGCGGAGCTGTCCACCCCCAGTCTTGACGGAACAATTACAGAAGGTTGCGCGCCGGGGTCGGTTACCTTCCGCCTGCCATCGCCTGCGGAGGAAGATTTTCCAATTGACTTTACGATTTTAGGCAATGCCACCAATGGGGTTGACTACCAAAGCATTCCGCCGGTGCTGGTTATTCCTGCCGGTAAACAGGAGATCAGCATCCCGCTGATTGCTTTTGAAGATGGCCTGCCTGAAGCCGGAGAATATCTGGCCATTGATGTACGCCGGGACCCCTGTAACCGGGATACCATCCGGGTTTTTTTGCGGGATAACACCATCCTGCCGCCAAATATGTTAAAAGATACCAGCCTTTGCGCAGGAGGTACGCCGATCTCCCTCCAGGGTACCCTGCCAATCCCTTTGCCCGATCCGCCCAGTTTTTCCAACACACAACCATTGGCCATTACCCCTGTAAAAACTACCGTAAGTGCGCCAATCAACGTATTTGGGGTATTGCCGGCAACCCTCCAACCCGGCATGATCCGTTCTGTTTGCCTGAATGCGACCCATAACTGGGTGGATGACCTCGACATTTATCTGGTTTCGCCCGGCGGTCAGTTTCTGGAATTGATGACCGATTGCGGAGCCAATGGAAAGAATCTCCAGAACACCTGTTTCACCCCCGCTGCCACCAACCCCATAAACCAGACTACTGCGCTGAACGCTCCCTTTACCGGCGAATGGAAACCCGAAGGCCCCTGGTCCGACCTTTGGGGCGGCGGCGCATTCCCGGTCAACGGAACCTGGCAATTGCAAATAAAAGACGACCAAAAGGGCTTTGACGGTACCCTGACGGAATGGAGCATCATCTTTGAACCGCTTTACGAGGTAAATTATCAATGGACCCCGGCATCTGGCCTGTCCTGTTCCGACTGTCCGGAGCCTGAAGCCAACCCTAATACAACTACGACATATAAACTTTTGGCTACGGATTCTTATGGCTGTGCCGTCACCGATTCCGTAACGGTTGGCGTTTTCCAGGAAATACCAGCGCCGGTCATTAATTGCAGCGCTTATACCAGCAGCACAATTTCGTTCTCCTGGAACAGTGTGCCGGGCGCTGCGGATTATGAAGTCAATGTAAACGGAACAGGCTGGACAGCCCCAAGCGGCAACCTTACCCACGTGGTGAACAACCTGTCCCAAGGCGCCGTAGTCTCAATTCAGGTCCGTGCTACCGGTAATCCGGCAAGCCCATGTCCCGCACAAATCGGTTCGGCCATTTGTTCCAATTGCCAGCAACCTGTGGTTTCAGCATCGGTTACCGACGAACGCTGCGCCGGAGCAGGAGATGGTTCCGTTGCGCTGCAAACCGACGGGATCAATCCGCCTTATAGCTTTTCTCTAAATGCCCAGGTAAACACGACCGGCACTTTCGACAACCTGCCGGCCGGCAATTATCAGGCCAGCATAACTGATGCTACCGGCTGTCAGGCAGTCGTACCAGTAACCATTGGCTCGCCTGCGGCCATGCAAATTGCCCTGAGCGGCACAAACATTACCTGCTTTAACGGGAACAATGGCACCGCACTTGCATCCGTAAGTGGAGGCACCGGCCCGTATAACTATGCATGGAGCGATCCCGCCAGTCAAAATCTGATGGAGGCGGTCAACCTGGGGGCGCAATCTTACACTATTACCGTCACGGACAGCAAGGGTTGTTCCGGCACCGCCAGTCTAACCCTGAACGAGCCCTCGGAACTGACGGTTCTCGTAACGGAGAAGCCGGTTGCCTGCCATGGCGAGTCCAGCGGAGTAGCAACCGTTGCGCCGGGTGGCGGCGTCGGGCCATATCAGTATAGTTGGAGCAACGGACAGTCCGGCGCCATCGCCTCGGGTCTAAGTGCCGGAAATTACACTGTCACTGTCACAGATGCTGTCGGTTGTACACAATCCTCTTTTGCGTTGATCAGCGAACCCAATCCCATATCAGCAAGCCTTGGCGTTACAGACGCCTGGTGCGCCGACCTCCCTAATGGCAGTATTTCCGCATCGGCCCAGGGAGGCACCGGAGCACTTCAATATAAATGGAGCGATCCCGCCGGGCAAACCACTGCGCTTGCAGGCAATCTTTTGCCGGGCGCCTACACTGTCACGATCACTGACCAGAATGGATGTACGTTCACACTAACAGATACTGTGGGCGCACCTGTGCCCATAACCCTTTCGGTCATTGCTACCGACGTAGTTTGCATCGGCACGACCGGTACGGCTACGGCATCGGCGACAGGAGGAAATGGCGGATTTAGTTACCAATGGAGTGACGCTAGCGGGCAAACAGGCCCCGTAGCCAGCAACCTCACCGCCGGCGGGTACACCGTCACGGTAAGTGATATTAACGGTTGTACGGCAAGCGCCAGCGCAGTGGTAGGTCAGGCAACTGCAATCGGGTTGAACCTGGAGATACAACCCGCCTCCTGCTTCGGTGTCGCTAACGGCCAAATAAGCACCCAGGTGCAGGGAGGAACGGGGCCATTTACCTATTTGTGGAATACCGGTGCTACCGGGCCGGTGATTTCCGGGCAGCCGGCTGGTACGTACACCGTTACCGTTTCAGACTCCAAGGGCTGCACCGCTTCATTATCGGGATCTGTGCCTCAGCCCGAAGCCTTGATGGCCGTCTATCAAAGTCAGCCCGTGCGTTGTTTTGATGGTTCAGACGGCGCAATTCAGTTGAGCCCTTCCGGTGGCGCAGGTGGATATACCATCACCTGGAATGGCCCGGATGGCTTTGTCTCAAACGCTACAGATATTGCGCAGTTACCGGCAGGAATCTATACCGCCACTATTACCGATTCCGACGGATGTACGCAAACCTTGCCTGTTTTGGTGGAACAGCCATCAGAACCTCTTCAAATCGATATACCCGCACTGGGCGACACGATCTGCTTTGGCGCATCGAACGGCAAAGCAACCGCAATTGCCGGCGGCGGTACCGGACCGTACACCTATCGCTGGGATGCCAATGCCCAGACAGGCGCCACTGCCACAGGGCTGCTTTCCGCGCTTTACCATGTGACTGCAACGGATGCGGAGGGTTGCGAGGCAACAGACTCGATTTTTATTCCCCAGCAGCAACAATTTTTTGTCTGGGCAGAAAGCAGCAGTGTGGATTGTTTTGGCAGCAATAACGGCACGGCACTGATTACGGCGGCATTTCACGGCGCCCTGAATGTCGATTTGAGTACCCTGACCTATCGCTGGAGCACCACCCCCAACCAGACAGGTATCCAGGCATCCGGCTTGCAGGCCGGCCAAACCTACACAGTTACCGTAACAGACCTGTTGGGTTGCACGGCAACCCAAACGGCCACTATCAGTGATGTGCCTCAGGTTGACGTTGCAATACTGTCGCTCGGCAATCCGCTTTGTCCTAACAGCTCAGATGGCTGGCTGATCGCCGGGGGAAGTGGGGGCACGCCCCCCTATAGCTATACTTGGTCGGCCAATGTAGTTTCATCATTCGATTCCCTGGCAAACGAATTACCGGCAGGCGTCTATCAGGTAACCGCGACGGATGCCAAAGGATGTAGCGGTACAAGCAGCGCTGCACTCACCGCCCCGCCGGCACTTCAACTGGATTTTTCCCCGACTGGCGTGCTGTGTTATGGCGGCGCTTCCGGAAAGGTAACCGCAACCGGATACGGAGGCACCCCACCCTACCAGTTTCTCTGGTCCACCGGAGCCAAGGGAAGCAAAATAGGAGGGCTGTCTGCCGGAGTGGTCGGAGTGACCCTAACAGACCGGAATGGTTGCCTTTTTACCGATTCGGTTACTATCGCACAGCCCGCTGCGCCACTCGGCGGGAGCACCACCCAAAAAGACATTGTATGCTTTGGGGGGCATTCCGGCGAGATCCAGATAACCGGATCCGGGGGCACCCCACCCTACCGGTATGCATTGAATGCCGGCAACTGGAATGGT
>CAYVDV010000112.1:0-12850 GCA_964450465.1 uncultured Saprospiraceae bacterium
GGACACCGCAATCCAGGATTTCTCGGAGATTATGGCCGGCCTGGGCGAAACCGAAGCCCGCTACGAAGCGCAGCGCTGCCTTTCCTGCGGCAACTGTTTCGAATGCGACGGCTGCTACGGCTCCTGCCCGGAAGATGCCGTGATCAAACTCGGCCCGGGAAAGCGGTACCGGTTCGACTACGACCGCTGCACCGGCTGTGCCGTGTGCTTCGAACAATGCCCCTGCCACGCTATTGAAATGATTGCCGAAGAAAAATAAACATTATGCCAACCAAGCCGAAAATAGTCACGATCGACGGAAATGAAGCCACGGCATACGTGGCCTACCGGGTCAATGAAGTGTGCGCCATCTACCCCATCACCCCTTCGTCGCCTATGGCTGAACTGGCCGATGAATGGTCGGCCAAAGGGATGCCCAATATCTGGGGGAACGTGCCGGAGATCATCGAGATGCAGAGCGAAGGCGGCGCTGCCGGCGCCGTACACGGCGCGCTTCAGACCGGCGCCCTGACCACTACCTTCACCGCTTCGCAGGGGCTGATGCTGATGCTGCCCAATATGTACAAGATCGCCGGGGAGCTCACCAGCGCCGTGCTCCACGTGGCTGCCCGCTCGCTGGCTGCCCAGGCGCTTTCGATCTTTGGCGATCACAGCGACGTGATGGCCGCACGGCCCACCGGCTTTGCCCTGCTGGCTTCCGCATCGGTACAGGAAGCGCACGACATGGCCCTGGTTTGCCAGGCTGCCACCATGAAGGCGCGCATCCCGTTTATCCACTTTTTCGACGGGTTCCGCACCTCGCACGAGGTGAGCAAGATCGCCCTGATCTCCGAAGATCAGATGCGGACCATGCTCGATGACCAACTGTTGTACGAACACCGGCAGCGCGGGCTCAATCCCGACAACCCTTTCGTGCGCGGTACGGCGCAAAACCCCGACGTGTACTTCCAGGGACGCGAAACCGTCAACCCGTATTATACCGCCACACCGGGCATCGTGCAGGACATGCTCGACCGCTTCGCCAAACTTACCGGCCGGCAATACCGCCTGTTCGACTACCATGGCGCCCCTGACGCCGAACGGATCCTTGTGATCATGGGCTCCGGCGCCGAAACGGCCGCCGAAACAGCCAATGCCCTGGTTGCCGCCGGCGAAAAAGTTGGCGTCATCCAGGTCCGCCTGTACCGGCCCTGGGCCAAAGAGGCCTTCCTAAATGCGTTCCTGCCCACGGTAAAATCTGTGGCCGTGCTGGACCGCACCAAGGAACCCGGCGCTACCGGCGAACCGCTGTACGCCGATGTGGTAACCACCCTGGCCGAAGCCTTCGGAAACGGCCATCTCCAAACCATGCCGCGCGTCATCGGCGGCCGCTACGGGCTTTCTTCCAAGGAATTCACCCCGGCCATGGTCAAGGGCGTGTTTGACGAGTTGAAAAAAAACAAGTCCAAAAACAACTTCACCGTTGGAATCCAGGACGACATCTCCCATACCAGCCTGGAATATGACCCCGAATTTACCCTTGATGAAAGCGGTATCACGCAGGCGCTGTTCTTCGGCCTCGGCGCCGACGGTACCGTAGGGGCTAATAAAAACAGCATCAAGATCATCGGCGAAAACACGCCGCTGTATGCCCAGGGGTATTTTGTGTACGACTCGAAAAAATCCGGCGCCCGCACGGTATCGCACCTGCGCTTTGGCAAACAGCCCATCCGCGCGCCTTATCTGATTCAAAAGGCGAACTTTGTGGCCTGCCACCAGTTCAATTTCCTCGAAAAAGTGGAAATGCTCCCCATGGCGCGCAAGGGCGCCACGTTCCTGCTGAACAGCCCGTACAGCAAAGCGGAAATCTGGGATCAATTGCCCAAACCCGTTCAGGAGGAGATCATCGCCAAAGAACTCAAATTCTTTGTCATCGATGCGTCGGAGGTAGCCCGCAATGTAGGCATGGGCGGCTACATCAATACGATCATGCAGACCTGCTTCTTTGCACTGTCTGGTGTGTTGCCCAAAGACGAAGCCATTGCCCAGATCAAAAAGTATATTGACAAAACCTACCAGAAACGCGGCCAGAGCGTCATCAAGAAAAACTATGCCGCCGTGGACGCCGCACTGAACCACCTGGAGGAAGTGGATGTGCCCAAAAAAGCGAGCAGCAAGACCGAGTTTCCGCCCACCGTATCCGCCGAAGCCCCGGCGTTTGTGCAGGAGGTAACGGCCGTGATGATGCGCGGCCACGGTGACGACCTTCCGGTGAGCAAAATGCCGGCCGACGGAACCTACCCCAGTGGTACCACCCGCTGGGAAAAACGCAATATCGCCGATTTCGTACCGGCCTGGGAGCCGGATATCTGTATCCAGTGCGGCAACTGCAGCTTTGTCTGCCCGCACAGCGTGATCCGCTCCAAGTTTTACCACAAGGATGCCCTGCAGGGTTCTCCCGATGGTTTCCAATCGGCGCCGATCAGCGCGCGCGGTTTCCCGGATACCCGCTACACGCTGCAGGTGTACGGCGAAGACTGCACCGGCTGTCACCTTTGTGAGGAGGTTTGCCCGGCCATCAGCCTCACCGACCGCAGCACCAAGGCTATCCACCTGGTACCCAAAGCAGAGGTGTTGGAGCAGCAAAAAACGAATATTTCGTTCTTCGAAACCCTGCCGTTCAACGAACGCAGCAAAGTTGACTTTGCCTCGGTGCGCGGCACCCAGTTCCTGGAGCCCTTGTTCGAGTTTTCCGGCGCCTGCGCCGGCTGCGGCGAAACGCCCTACGTGCGCCTGCTGTCGCAACTCTTCGGCGACCGGCTCATCGTGGCCAACGCGACGGGGTGCTCCTCGATCTACGGCGGCAACCTGCCCACCACACCCTGGGCAGTCAACAGCGAAGGGCGCGGGCCAGCCTGGTCGAACTCGCTCTTTGAAGACAATGCCGAATTCGGCCTGGGGATGCGCATCAGCGTGGACAAACAAACCGCTGTGGCCAACGAGCTGCTCCGAAAACTGGCGCCCGAACTGGGCAATGATTTTGTGGATGCACTGCTGAACGCCCCGCAGGGAACCGAATCGGAGATCCGGACCCAGCGCGAGCGCGTGGCCGAACTGAAAGTCCGCCTGCTGAAAATGGCGAAAAACCCGATGGCGGAAAACCTGCTCTCGATTGCCAACCACCTTGTGCGCCGCAGTGTCTGGCTGGTGGGCGGCGACGGCTGGGCCTACGACATCGGCTCGGCAGGCGTGGACCACGCGCTGGCCAGCGGACGCAATATCAATATTCTGGTGCTCGACACCGAGGTGTATTCCAATACCGGCGGCCAGATGTCGAAAGCCACGCCGACAGCCGCCACGGCAAAATTTGCCGCCGCCGGCAAGCGGGTGGGGAAAAAGGACCTGGCCATGCAGGCCATCTCTTACGGCAATGTGTATGTAGCGCAGATCGCCATGGGCGCCAATCCGCAGCAAACATTGCTGGCCATGCGCGAGGCTGAAGCCTATGACGGGCCTTCTCTGGTGCTGGCTTACAGCCACTGTATCGCCCACGGCATCGACATGCGCAAAGGACTTGACCAACAGGATCTGGCCGTGGCCAGCGGCTACTGGCCGCTGATCCGCTACAACCCCGCACTGCGGCAAGCCAACCGGAATCCTTTCGTGCTGGATTCGCCCAGGCCGACCATTTCGCTGAAGGATTATGCGTACAACGAACTGCGCTACAGCGTCCTGTCGCGCACCAACCCCGAAGATGCCGAACATTTGATGCATCTGGCCCAGGAAATTGCCGACCTGCGCTGGAAGACCTATGAGGATATGGCTACCTGGGAGGCAAAGGCCTTTCAGCCTACGTTTTAGTGTACCCTTTTTTCGTTGACCAGGAAAAACACAACTATGCAACTCGATCTTCGTACCCAATATATGGGCCTCAATCTCGATTCGCCCATCGTCGTTTCGGCCTGCCCCTTGTCTGAAGAAGTCAGCAACATCGCCAAGATGGAAGATGCCGGCGCCGGCGCTGTGGTGTTGTTTTCGCTTTTTGAAGAACAGATCCGCCGCGAACAGGACCGTCTGGCTGCGATCCAGATGAGCACGACCAATATTTTTGCCGAAGGCCTGGATTACTTCCCGGCCGCCGAAGAGTACAGTGTCGGCGTGGAAGAGTACCTCGATTTGATCCGGAAGGCAAAAGACCGGGTGGATATTCCCATTATCGCCAGCCTGAACGGCATCAGCCCCGAAGGCTGGATCGATTACGCCCGGCAAATGGAACAAGCCGGCGCCGACGGACTGGAGATCAATGTGTTTTATATAGCCGCCGATATTCACCAGGAAAGCCGCGCCGTGGAAGAGCGCTATCTGGATATCGTGGAAATGGTGCGTTCGACGGTGAAGATCCCGGTTGCCATAAAACTCAATCCGTACTTCAGCGCCATGGGATACATGGCCCGCGAACTGGTACTGGCCGGCGCCAACGGACTGGTGCTGTTCAACCGTTTTTACCAGCCGGATTTCGATATCAACACGCTGCGGGTACTGAACAACCTGCAATACAGCGAATCCAACGAGATCCGCCTGCCTCTGCTGTGGATCTCCGTTCTCTATGGCCGTCTGAACGCTTCCCTGGCTGCCACTACCGGTGTGCAAAGCGCCCGGGAAGTGGTCAAATACCTGCTCGCAGGCGCCGATGTCACCATGACCGCCTCCGCACTCTACAAACACGGTATTCCCTATCTGGAAACCATGAATACAGAACTTCGGGCATGGATGCAGGATATGGAGTTCAAATCGGTAGATGCCTTTAAGGGCGTGCTCAGCCAGCAGAATGTGGCCGACCCGGCTGCATTTGAACGGGCCAACTACATTCGCATTCTGGAAGGGGCGAAGCGATAAGTAACGCAATTTGCGAAAACCGGATTTATGTGATGTATTGCCGGTGTGACTGCGAGTCGCGCCGGCAATTGTCTTGTAATAATTTGCCGGACAAGCCGTCTCCGGTGCATTTTGTTTGCGTTCCTTTGCATTCAAATGCACGCCCATGATCAACTTGCTTGTAGCCGATGAAACACACACTGCCGTAGTGGCAGATCTCTTGTCCGCACTCTTTGAGGAGGTAGAGCACAACCTCGGTTTTGAAGAACTCGCCGAAATTTTCGCCGAGATGGACGCCGACGATCACCATTCCACCTTGCTGGCCCTTGACGATGACGGTGACGTCGTTGGCCTGATCACCCTGGTGGAATCGCTGTCGTTGTCGGCAGGCGGCCGCTATGGTGTGATCAATGAACTGTATGTCGTGCCCGAATACCGCTCGGAAGGAGTAGGCAAAATGCTGCTCGATTTTGCCAAGGAGATCGGCGAAGAACGCGGCTGGACGCGTCTGGAAGTCACCACCCCCGGCGATGAATTTGACAAAACCCTGCGCTTTTACGAGCGGGAAGGGTTCTGGAAAATCGGGCCGCGGTATAAGTTTGCATTGTAGTCTGCTCCGCCTGCCTCTGTACATCCGTCAGTTCCGCAGCGGTCAGGTTGAGTCGGGCCGGACACCGCGCCGTGCGAGGCATAGTACAGGGGCTCGCCGCTATCACTGCCTCAGTCGAGGTATTTTTCGTCAAAAGAAACGTTGTGTTCGGTAAGCAATTCGATCAGTTCCGTCCGGAAACTTTTGGTTTCGTGATGTGCTTCCTGGTTTTTTACGTATTCGATCAGCGTGTCTTTTTCGTTGAACGAATACGTAAAAGCGCCGTGTCCATCCTGCCAACCCGGAAAGCCCGGAAACAGGCTATTTCCTTTGATAAACCCCGAACTGGCCAGTTTTACATCTTTGACCAGTGAAGCAAGGGATACCGTCGGATGTAAACTAAGCACCATGTGCAAATGATCTTCCACTCCGTTTATTCGATACAAATGGCATTTTTTATGGTCGAGAATTCCCCAAATGTACCGGAAGAGTTCCGGACGGTTTTCTTTACCCAGGACGTGCTGCCGGTATTTGGTGGAGAACACGATTTGATACAGGATTTGGGTATAGGTTTGCATTAGGCTTTCGTTTTATGGTGAAACAATTCGTACCCAAATATAGGGTATTTGTGTTCAACCTCCTCCATTTTTACCCTGTTTCTGGTCGGTGGTTATTTCTGGCTATTCGCATTTAACCGCTGCGCGGTTGGGTTTTGTGGTCATGATCGATATCGTTCCCCGGGTTTGCACCCGCGGCTATTCAAATTTAACCGCTGCGCGGTTTAGTTTTTACGGTCATGATCGATATCGTTCCGCGGGTTTTCACCCGCGGCTATTCGCATTTAACCGTTGCGCGGTTGGAGGGCTCATCGTTGCGGAATATATGTGGCTACAGTCTGAAATAAGGCCAGTTTCTCGTCTGGAGCAAAGCCCGCAGGGCTTAAACTTGAATAGCCCCGGGTGCAACCCGGGGTAAATGGCCACCCCGCCAGATCAATCCCAACCGCGCAGCGGTTGAATGTAAAAATTCGGCAAGTAATATTGGAGGAAAAGAATTACTTTAGGACGCCTTGCCTGCTTCATCTGTAAAAAACACAATCAAAACTCGAAAGCCCAACCCGTGTATGCAGGTAAAAAGAGGCATCGTGCCGGGAAGATTAATCGGTGTTTTGATTGATTAAAACCGGCTCTTTATTTTTAAATTTGTTGGTGTGCTTACCCGGTAAATATAGCGCGATCAGGAATTTAGCTTTTGTAGCAAGTTTCCTCCTTTTTTCATCTTGGGGACATGCCCAGCCTCAACTGTATTTCAAACATTTAACGGTTGACGATGGTCTGCCCAATAATGCCGTTATGGCCATGCTACAGGACCGCCACGGCTTCATCTGGTTCGGCACACAGGCGGGGCTCTGCCGCTATGATGGTTACCGTTTTAAAACCTATCTCCACGACCCGAATGACTCCACCAGCATCAGCGGAAACTGGGTGATGAGCCTCCTGGAAGATAGCCGGGGCGCCATTTGGGTTGGTACCTTTCAGTCGGGCCTCAATCGTTTTGACCCCTCAACCGAGGTGTTCACCCGGTACACTTACGATGCAAGGGATACCAGTGGGATCAATGACGATGACATTTTTTCTATTTACGAAAGCCGGGACGGTGTCATCTGGTTGGGCACTTTTGGTGGAGGGATCAACCGGCTGGATCCCTCCACGGGAAAATTTGCGCATTTTGTACCGGACTCCACGGATCTTTTCAGCATCAATGATAATGAGATATGGAAGATCTGTGAAGCCCGCGACGGGACCTTTTGGATCGGCACCTGGAAAGGAGGCCTCAACCGCTTCGACCGCTCCACCGGAAAATTCCGGCATTTTGTCTATAGCGCTTCCAATCCTGCCAGCATCAGCGACAACGAAGTCCTCGACATTTATGAAGATAAGGAAGGGTATTTGTGGGTCACTACGAATAAAGGCGGCCTGAACCGTTTTGACCCTGCAACCGAACGGTTTGAGCGCTATGGCCAGTCAGCTGGCGGCAAACAGGGGCTTTCCTTCCGGAAAACGACCTTCATTGCGGCTGACAGCCGGGCCAACCACTGGGTAGGTAGCCAGACGCAAGGTCTTAACTGGGTTGACCTGGTCACTGGACAGGCGCACGCTTACCTGTACGAGGAGGAAAACCCCTTCAGCATTGGCCATAATTTTGCCTGGAAGTTCCTGGAAGGCCAGGCCGGCGAAATATGGGTGGGCAGCTGGGTAGGCGGGGTGAGTTATTGCTACCCTCCGGATGGGCAGATCGAAATTTTTCGGCGCCAGGCCCGGTCTGTCAACAGTCTGTCAGACAATAAGGTACTGGCGGTTCATGAAAGCCGGGATGGCCTGCTCTGGATCGGTACGGACAGTGGCGGGCTGGATTGTTTCGACCCGGTGACGCGAACTTTTACCAACTACCGGAACAAGCCTTCCGCTCCACATTCGCTTTCCAAAAATGAAGTGGCTTCCATTCTGGAAGACAGTCGTGGGAACCTCTGGGTGGGCACTGCCGGTGGCGGGTTGGATCGCCTGGACCGCAAAACAGGCGTTTTTCGCCACTACCAGGCGGATACTAAAAACCAATCAAGTATCTGTGGTAACCACGTGCAGTACCTTTATGAAGATAGCGAAGGGGTACTTTGGGTAGCCATTTACGGGAATGGGCTAAGCCGCTACCGGCCGGAATCAGATGATTTTATCAACTACAAGTACGAGGCGGGTAACCCCAATAGCCTGAGCAGCAACCTGCTCATGTCCATAGGTGAAGATCGCAGAGGTTACCTCTGGGTAGGCACCAATGGAGAAGGCCTGAACCGGTTCGACAAGCATACCGGGGTGGTCAGGCAGTTCAAACATAACCATGAGGCTCCCAATGCACTCAGCGACAACATTATCAATTGTATTTATGAGAGCCGGAGCGGTCAACTCTGGGTAGGCACACAAAATGGCTTAAATACGTTTGATCCGGCAACGGAAACCTTTCGATCTTTTCATTCAAAGGATGGTCTGGCAGGCGATGCCGTTTTCAGCATCATCGAAGATGGCCGGGGAAATATATGGCTCAGTACCAGCGCGGGACTTTGTTTCTTTAACCCGGGCACTGAACAATTTGTGCGTTTTACCAGCTATTCCGCCCTTGGTCATCAGAATAACGGCAGTTTTGGTTGGTTGGCAAAGCAGGGGGACAGGATAGCCCTGGGTGGAGAAAATGGGTTGAAGATCTTTCACCCGGACAGCCTGGAACTAAATCCGTTCGCTCCTGCCGTTGCGTTTACGGACTTTCACTATTTTCAGGAAGGGAATGCGGGCGGAACAGCAATTGCCGTCAAGGGCATTGCTGAAAAGAAAGAAATAAACCTATCCTATGATGATTACCTGATCACGGTAGCGTTTACCATGCCCAATTACTTCAGTAACCACCTTAATCAATTTGCTTACCAGTTGGAAGGCTTCCATGACAACTGGATCCCGCTCGGTACCGATAACAAAGTCACGTTCACCAAACTACCTCCGGGAAATTATACGCTGAAGGTGAAAGGCGCCAACGGCGACGGCGTGTGGACCAAGATTCCCGCAACCCTGCGCATCCATATAAGCCCCCCGTGGTGGGCCAGTTGGTGGGCTTACCCGCTTTACGGCCTGCTTTTTACAGCCGCCATTTTGGGAACCTACCGTTTTCTCCTCAACCGCCGCCTGGCGCAAGCAGAGACCGAACGCTTGCGCGAGATCGACAAGGTGAAGACCAAACTATATACCAATATTTCCCATGAATTTCGAACGCCACTAACGGTCATATTAGGGGTTTCGGAAAACGAAATGGTCCGTCGAAACGCCCGGCAGGTGCTGTCCCTGGTCAACCAAATGCTCGCCCTGAACAAACTGGAGTCCGGAAGCATGAAGCCCAACTGGAGTCAGGGCGATGTCGTCCCGTTTCTGAAATACCTTCTGGAGTCGTTTCACTCCCTGGCAGAAAGGAAAAGGATAGCGTTGCACTTCCAAACCAACCGGCCGGAATTTGTAATGGACTATGACCCGGACAAAATGCAACATATCCTGTCTAACCTGCTTTCCAACGCCATCAAGTTTACACCGGAAGGTGGCGAAGTAACCCTCAGCCTGGAGGCCGGCGAAGCACAACTGAAGTTGACTGTCAGCGATACCGGAATTGGAATTGAGTCCGAACAGTTACCCCGCATTTTCGATCGTTTTTACCAGGTGAGCGACAGCAACGCTTCCGGCTATGCCGCTGATGAGCCCGGCACCGGCATCGGACTTTCTATCGCCCGGGAAATGGTTGAGTTGCTCGGCGGCAGCATGAAAGTGGATAGCGAACCGGGCAAAGGTTCTTGTTTTACGGTAGTGCTTCCGGTTCACCGGGAAGCCCCGGTAGAAGCCAATTCCGCAGCTCCCCTGAACCGGGAAGCGTTCCCAGGTTCTCTCAAGCCGGCGGTAGAATCATCGGCAATGGGTCAGGACACCCTGGAGGACGGGGAAGAGCGGCCTCTGGTGCTGATCATTGAAGACCATTCCGATGTACGCGCCTACCTGAGATCCTGCCTGGAAAGCGATTACCAATGCCTCACAGCCACTAATGGCAGCGAGGGCATAGCTACTGCCATCGAATACATACCCGACATCATCGTCAGCGATGTGATGATGCCGGAAAAGGATGGTTTTGAAGTATGCCGGCACCTGAAAGCGGACGAGCGCACCAGCCATATCCCCATCGTTTTGCTGACGGCCAGGGCCGATACCGAATCAAAATTTGAAGGGCTGGAAGGTGGCGCCGATGTTTACCTCACCAAACCATTTATCAAGGAGGAACTGCTGCTCCGGCTGCGGAAACTGATCGAACTTCGGCAGCAGTTGCAGGCCAGATACGCTGCCATGGCCCTTCCCAAACCCGGCCAGGAAGATAAACTACAACCCGAAGATGCTTTTCTGAATAAGCTCCGGGTAGTCTTGGAAGAAAATATGGACGATGAGTCCTTCGGCATAGCGGAGATTTGCAGTGCCATCGGCATCAGCCGTATGCAACTGCACCGCAAGATTAAGGCGCTCACGGGGAAGGCTACCTCCCGGTACATCCGTTCCATCCGCCTCCACAAGGCACTGCAACTCCTGCTGCAGACCAGCCTCAATATTTCGGAAATCGCTTATGAGGTCGGTTTTCGGAATCACGCATACTTCTCTGCCACCTTTCTCGAGGAGTTTGGCTTGACGCCCAAAGAAGCCCGGGAGAACGGCAAACAGGCTTAAAACCTGCCGCTTCGTTACCATTTTTATAGCATTTGCTACATAGTCAATAGCATGGCCACTTGGCTCGTGCTGATCTTTACATATCCGTTGTTTACTAAATTTCTATACCATGACAGCAAGATCACTACCGCTATTGGCTTGTCTTCTTATTGGCTTTATGCCTACCCAGGGCGCGGGACAGCCTGCTATTATTTATGTCAAACAGGATGCCACCGGCATGCAGGATGGCAGCAGTTGGGCCAATGCCTACCTCAGCCTGCAGCCGGCCCTGGACGCTGCATCGGCCGGAGATATAGTCTGGGTGGCCTCCGGGACTTACCGGCCAGGCAATGCGGATGCCAACCCCGACTCTGCCTGGTACTACATCGGCCGGGCCATTAGCCTTTACGGCGGCTTTGCCGGTACGGAAACCAGTGTCGATCAACGCAATATCGAAGCAAACCCTACCATCCTGGACGGTGACCTGATACAGGATGACCTTCCCGGTGACTTCGGCAACAACCGGGCCGATAATTGTCAACATATCGTAGTGGTGGACAGTACCGCACAGGATCAGGTGTCCATTGACGGTTTTATTATCCAAAACGGACATGCCGATGTCGATGTGGCGGGCGATCCGGACTATTTCCCCTTTTCCGGGGGCGCCATAATAGCCTATGGCAACATCGCGCTAAAGAATTGCACCTTTTTGCAGAATTACGCCTCCTACGGCGGTGCAGTGGAATGCCTGATTTCCAACTCTAGTCCCATTCTCATCGAGCGCTGCACATTTCAGGGCAATCGTGCCTGGGATTGGGGTGGGGCACTGTCGATCCAGGGCAACCCCATCCAATCTCAGATCCTGGACTGTGCCTTTGTTCAGAACACCTGCGGACGCTTTGGAGGCGCCCTTTTCACCGCTTCCAGGCAAATCATCAGGGTTGGCGGGTGCGTTTTTACCAATAACCGGGCAGGAAATGCCCCCAGTGAAGGTTGGGGAGGAGCCTCCTCCAGTTTTAATGGTGGTCCGGTTTGCTTCGACGCTTGCACCTTCACCGGAAACACTGCAAACTCGGATGGGGCGGTGGATTTTCAATACGGCTCAAGGGGTTTCATTGACAGCTGCACCTTTATCCAGAATACGGGAGAATTCGGCGGCGCTGCAGGTGGGTACAGCTGGCTGGGAAGCAGCGATGATCCTGTAACGACTATAATGGTTACGAACAGCGCGTTTCACCAGAATACAGCAACGCTTTCCGGTGGCGCGCTGCTCTTTACCTGGCAAACATCAGGCGCAGTGGAAAATTGCGTTTTCACGGAGAATGTCGCGGAATACGCCGGTGGAATTGGTTTTGCCGGCAATCCCGATTTTGGGGTCTATCCCAAGTTTTTAGTCAACGCCTGTTATTTTGAACGCAATTCGGGCGGCGAGGAAGGTGGTGGAATTTACCTGAAGTCAGGCAAAGATGTCGTGGTTTCCAACAGCCTGTTTCTCGATAACTCCGGGCCCGGCTCCGGTATTTTTCAAAGCGGCACGTTCGCAGAACCTTCCAACGTCCTTTCCCTGAACAACACCCTGGCCCACAATGCGGAAGGTATTCATCAGCAGGGTAAGGCGGCAATTACGCTGCAAAATACCATCCTGTATAACCCCGGTGGAACCAATGTCGCTACCAGCGGCTCAAACAGCCAGGAATGGTTCAGTCGGGGCGGCAACCTCTCCCACGATCGTGCCCTTGTGGATTATTTCTCCGCTCATCCAACTGACCTGTACGAGACAGATCCCCTCTTTGTCTCGGATACAGACCTGCACCTCACCAAGGACAGCCCCTGTGTTGACGCAGGAGTTTCAGACGATATCGAGAGCAGCTTCGACCTCGAAGGCAACAGTCGCATCCAGGGCAATAGCATTGATATCGGCGCTTATGAGTCGACTTTCACGACTGCCCTTCGCGATCGAAAAATACTCCCTGGAAACTTAACCTGCTATCCCATCCCGTGCAGCGATGAACTGCATATCCGCTTCGAAAATGACTGGGCCGGACAACTGGAACTCTTGCTCCTCCAGGCCGATGGCAAAGTACTGAAAACACAATTTTTGGAAAAACGGGAACAACAAATGGAGCATACCATGCCG
>CAYVDV010000113.1:0-12772 GCA_964450465.1 uncultured Saprospiraceae bacterium
GGATATCCTGCTCCGTTTTGCGCTCCAAAAATGCCCAATTTCCAAGTAAAACAACAGAACCAATCGACTCTGCCCTGTGCCGGCACTGCTAGTCTGATCTGCTGTTAAAATTTTGAACGGTTAAACTATACTTCTTCCTGCTACAGTTTTAACCAACATTGTTTTTACATCAAAAAATGACTAACCTATGAAGTACCTGCTCCTCCTCTGCTGTTTCGCGCTGTCTGGCGCTTTCACACCCAACCGGGACCACCACAAAGTCAAATTTCCCAAGGCTTATGTTTTCATTCCCTCCGGGAAATATGTTACCAAGGACAAAACAGTGTCTGTTAACGGCTTTTATATGCAGGCCTGGGAAGTGACAAACCTCGAATACCGGGAATTTCTGGCTGATCTGAAAGCCAATGGCATGACGGAAGAGTACGAAAAGGCTCAGGTGCATCCGGAAGCCTGGAAGATTCCGGGAACCTATATGGATCCAATGGCAGAGCACTATTTTCAGCATCCGGCGTATGAAAATTACCCGGTGGTAAATATCAGCCACGAAGCCGCCCAGCTGTACTGCCAATGGCTGACGAAAAAACTACAAGCCTTCCAGCCGGAAATGCTGTTGGATGTACGCCTGCCTTCCGAGGTAGAGTGGATGTACGCTGCGCAAGCCGGCCATGCGGGCTTGCCTTATCCGCATGGTTATTACCTTCGGAACGCAAAAGGAGAGTTCCTGTACAATTTTCGCCGTTTCGGCGATGAGTCGGTGCACCGGAATAAAGAGACCGGCGAACTGGAAGTGCGGCAGGATCTTGAACTGCCGGGCGGCGCTTTCTTTGGACCTTCCCCCGGCAAGTCCTATGCACCGAACGATTTTGGATTGTACAATATGAGCGGCAATGTGGCGGAAATGCTGGCCGGTGCCGGCCAAACGAAGGGCGGTTGTTTTAACAGCACGGGCTATGACATCCGCATCGATGCACCGGATGAATTTGCCGGTACCACGGCGCCATCGCCGTTTATCGGATTCCGACCGGTGTTTACCCTGCTGCGCAAAACAAATTAGCCGCACTAGAAACTCCACCGCGCGCGCAAATAAATTCCGTTGCCGGCATTATCCAGGTTGCCCGATGGACCCTCCAGCCAGAACAACTGGCCGGTGAGATCTATGTCCCAGTTTTCGGCGACAGACCAGGCTGCTGTGGGCACCAGAATGATCAGATGTCCATTCGGCGAGTAAACTGCGGTCAGCGATGCCTGCAACAGGGGCGTAAAGGGGTGTGAGACGGATACCAGAAAGGAGAGTTTTCCCGGCATCAGGTTATCGGCAGCCAGGTTGGTTTGAGTAAGCCGGAAGAAATCGGTCCGGTCGCCAAAGCCATTGGAGTTGATCAGCAGGGCGCTGTTGAGGAACCAGGATCCGCCCAAAAGCGTGTTTACTTCAGCCGTTGCGCTAACGCTGGTCTTTCCTGCAGTGGAATCGATGGGCTGAAAAACCGAAACTTCGCCTTTGAAGCCGGCCTGGCCTATGTCCCCGGCCCAGCCGATGCCGGCGGCCAGCCGGTTGCGGTACACCCCTGCGAGCGCCTGCCAGTCAAAATTGCCGGTATGCCCGTTGTAACGCATGGCGCCAACGATTTTTTTCGCATGGCGGGCCGGACTAAGGGCCACTTCGAACTGCGAGAACCCGCCGGTTTGATACTGTACCCGCAGGGCGTCGGAACCCGGTCGCTCTTCGTAGTCGAAATCGAGAAAATTCCAGGCGTTGAACCAGTCGTTGGGGTTCCAGGTCAGCGCGATGCCCCAGTTGATCCGTTGCCGGCCCAGGCGGACAGTCCAGCGTTGCCGTCGCCATTGGCCCCAAAGCCGGTCGGCCACCACACTCCCGATCAGCGCCTGGCGTTTGACCGGGACAAAGGAAAGGTCGGCCAGTCCATTGTCCTGATCCAGCCCTTCGGCAAAACCCGGCTGAAACCGGATCCACTCGCCATAGAACAGCCGATTGCGTACTTCAAGATCGAAAGTCCAAAGACTGTCCGGTGCATATTGCAGCATGAGCCGGTTGTGAAAGAATCCGCCGTTCACCAGGGAGTTTTTCGCATCGGTAAAAAACCATTGCTGCAGGTTTTTAACGTATCCCTTGAATTGCCAGGGCGAAATACCCTCGGTTTGACCGGAGCTGCGCAATGATGCCAGCAGCATTAAGGGCAAAAAAAGTCGGAACAATGGAAAACGAGCCATAGGGCAGATGGATTGCAAATGTAAAACCGGTACTTCCCCAAAGCCATGACCGATATCAACCCGGAGGTTGACGAGGATTAAAGACATTGGCAGAATGACCAGCTATATTTGTAGATCTAAAGCTACTTTTTATGACAAATTATAAGAAGAAAATCGGAATCTGGCTGGATTACAAAGAAGCCTATCTCGTAAAACTGGATGAAGAAAAAGGAGGCAATCCGGAGGTAAAACAAGTGTTGTCGAATATCGAATGGGGCGTGCCGAAAGGCGGTGCGCGGAGCAAAACACCCTGGGGGCCGCAGGGCGGGATTAGCGAGAGCGCTTTCCAGGCCCGCCGCAAAAAAGAAGAAAAAGCCTACTTTGACGCCATATTGCACGAAATTGACCCCGATACCGATGAACTGATGCTTTTTGGACCTGCCGAAGCCAAACTTGGATTACAGCGTACCATTGAGGATATCAAACACTATCGCCCGCAACTGACGGCGGTCCTTTCGGCCGATTCCATGACACAAAACCAACTGATCGCCCTGGTGAAGGATTTCTTTGCGGAAAAAGTCGGCTGACAAAATGGATGGCCTTGGTCTTTTTTAGCGTTGTAGCCGGACTTCATCGAACGCCCGGCTACAACGCTGGTATTTAGTTAACCACTATCGTTCGCCATCTCCGGTGTCTTTTTCCACACGTCCGTCGACGAGGGTGATGACCCGTCGTGCGCGTTCGATGACGCGTTGGTCGTGCGTGGAGAAGAGGAAGGTCATATTTTCTTCGCGGTTTAATTTTTCCATGATATCGAGCAGCGTGGAAGCGGAGTGCGAATCGAGGTTGGCGGTTGGTTCATCGGCGAGAATAAACTGCGGTTTGGAGGCCAGGGCGCGGGCGACGGCCACGCGTTGTTGCTGGCCGCCGGAAAGTTGTGCGGGGCGGACATCGAGTTTGTCTTCCAGCCCTACGGCCCGCATAAGTTCCATTACGCGTTGTTCCCGTTCCTTTTTGGAGCGTTTTTGCAGCAGCATGATAAATTCCACATTTTCCCGCGCCGTCAGCACCGGGATCAGGTTGAAGGCCTGAAAAACAAAGCCGATGTTGTTCAGGCGGAAATTGATCAGCTGATTGGGCGGCATGGCCGTGATGTTCACGCCGTTGATCTCAATATGTCCTTCCGTGGGGGCATCAAGCCCGCCGAGCATGTTCAGCAAGGTGGTTTTTCCGGAACCGGAAGGCCCGACCAGGGCCGCAAATTCACCGCGCTCCAGATGCAGGTGAACATTGTTCACCGCATGCACCGGTATCGTATCCGGGTTGTACACTTTGGACACGTTGTGCGCGTCGATCACAGTTTTTGTCATGTTACTACAAGTTTAACTTCAAATTAATCCCAATGACTCCAATGACTCCAATGACTCCAATGACCCCCAATGACCCCAATGTCCCCCAATGTCCCCCAATCATTTCCGTATCGCTTCCACCGGTTTCAGGCGCAAGGCTTTCAGAGCGGGAAATATCGCAGCTATGAGTGCAGCGAGTATGACCAGCTCCATGGTTTGGTTCACGGAATACCAGGGCAGGATCGGGTAGATAACAGAGGAGTAGCCGAAATCCCGCAGGGTATCGCCCATAACGGCGGAAAAGTCAATGCCGGTGCGGCCCAGCCAGGCTGTGGTTGCCCAGGCGACGAACAGGCCTGCCGGGGCGCCGATCACAGCAAGGAATACAGTTTCCCACACCACCATCCAGAATACCCGCCATTTGTTCATACCTACGGCCATCAACATGCCGATTTCCCGGGTGCGTTCCAGTACGGCCATCAGCATAGTGTTTATAATCCCGAAGGAGAGCGCCAGCAGAATGATGAAGATAAAAATGAAGGCATAGGAATCCAGCGAAGACACCACCAGGGCTGTCTCCGGGGAGATTTCCTGCCAACGCTGGACTCGGTCCTGGGGAAGCTGTTGTTGCAGTTTTTGGGCGACTTTGTCCAGGTCTTCATCGCGCTGGAGCAGTATGGCGGCCTCATGGACACGACCGGCCGTACCAATCAGGCGATCCAGGTCGGTTTTACGTACAAAAACATTGAGTTCATCCAGGGGGGCATTCGTCGTGTGGTAGAGGCCGCAAATACGGAATGCCCCGGAGGTTATGTTTCCTGCTGTGTCGAGCAGGGTCAGCACAATCTTGTTTCCGGACTTCAGTTTGAGTTTTTCGGCCGTTTTGGTGCTGATCAGTACGCGGTTTCGAAGGGTCGAATCGAGATACTCGCCATCCTTTACAAAACCGGCCAGCCCGCGCGTAGCCTGTTCGGCGGCCGGGTCAACCCCGTTCACCTGAATGCCCTGGCTGCCGGAGGTGGTAGCCAGCATACCGGTGGTTACACTGCGCAGGCTGAAGGCCTTGATGTCCGGATTAGCGCGGAGCAATACATCCAGGCTATCCAGCGGCATGTTATATTGAGCCTCCTTGTCGTCGCCAAAACGGGGATGGTGGATTTGGATGTGGGATACCTCGCTGTCGATGGCAATGCGAAGCCGGTCATTGCCCATACCGTAATAGATGGCATTGATAAACGTGCCGGCCCACATGCCCAACGCCACGGAACTGGTGATGATCAGGCTGCGGGTGCGGTTGCGCCAGAGGTTTCGCCAGGCAATGATGAACAACATAGTTAGCCGGTTTTATTTTCGCATCGCTTCTACTGCATTGATGTGCAATACCCGCAACACCGGGTAAATGGCCAGTACTAGGCCTATGCAGAGTACGACGAGCGTTTGGTTTGTAAAAATGCTGGCCTTTATAATGGCCGGGAATACGGGCTCGAATCCGAACCGTTCATAGGTCTCGGCGAGGTCCCCGCTAAAAACGATGGGGTATTTATACAGGTACCACACCGCCGGGTAACTCAGGGCAATGCCTGCCAGGCATCCACTGAGCGTAAGGAAAACCGTTTCTGCCAGCACCACCCGGGCAATGGCGCGCGGTGGCATGCCCAGGGCTGTGAGCATGCCGAATTCGCGTTGCCGCTCGGCCAGCATCATCAGCAGTGTGGAGAAAATACCAAAAGAGATCAGCATGTACAGGATACCCAGCATGATGTACATACCCACCGAGTCGGCCTCGATGTGCTGGGTAATCTCGGGCATCATTTCTTTCCAGGTCAAGGCCTCGTATTCGGGAGGCAGGGTTTTCTTTAGTGCCTTGTCAACCCCGGGCAACAATTGCGCGCGTTCCAGCCCAATCACCAGGGAGGTGGCGCGCCCGGGGGCATCCAGCCAGTGTTGGGCAACTGCGAGGGGGACATAGGCAATGCGGTCGTTTAGTTCCGGAGAGCCGAAATGCAGCAGGCCCTGAATGGGTACCTTTATGGCGGCTGTGCTGCCGTAATACCCCTGGGTCAGCAGCACCAGGGTGTCGCCCAGGCCCAATTTCAGTTTTTCTGCCAGCCCTTCCGCCAATAGTGCGGCCTCACTTTCGGCATGCAGCATTTCGCCGGACCGTACCTTGGAAGCCAGTTGTGTCAGGGCGTTCTCACTTTTTGGTTCGATACCGACGACAAGGCAGCCGCGTGTTTTTGGACCGGATGATGCCAGTGCGAAGGTCTCCAGGCGATGCGTCATACTTTGAATGCCGGGTGTACCTGCCACGAGTTGATTGATATCCTCCTTGATTTCAAAGGAGTTTTCCAGGGTCTGCTCGTCCCAATAGCCTTTGGCATGTACCTGGGCATAACCGGTGTACAGGCTCACCAGATTTTTGACCAGGTTTTCCCAAACCCCTTTTTGCAGGGAAACAGTCACCACGGCCAGCAGTACTGCGCTGCCAATAGCGCTCATGGTGATGAGCGAGCGGCTGCGATTGCGCCAGATGTTACGCCAGGCGAATTTGAGCAACATGGATCTGCTTATTTTACACGGGTTAAATTAGCGGTAGTGAAAAAGGCGTCTGAAAGGGGCTGGTCAAACTGGATGGAGGAATAGGTAATGGTTGTTTTGTGCCCTTCCTTGTCCGCGGGGATCATGTCCATCCGGGTAGGGAGCAGGCGGCCGCCAATCGTTTTTACCTCCGAACCGATCATGGTGTTGACCAGCGCGCCGTCTTCGTCGTAAAATTCCGTCCGGAGTTGCAGGTAGTCTTTTTTGTCGATCCAGACAAGGACTTTTCCCCAGATAATCGCAGCCTCGGGCTTGGGGATCATTTGGATTTTATAACAGTCCAGGCCTTCCTGCTTTTCCGAACCCAGCAGACTGTGGGTGTAGTCGTTGATCACCGAGGCTTCCTTGACCAAGTCGTCGTTTGTAAAATCTGTGCCCATCCAGGATTCCCCCATCATGGAAGGCGGAAGTTTAATGGTGCGCTCGAGCTGGGGCAGCCAGTTCCAGACTTCTTTTTGGCGTTTCAGGTAGGCTACGCCTTTGTCTTTTGCGGGTGACTGTACGAGCAGCAACGCGTAATCGGTGCCCTTGGTCCATACTTTGAGATCCATGCTGCGGGTCCATTTTGGGCGCACTGTGGTGATGGTCATTTGCGCGATGGAAGTGTTGCCGCGCGCTTTTTCATCGGCTTTGCGGATGATTTCGCGGGCATCCTGGGCTTGTACAGCCATGACAGAGCCCAGGGCAAGCGCAATAAAGACAACGAATTTCAACAGGATATTCATGATAGGTGAATTAGCGATCGAATGTGTTCAATTATGTGTTCCTCGACCTCGTCGATCGGATAGCTCTCGTCAAATAGAAACAGGTAATGCCAGGCGACTCCGTCGAGCATGGCGCCCAGGATATAGGCCTCCATCCGCGGGTTTTTTACGTTCAGTTGCCCGTAAATTTGTTCGAATGCAGCAACAAACTCAACCAGAAATGCACTCAGCCGCGCGTGCATTTTTTCTGAAATGCCCCGTTGTGTGACGATCGGCAGAATGGTGGAGTAGAATTCCCGCTTTTCCTTGAACAGGTGAAAGGAGATGCGGATCAGTTGCTCCAGTTTCCGGGCCGGGTCGCTCTCCTCCGTGATAGCCGCCATGTACCCGAACATGTCCTGCATGATCTGCTCAATGATAGCCATCAACATATCTTCCTTGCTGGAAAAGTAATTGTACAGCAAGCCTTTGGCCACACCCGCCTGGCTGGCAATCCGGCTCACCGACACATTCTGGAAGCCTTCTCTGGCAAAGGCTTCCATGGCGGCGGTCAGGATCTTTTCCCTGCTCCGCATCCGGATCTCTTCAAATTGTTTGGAGGTACGTGGACTCATTTTATGGTTGAACGGTCGGTCAAAGATATGGGCACTGCTGTGATCATTGCAAGTTTTTTAAAGATAATTAACAGGTGAAAGAGAAAAGATCCCGGGTTTGTGTAATTGTACCGGGAAAAGCATCCTTTCCATACCTTTGGCGGGTAAAGACCCGTTCACCGGTCAAAAACCGGATAATTAAAGCATGCGCACTATTTTTCGCTCCGATTCGCCCGAACAGTGGACCGACGAAGCGCTGCTGGCCCGTTACCAAGCCAGCGGTGAGCCGCGGTATTTGGGGCTGTTGTACGAGCGTTATATGCCTATGGTGTACGGGGTGTGTCTGAAAATACTGCGCGATCCCGGTCGCTCGGAAGATGCCGTTATGGGTATTTACGAGGAATTGGTGCGCAAAGCCCGGGAGCATCAGGTTGAGTCCTTTCGCGGCTGGTTGTACGTGCTGGCCCGCAACCATTGCCTGATGGAATGGCGGAAAAATCAGCGCCGGCCCACTGACTACCACGCTCCGGAAAACATGGTCTTTTTCGATGCCGTGGAGAGCCCTTTCGAGGTGGAACTTCCGGCCCAAAACCCGAAACCCCTCGAAAAGTGCCTGGATGAATTGCCCCAACACCAAAAACAAAGTGTAACGATGTTTTATTACGAAGATAAGTCCTACAAAGAAATAGCGACGCTCCTTGCGGAGGAGATCGGCAAAGTCCGGTCGTATATCCAGAATGGGCGTCGAAACCTGAAGATATGCCTGGAAAAGGCGGGTGTAGTAGAAGGTTGAACAAATTGCAAATAATCAGGGCATGAACCCTTCTGTGCATACGGACGACGCGCGTTTCCTGGAATTGCTGGAACGCTGGATATCGGGCGAGTTTACCCGCTCGGACGAAAGGGAGCTGCGCGCCCTGACGGAAGCCGATGCGTTTCGCCGCGAGGCCTGGGAAGGATTTTCATCCTTGCCGGAGACAGCACATCAGGTATATCTGGAGCGTTTGCGGCAACGGCTGCGACCGGCGTCCGGGGGCCGGAGGGTTCCATTTGGCATGTGGGCGGCGGCAGCGGCGGTATTTTTGTTATTGCTTGCGGCAGTTTACTTTCTACCGCGTATCACTTCCGAACAAACCAATCCGGTTGCCCAAACCTCGGAAGCTGAAAAAGCGCCGCAACCCGTAACAGTGCCGGAGCCTGCCGCATCAGACCTGGCACAGCATGACGAGGCAAAAGGCCTTGAACCGGCCCTCCGAACGAAACCGGCAGCCCCTTTAAGCAACAGGGAGGATGAAGTCGCCGCTGACGCAATCGCTTCCGGAAATGAGAATACGGATGCCGGTAAACGCCTGGAAGAATGGGCTGCCAATCCGGAAATATTGCCGACACAGGCGCCGCCGGTGGCCACCGGAGCGCCCCGGCAATATACCGATACGGCAACTCCGGTCAGGGTTGGCGGGCCGGATATTGCCCTGCAGACCCAATTCCCGGAAACGATCCCGCTTGGGGGCCCCGCAGCGAATATGAACATGTCGCGCGAGGCGGCTGGCAAGGCTAAAAAAAGCCGGCCGCAAACGGCTGCAGAACCCGCCTTGCCCGGCAAGACCGATACTTTTTCTGCCGAATCACAAGCCCGGGAAGCCGCGGGCCAACGTATTGCAGGGCCAGTTGGCGGCTGGGATGCCTTTCACGATTTCATGCGGCGCAATGCCCGCCTCACCGAAGCGGCGCGCAACAATAATATAAGTGGTGCGGTACAGTTGGAATTCACCATTGACCGGGAGGGCAAGCCGGTAAACATCCAGGTCATTCATCCGCTTGGGTTTGGTTGCGATGAAGAAGCAAAGCGGCTGCTGGGGTTGTTTGTCTGGTCGCCACCGGGTAGCGGACCGGTGCTGGTGGAGATTCCCTTTGTTCGTTGATGCCGGCCAGTCGGGGTTTCGCTCCCCAAATTCCGGTATTCCGGCCGTTCCTTGCCTGATTTGGAGGATTACCTGTTGGAAAAAACACGAATTGCAAAACCCCGGATGCTTTCCAGGTGTTTAGCATTCAATTTATAGTATTTTTGCCATTGTCATTGTTCGAATGCCAGCGACCTATGGGATCAAGGCATTATCTTCATCGTATGAATCGACAGGCCGAAGCCCGAATTCCCACACGGATGGGAAATTTTACCATGATCGCCTATGCCAAAAGCGCCAGTGAGCGCATGCCGCATATTGCTTTTGTCGCCGAAGGCTTCGATCCTTCCAAGCCCGTACCCGTGCGCATCCACTCCGAATGTATGACGGGAGATGTGTTTGGTTCCCGACGCTGTGATTGCGGGGAACAACTCGATGCTTCCATGCGCATCGCCGCCGAACGGGGTGGGGTAGTGATCTACCTCCGGCAAGAGGGCCGTGGAATCGGGCTGATCAACAAATTAAAAGCTTACAACCTGCAGGATGTCGGCCTAAATACGGCTGAAGCAAATACCCATCTGGGTTTTGATGTGGATGCCCGCCAGTACGAATGCGCTATTTTTATCCTCCAGGATCTGGGTATCGCCAACGTCGAACTTATTACCAATAACCCCGATAAGGTGGAGGCCTTGCGCCGCTCCCCTGTACGGGTTTCCGCACGCCTTCCCCTCGTCATGGAAGCCCATGACGACAATCGCAGCTACCTGGAAACCAAACAGGAACTGATGGGGCATTTGCTGGGACTCTGATTCCGGCGGATAAAGGGAAAAAAAACATTGCCATAAATGATAGACTGGGAATCTCGCTGGCAAACCGGCCAAACCGGTTGGGATATCGGCGGACCTTCGCCATCCCTGACCGCGTATGCCGATCAGGTGCCGAAGGCGCGCCGCGATTTGCGGGTGCTGATACCAGGCTGCGGCAACGGCTATGAGGCAATCCATCTTCTGCAACAGGGATTTACGCAAATCACGATGGTGGACATTGCGCCTACCGCCGTGCAGCGGCTGAGGGAACGGCTGGATCCCGTCGTGCCGGACTGGCGCCGGTTTTTGCAGCCGGTCTGTACTGATTTCTTTACCCTGGAGGGCACCTATGATCTGATCCTTGAGCAAACCTTTTTTTGTGCGCTACCCCCGGAGCAGCGCCCGGCTTACGCCCAAAAGATGTTTGATTTGCTTGCGCCCGACGGAACTCTCGCCGGAGTGCTGTTCGACCGCGAATTTACTGGCGGACCGCCTTTTGGCGGGCGCGCGGAAGAATACCGGCAGATTTTTCAATCACTCTTTCAGATCAAAACACTGGCCCCCTGCTATAATTCCATTGCGCCGCGCGCCGGAGCGGAAGTGTTCGTTGTTTTGAAAAAAGATTAACGTAGTTCAACTACTCCAATACCCAGCAATCCCTTTCGCACCGGCAGCAATACCGGATCACCCGGTTTGGTAAGCGGAAAATACGCCTGGCTTTTGTATTGAAACCGGTACAGGCGATTTTCGCGTTTGACCGTCAGCCGGTAACCCGAAGGCTTGATCTTTTCACCCAGCAATATGCCGTAATTGGACGCCAGATAGGGCGTTTCCGAGACAAACACGAAGCGCTGGTGTTCGATGGCCCCTCCAGCCCTGTTCAGCAGGCTGGCAAACAGGGGCATGAACAGGATACAGGAGGCCAGAATAAGGCCGGTTTCCGGCAAATGGCGCTCCCAGGGCGTCAGGCGCTGCCGCAATCCATACACGATCGCACTACCTGAAATAGCACCGAAGAGAAGGGCGCCCAGCACAAGCCGGGAGCCGCCGATCGTATTGGTGAATACCGGAAATTCGCGGACGTAGAGTCCGATCAGTCCGAAAAACAACACTACGCCGCCTAAGGCGAGCAGTTTGGCGGATGGAAGTACAGATTGATTCATCGGGTCGAAGGTAGGCGATCCGGATTGTCTTGCGTTGGCAAATTATACCTATTTTTATATCAATTAATAAAGGCCGGGCAGCAGGTGTATGACTGCTAGCCGTTTATTGAGTATGTTGCATTCGAAATAATTTAACCAACCAAAACAATCTGCTATGACCAACCGGCTTTTCCTTTCCCGTTTTTGTACACTTTCCTTGATTTCCCTTCTGCTTTGGAGTTGCGGTAAAGATCCCGTCGCGGATACGCCGGATACGGCTCCAACCGCGCAATTTAACCCGGTTTACAGCGGCGCCGTGATCGCCGGTTGCACGCCGGTAAGCTTTACTAATTTGTCGGCGAATGCCACAAGTTATACCTGGCTCTTCGGCGCGGAAGGCACCTCGTCGGAGACCGCGCCGACTTTTGTTTTTCTGGTTCCCGGAGAAATACAAATAGTCCTGATCGCTAAAAATGCCCTGGGCGCCGACACCGCCAACGCGACGATCACGGTATATCCCAACAGCACGAGCCTGCCATCTTTGTGGAAGACAATCGGGGCGACGGAATCGCTGTCGATCGCCCGGGCGCTGGAGCTGCCCGGCGGGGATATGCTCGCGGCGGGTGCAGAATCGATACAGGGAACTGACTTTATGTATATTGCCCGTTTTGACCGGGACGGCAAGCTCGTTTGGAAAAATACCGGCGAGCAGGACCAGCCGGGTTCTATACATTTTCTGTTGTCGCTGGAGGACGGCGGCTGTTTGATCGGCGGAGAAAAACCTTACGTGGCCTATGTGGCGCGCCTGGATGCCGAAGGCAAGCGGATTTGGAACAAGGAATTGTCGCTCGGCAAGATGGGCGGCATGCAATTGCTGCCCGATGGCCAACTGGCGGTATTTTGTGCGGACAAATGCTACCGGATAGGGTTGGACGGACAAATTACAGCGGAATTCTATCAACCGACCGTGCATTTTCAATTGGCGGACGGTTCGTTTTTTAGTACCAGCTACCGGGCTCCATCCTTTGGCCCCTCCGGCACCGTCAGTCCGGCCTATATGGTGAAATATATTTCTGAACAGGGGAAGGTGTTGTGGGAGAAAATACTGGACTATTCCTATGTCCATCCCTGCGCCAGCCAGCTGTTGAAAAATGGAGAACTCGTGGTGGCCTTGTCTGTCGGAAACACCAACCCGCCCAATTCGAATATCCGGATCCTGCGTTTCGACGCCGACGGCAATGAGCTGAGTTCAAATGAGTGGGACGGGGGGCAGGATGAATGGCCGGTAGCAATACAACAACTCCCCGACAGCGAGCTTCTGATTGCCGCCAATGCTAAATCCGGTCAGACGGTTTATCCCACGCTGCTCCGGGTCGGCGCTTCCGGAGGGGTCCTTGGCGCCAGTGCCGGCGTCAATCCGGGAGAAATTGTGGGTATGTCGGTTTCGGCAGATGCTTGCGCATCCGATAAT
>CAYVDV010000114.1:0-12769 GCA_964450465.1 uncultured Saprospiraceae bacterium
GGATATTTGAAAATCGGCTTGTGTTCTTTTATTTGATGCCCTGCGCAGACCCTCGTAGTGCGAACGGATCCCTTCGGGATGACAAAAGGGTAGTTCCCCGGACTGGTTTTATCCTCCTCCGGGGCAGGAAAACCACCCTTCATTACCGCAAAATTTCCAGCACATTGCCGCTCAGGCGATACCCGGAGCCGCCCTGATCGGCCATAACGCGCGTAGCTAAAAAATCCAGCAGGGGCAGGCGATCGGCCAGCGGAATTCCGGTGGAGGACTCCCAGAATTCTTCACCCGGGAGAAAGATCAGCGCCAGGGCATCGCCGCCGCCGAACTCCCAGTCGAAATTTACCGTTTTTGTATCGCGCTGCAGCGTGATCACTCCGCCCCGGCCCGATTGGTAATAGGTAACGCGGGCCTCGTTGGGCCCCAGTTTTTTAAACCCGAGATGCATGCGGGCCGTCTCGATCAGCTCCGCCGGTACGGAAAGCCAGGTCTGTATTTCCTCGCCGCTGCGGCCAGCTTGCAACAGCGCCTTTACGACGTCCTCCAGCAGTTCTTGCCGGATTTCCTCCCGGATTTTTTGGCGGTGTTGCTCCGCATATTCCTCGGCCAGCAGGCGGGCGTTGTTTTCTATTTTTTGTCGCTCTTCCCGCGCGGCGGCCAGTTCATCAAGGGCGGCTTCGCGCGCCTTTTGCGCTTCCGCATTGACCGCATCCACATTGGCCATAGCGGCGGCCATGGTTTGCTGCATCATTTGAGCGTACTGGCTGAAATCGGGCGTTTCCGGTTGTTCCATATGTGGGTGGGTTTTATACTGCAAAGATGCTGAATTCTCTTATTCCCTCCGCAAGCTCTCTACCGGGTTCACCAGTGCCGCTTTCACACTTTGCACTGCCACGGTCAGCATGGCGATGACCGCTACCATAACTCCTGCAACGATGAATATCCACCAATGGAGGCCAATTCGGTAGGCAAAGCCGGAAAGCCATTCCTGCATGGCCCACCAGCCGAGGGGAGCGGCGATCAGGAAAGCAATTCCGGCCAGTTTGAGATATTCCATTCCGAACAACCACAGGATCCGGCTGGCAGAGGCGCCCAGTATTTTCCGGATACCGATCTCCTTTGTCTTACGGGCGATCATAAAAGCGGCGAGTCCGAACAGGCCGATACAGCCAACAAGTATGGCAATGCCGGTGAACAGGTTGATCAGGCCCTGCGCCCGTATCTCTGACTGATAAAAACCGGCAATCGTTTCATCGAGGAAGTGATATTCGTAGTAGTGCCCTGGAAAAAGTTCCGACCACACGGACGCTATATTTTTCAGGGTAGATTCCGGATTCCTCTTACCCAGGGAAAGCGCACACAGCCCATAACTTTGCGAGTCGCGCTGTATGAGCAGGGGTGGGATTTTTTCCCGGAATGAATTGGTATGGAAATTACGAACTACCCCGGTGATCAGGATGCTTTTTTCCGCGATCCGGATGGGCGTGCCGGCCACATCGTCCGGGGAGCCCAGGTTGAGGTTTTTTACAAACGTTTCATTCACCAGGCACTGCGGCTGCGGGTCCGCCTCGTCAAAATTGCGGCCTGCGACCAGTTGGAGCCCGAAGGTGCCCAGATAGTTTTCATCGCCCCAAAGAAAAGTGACCGCCCACTTTTCCGGTTCGCTGCGATTTCCGTAGTTGAAAAACGTCTGGTTACTGCTGCCGCTTGCCGGTGGCGCCGAGCAAAAACTGAGGTTTTGTATGCCCGGAATAGGGCTAAGTTGTTGCTTCAGAACCGCCGTTTTAGCAATTTCCGGAACCGGGATACTCACCAGGGCTTCGCGTTGAAACCCCCAATCGGAATCCAGGGCATAGCGCATTTGAAGGGTGACCACCAGGGCGGCAATGATCAATAACTGGGAAATGGCAAACTGGAGGGTAACCAGGCCCCGCCGGAGAATCAATCCCCCCGCCTGTCGTGTCGACACCTGCCCTTTCAGGGATGCCACCGGCTGAAAGCGCGCCAGCAACAGAGCCGGATACGAACCGGCCAGCAACACCAGCATACCGCCCAGCAACAGGCTGAACAACATCGATTCCGGCCGGAACAACCCGGAAAACAAAAGGTGCTGCCCGGTCCAGGTATTCAGGTAGGGCAGGCTTAACCAGATCAGCAACAGGCCAATCAAAAAAGCAAACAATACCAATACGCCCGTTTCAACCAGGAATTGCCCGAACAATTGTGCTTTCGTGCTGCCCAGTGCTTTGCGTATGCCTACTTCCCGGGTACGTGCCAGGGACTGTGCTGTGGCCATATTGATAAAATTCACACAAGCCGTTAGCAGCAAAAAAAGTCCGATGAAACTCAGCACCCAGAGCTGGCGCCTGTCAAATGCGCCGTCGTACCGGGCATCGAAATGCAGGGCAGGCAGGGAATACGCCTGATAGCGGAACACCTCTTTCATCACGGGGTGCGGGTATTTGGCGCTGAATGCCGGCAACGACGCTGCCAGCTCGGCGATGGAGTGCCCGCGTTCAAGCAGCACATAACACCGGGTATTGCCCCGGAGGCTTCCCCAGGATGTAATTTCTTTTTGTTCCGCTTCAGACTGAAGGCTGGCCCAGGAACAAAATACCTCCCGGCCGCAGTCGGTATTATCGGGCATATCCCGAAGGATGCCGACAACGCGGAATGTCTTGTCTGAAAACGCTTGAAAATCGCGGCCGATCGCGTCGGAAGTTCCAAAATATTTTTCAGCCGCCTTTTCGGTGATCAGCGCCGTATTGGGCGCTTCGAAGGCGGTAAGGTTCCCGCGAAGAAGGGGGAAATTGAGGATCGAAAAAATATCCGGTTCTGCATAAGCTACGGCGTTCGTCTCCTTGAATAGCGCAGGGGGCTTGCCCTCCGGCCCGGGCACAGAAACCAATACGTCATGGAAGCCGTCAACAGTGGCCGCTGCCCGGACAAAGGGGAATTCCTCCCGAAGCGCAGCCGCCATTGGGTAGGGCACACCGTTGCTGTATTGAACATTTCCCAGATGCAGGTCGGTCACCACCCTACCGATCCGGTCGGCGTTTGGATGAAACCGATCAAAACTGGTTTGGAAATGCACAAATAAAAAAATGATCAGGCAACAGGCTATGGTCAGGCCCAGCCCAAAGCCGTTGAGTGCCGTATATACGCGATGCTTTACAAGATGGCGTACTGCGAGGGATAGGTAGAACGGGAACATGTCTGATGCGATTTTAGCGCAATTCGGGGGCTAGATACCGGGGAGAAATACAAATAAACAGTCCAGCCCTCACTCTACCGCTTTCTTCACCGCCTGCAGATCCGCCAGGGTGGAATAGCCGTCGCCGTTGTAATAGGGGTTGGTCTCCCCGATCAGATCGCCGAGCGTTTTCCCGTCCGAGCGCACATATTGGCTGTCGGCGCCTTTTTGCAGCAGGCGAAGGCAAATATTCCAGCGGTTGTTGGCGGCGGCGTGCAGCAGGGCGGATGTGGCCATGCTGTCGGAATCCACATACACCGTGTTGGGGTCGGCGCCGGCGTCAAGCAGCACCAGCACCGTTTCGTTGGGTTGTTTATAGGAGGCGATCGCTTCGAAAAGGACCGGCCGGTGGAAAGACTTGTCGCGGGCATTGGGGTCGGCGCCGTGTTCGAGCAGAAGTTTTACCAGGGCGGCGTTGCCTGTAAATGTTGCAGCGACGTAGATGGGATGATCGGCGACGGTGTCGGCTTCGAAGCGGGCGCCGGCGTCAAACAACAAGCGGACGCATTCCACCTTCTCTGCTTCATTAAAAGTAGTATAGGCTGCGTCATTGGCAGCAAACTCGAGAAGGGTGGCCTCGTCCGGCGTATCGCGTTCGTTAAACCCCGGGAGAGGTTCCTGCAGTAATTTTTTTACCTTGTTTACGTCGCCCTCAAATAGTGCCAGGGCCAGTTGTTGCTTCTGCTTGTTCTGAAACCATGGGGTGCCATCCTGGTTTTTACCGATGGGAACTTGCGCGCTCCATCTTTTCAGTTTGGTCCAGGCCGAATCGGTCAGCATTACAACGAAAGGCAGAAGGATGAGGCCAAACCCGGCGTATTTGGCAGCCTTGAACGGCAGCAGATTGAGAATGAGCAGGGCAACGAGGGCCATGATCGCCAAGTAGTATATGGCCTGCCCTATCCCGCGGCCAGCGGCGTCGCCACCTTTGGTAGGTGAAATGGTTTCAGCGGCAACCACAAAGGCCAGGATCGCAATGACGACCCAGTTGATAAAGGTGATGATCTTGAGCATGACAGGGGACAGGTTTAATAAAACAGCAAACAAAGATACTGTTCCCGGTTTTTTAATTCACTGCCAAAATTTCCGGCATCCGCTCTCAGGCATGTACCACCCCGATCAGCGTCTCCAGCGTTCCCTTGGCCTGCTTCATGCCCCGCACCTCGTCCTGCACAAAGATCAGTTCCCGGTTGGTCTGTTTGAGATGGTAGCCCATGATGCGGCCTTTGGCACCGACAAACTGCACCAGTTTGTTGAATTGCTCGGTTTCGTAGAAGGAGGACTGCGGGTCGCTCACGAAGTAGCAGCGCAGTTTGCCGCCCTTGAGGATAAGCCGTTCGAAACCGAGCTTTTTGCAGAGCCAGCGCAGGCGCAGGGCTTCGAAAAGGAAATTGACTTGTTTGGGTAGTTTGCCGAAGCGGTCTTCCAGCATTTTGGCAAAGGCCTCCACTCCCGCCTCGTCTTCAATCTCGTCGAGCTGGGTGTACAGGCTGAGGCGTTCGTTGGTGTTGGATACGTACTCGTCGGGGATGAGCATTTCCACGTCGGTCTCGATGGTCACGTCGCGCACGTAAGCGCCTTTTGTGGCCAGTTCGTCCTTGAACAGGTCTTTGAAGTCGGTCTCCTTGAGTTCCTGTATGGCTTCGTCGAGGATCTTCTGGTAGGTTTCGTAGCCGATATCGGCAATAAAACCCGATTGCTCGCCGCCGAGCAGGTTGCCCGCCCCGCGGATATCGAGGTCGCGCATGGCCACCTGAAAGCCGGAGCCCAGTTCGCTGAATTCCTCGATGGTGCGCAGGCGCTTGCGGGCCTCCTGCGTGAGCACACTCATGGGCGGCGCAAAAAGATAACAGAAGGCTTTGACGTTGGAGCGACCCACGCGCCCGCGCAACTGATGCAGGTCGGACAGGCCGAACATATCAGCCCGGTTGATGATGATCGTATTGGCGTTGGGGATGTCGAGCCCGGTCTCGATGATGTTGGTGCACACCAGCACGTCGTGCTTGCGGTCGATGAATTCGACCAGCACTTTTTCCAGCTGGTCAGACTCCATCTGGCCGTGCGCCATGGTAATATCTACATCGGGACAAATACGGCGCAGCAGTTCGACCATTTTGGGCAGGTCGGTCACGCGGTTGTGCACGAAAAACACCTGGCCGCCGCGGTTGATCTCGTAGTAGATGGCGTCTTTGATCAGGTCATCGTCGAACACGCGGATCTCCGTATGAATGGGCTGGCGGTTGGGCGGCGGCGTGCGCAGAATGCTCATGTCGCGCGCGGCCATCAGGCTGAACTGCAGGGTACGGGGGATGGGCGTGGCGGTCAGCGTGAGCGTATCGACGTTGACCTGCAGGGCGCGGAGTTTTTCCTTGGCGGCTACGCCGAATTTCTGCTCTTCGTCCACCACCAGCAGGCCCAGGTCTTTGAACTTGACGTCCTTGTTGAGCAGGGCATGAGTACCGATGATGATGTCGATCTGGCCGGCGGCCAGTTTTTTATAGATCTCGGTTTTCTCGCGGGTACTGCGAAACCGGTTGACGTAGTCCACGGTCACAGCGAATTCAGACAGGCGCTCGCTGAAGGTCTTCCAGTGTTGCAGGGCCAGGATGGTCGTGGGCACCAGCACGGCCACCTGTTTGCCGTCGGTCACGGCCTTGAACGCAGCGCGAACGGCCACCTCGGTTTTGCCGAAACCCACGTCGCCGCAGATGAGGCGGTCCATGGGATAGGGTTTTTCCATGTCGGCTTTTACGTCGGCTGTGGATTTGACCTGGTCGGGGGTATCTTCGTAGATAAAGCTGGCTTCGAGTTCGTTTTGCAGATAGCCGTCAGGCGGGTAGGCATGGCCGGGCGCAGCGCGGCGCTTGGCGTAGAGCTTGATGAGTTCGGCCGCGATATCCTTGATCTTTTTCTTGGTGCGGGCCTTGAGTTGTTTCCAGGCATCGGAGCCGATCTTGGAGAGTTGGGGTTGATCGCCTTCCCGGCCGACGTACTTGGTGATCTTGTGCAGCGAGTGGATGCTGACGTAGAGGATGTCGTTGTTCTTGTACACCAGGCGCACGGCCTCCTGCATCTGGCCGCCGATCTCGATCTTTTGCAGGCCCGAGTATTTGCCGATGCCGTGGTCGATGTGGGTCACATAGTCGCCGGGCTGGAGCTCGCGGATGAGGCGCACATTGAGCGCCTGTTCCTTGGTAAAGCCCGTGCGAAGCTTGTACGCGTGGAAGCGCTGGAAGATCTGGTGGTCGGTAAGGCAGGCGATCTTCAGGTCTTCGTCGATAAAGCCGCTGGACAAGGCTGTTTCCACCGGATGCCATTCGATATTGGCCTTGAGCTCCTTAAAGATCGCCTGCAAGCGGGCGAGCTGCTTTGGATTGTCGGAGCAGATATAGATCTCGTAGCCGCTGGCCTTCAGCTCATGCAGGCTGCGGATGAGCAGGTCAAAATTTTTGTTGAAACTCGGCTGCGGCTTGGCGTGGAACGCGATGGGGGGCGGCAGACGGTGTGCGGTAGATGCTTGGGCCATGATGAAGGTTTCCGGCGCTAAGGTAGGTGGAATTCGGGAATGTGGCGGGCGGGTGTGCCGGGCACATTCCCGGATTCCGCCTATCTTTGTACCGAAAAACGTCTCTTCAACTATGAAAACCAGGAAAGAATTAATCAACGAATACAAGCAAATGAAATTCCGGATGGGGGTGTTCCAGATCCGGAATACCGTCAACGGCAAGATCTTCGTCGAGGGCAGCGTAAACCTGGACGCCATCTGGAACCGCCACCGAACCCAGCTGAATATCGGTAACCACCCCAGTACCGGCCTGCAGCAAGACTGGAAAGCACTCGGGGCGGACAAGTTTGTATATGAGATCCTGGCCGAGATCGATCAGGAAGACGGCAGCGGCCTGGACTATGGCAAGGAAGTCAAGACCCTGGAAGCCCTGTATCTGGAGGAGCTGCAGCCCTACGAGGAAAAAGGGTACAATCAAAGGCCCCGGAAATGAAAAACAGGTGAACCATCCCCCCTGGCAGGTGTTTAAAAACCGAGCTCCGAACCGTTTTCTGATACTAAATCCGGCAATTTATGAACACCTTAAACAGTATTGGCCTCAACGAGGCTAAAAGCAAAGAACTGGCCCTCCTGCTCAACGACCTGCTCGCAAACTACTCCCTGTTCTACCAGAATGTGCGGGGATACCACTGGAATATCAAGGGCGACAAGTTCTTTGAATTGCATCTTAAATTTGAAGAACTGTACAACAACTTGTTCATCAAGATCGACGATGTAGCGGAGCGCATCCTGACCTTGGGCTATACCCCCAAACACAAATACACCGACTACCTGAAAGAATCCAACATCCCGGAAAGTTCCGAGGTCTCCGATGGCTACAAAGCCGTGGAAAACATCCTGGAGTCCTTTAAAATCCTGCTCACCAAGCAACGCAGGATACTCGAATTGTCCGCCGAAATAAACGACGAGGGCACCAATGCCCAAATGAGCGACAATATCCGGGAACAGGAAAAACTGGTCTGGATGTATTCGGCTTTCCTGAATCGCGGATAGCGCCGGTTGTAAAAACGAATCCTTTCCTTTATTTCGCTATTCCTATACCACAGTCCCCAAATACTAAATTGCCGGTAGGTTTTCAGCCGGGCAAATGGCATATTTGCAGCGTATCACCTCCAAACACGCACCTTTATGTATCGCCCGATTTTTGCCGCCTGCCTGCTCCTCAGCGCATCGCTCTTTTGTCAGAACTCCCTCCCCCACCCTTCCCTGATCCCGTACCGCGCCGGCAAGCTCTGGGGCTATGCCCGCCCCGACGGCGCTATAGCGATCAAGCCGCAGTTTAGCGAAGCGACTCTGTTCAGCCGGCAACTGCCGCGCCTCCACAACAAAGCCCAAATGCCTGGCCAGGAGGAAATTTCTCTTTATCCTCAGTTTGACCTTCCCGTTGCCCAGGTACGCCTGGGCGACCGTTACGGCCTGCTGAAGGAATCCGGGGAGTTTATGATTCCTCCGGTCAGCCTTTACCCACTACAGTTTTTGCCGGTGGATACCGCGCGGATATGGGTGGCGGTTTCGCCCGAACCAATAGAAGGGGAATCCGCCGTCAGTGTGCTGTTGCTGCACAAAAGCGGGCGCATCCTGGTTCCCCTCGAAGCGGGCTATTCCAGTTTTGGCCTGGGTGACTGTCCAGACAATTTCCCGGACGACCGCTACGGAAACTGGTCCATCCAGCCCGACCGGTACTACTGCCTCCCGGCCTCCTTCGCTTCGGACTATATCGCTGTTTATAAAAACGGGAAACAGGGATTCCTGCACAAAGACGGCAGCGCAGCCTTTGAACCGGTCTGGATTTCCATTACCCTTCCCCGCGATGGTCGGGCTCTGGCAGCCTGGTATGATACCACTTCGGCTGACATCCGGTTCCAATGGGGACTGGTTGGCCCGGGCAACCGCGTGTTGAAAACCTTCCCCGATGGCTTCCGCGCAAACCCGAACGCGCCATACGGCCCTGTTCCGGTCGTTCAGGACGCCGAAATGGGTTATGTGAACAGCGAGGGCGAATGGGCCTTCCCTGCGCGATTTGGCCAGGCCAACCCCTTCAGTAAAAACGGCTATGCCATCGTAAACCATTTCTCCGGTGCCTGGGAGGTCATCGACACGACCGGGCAAAAGGTACTCGGCCTGCAAGGAGGCGACGGCTGCCGGCCCTGGGGCGACGGCTACTATATCCGGGAACAAGACGGACTCTTTTACCGGTACGATCGAAATTTCCGGAAAACCGGAACACTGGGCTTCGATGATGTGCCCCAGGCCTATACCTACCACGGCAAACGCTATTACTACGTCTGCCGGCAAGGCGTCTGTGGCCTGATCGACGACCGGGAGCAGATCGTCCTGCCTTTTCAATACAATACCATGCCTGTAGAAGTCGGTTATACCCGCAACGGAACGACTTATTCTTTTTTCAAAACCTTTGACCGCCTGAACGGGTTGTCCGGGATGCTCGATACTGCTTTCCACGAGCTGGTCCCTTGCCTGTTTGACAACATCGACCTCTCGGATGACGGCGAACACTTTTGGGTGACCACCAAATCGGAAAAATTCGGTCTGTATTCCAGCAAGGGTAACGTGGTTATTCCACCGGATTACGATGAACTGCGGCAAATGCAAAATCCGCATTTCGGTTTTTACAGCGTTCGACAGGGCGCCCGTTACGGGACCTTTAACCGCGACGGAAGCCCCAAAATGCCGCTTATCTACAGCGACCCGCTGCCCAATTACGCGTTCCAGGCGCCCTTTAACGTCATCCGGGCCGCAGAAGGCTGGCATGTTTTCGATTCCACCGGCCTCCTTCGCGCGCGTGTTCCCTCGGATGCAGACAACTGCTGGCATGTAGTGCAAACGGACTGCGATACCTGCTTCACCCTTTATGTCCAAAAAGGCGAGCGCCGTTTTACCATAGACCAGACCGGGAAAGCACATGCACCCAATGCGGAATACCAGGTTGCCTTCCGGCAAGACAGCCTGATTTGGGTAAAACAAAACAGCCTGGACGGTGTATTGCAGTACCCGGACCTGCGCGTACTGGTTCCCTGCGCGTTTCAATATGTCCAGCAGGCGTTTGGCCGCTTTCTGGTTAAAAAAGCGGACTGGCCCGGTGAACGGCTCTGGGATGTGGCTACCCAAACGGCTATTGACCCGACGGTACTGTTCACGGCTATTGGCGTGCCCTCGGAAGGACTTCTGGCGGTAAACCGGAACAACTGCCTGTACGGCTTCGTCGATTCTGCCTTCAGTCTGGTCATTCCCCTGCGTTACCAGCGGGCCTATGCCTTTTCAGAGGGGCTGGCCTGTGTACGCGATACCAACGGCTTGTGGGGGTATATCGACCGGCAGGGCAACTGGGCCATAGAGCCGGCATATAGTTCGGCAACCGCATTTAAGGAGGGTACGGCAACCGTGCAAAGCCGGGTTGAAAACGGGGCCAATTTCCGTACGGCAGTCATTGACAGGCAGGGAAAAACCCTGTTCGCCTGGCAGCCGCAGGCCGGCCAGCCCCCCATCGAAATCAAAGGCGACAGCATGTATTTTGAGCTGGAAAACTATCCCCTTGCCGGAAAACATACCCTGGTTGACCGGCGAAGCTGGAAGGTCATACTCGAGAATTGCGACTGCATTGTCAACAAGGGAAATGGCCTTTTTTGGATCAAAAACGGTCAACTGCAAACCAATGGGAGCCCCCTTCCGGAAGGCCTGCTACGCACTGAGCGGCACCCGGCAGCCGGAGTGCAGTTTGTCTCCCTCTGCCGCCAAACCGCGATGCAGAACCTGCAAGGCCGGACCCTTGTACCCTTCGGCGCCGTGTCAACCGCTACCGCCTATCCTGAATTTCAGATCGCCGCCATCGTATCGGCAACTCCGCATGGCGATGAAACCACCCGGTTTTACGACCTTTCCGGCCGGTTTATTCAGGAGTTTCCCGGCAACGAATACGAGATCATGAGCGACCGGTTTCTGATCGTCACTGCACCCAGGGGCGAGCGGGAGTTGCGGAATCTGCAAACAGGCCGTGTGCTGGTAAAGTCCGGACCATACTACTTTTCTATGGACCAGACTCCCGCCGGGTTGGTTAAAGTGTCGGATTGGGAAGGGAATCTGGTGGGGTATTCCGATGCGGAGCGGTGTTATTTCGAGGAATGAATCCAATATTGAAATAAAAAATGACCATTGCCCTCACCGGCGCCTCCGGGCGCATTGGAAACGTCCTTGTCCGCCAGCTGCTGGCAAGCGGACATACGCTGCGCGTATTGCAGCGCCGCGAGAGTCTCTCCCTTGCCGGGCTGCCCCTGGAGCGAATACCCGGCGACCTTTCCGACCCGGCGGCGCTGTCTGAACTGGCCCGGGGTTGTGATGCGCTGATCCATCTGGCCGCCCTCGTTTCCATCGAAGGCGACCGCCACGGACACTTGCAGCGGGTGAATGTGGACGGCACGCGCCGGGTGCTGGACATCTGCCTGCAACAGGGCGTACGACGGGTGGTTTATTTCAGTTCGGTGCATGCCTTCAGCGATTTCCCACTGGACGAACCTTTTGACGAAACCCGGCCTCTGGCGCTGCAAAGCCGCATGGGCTATCAGCGGAGCAAGGCCATGGCACTGGATCTGGCGCTTCGTTTTTCCGCGGAACAGGGTCTTGAAGTGATCGCCCTTTGTCCCACCAGCGTCCTCGGGCCGGGCGATTATGGCCCGTCCCTGTCCGGACAAATGCTGCTCGATTTTTACCGGCGCAGGATACCGGTGCTGGTGCCCGGCGGATTCGATTGGGTGGATGTCCGCGATGTCGCACAGGCTGCCGAAGCGGCCCTGGAAAAGGGGCCCAGCGGCGAGGCCTACCTGCTCTCCGGCACTTTTGCACGCCTGCCGGAGTTTGCCCAAATGATCGGAAAAGTGACCGGAAAGCCCGTGCCCAAATTCGTGGCGCCCAATGCCCTCATCCGGCTCGGGCTGCCCTTCGTAACAGCCTGGGCCCGGCTCAGCGGCGCCCGGCCGCTCTACACCGCCGAATCACTCGATACCCTGCGCTACGGCTCCAGCCAGATTTCCAGCGAAAAGGCTCGCCGGGAACTCGGCTATAGTACCCGCCCCCTGGAGACAACGCTTGCCGACAGTTATCAATGGTTTAAAGCGCATCGCTATTTGTGATGGTACCATCTACGGCCGGACTCGAACACCCGATTTTGCAGCGCTTTGTGTGCTTTGTGTAAATCCTTCGTGTACTTTGTGGTGGAAAAAAGGCAATAAATCAAAAACGCATGTCCTACCTGCTCTACAGCCAACTACTTTGGGCCTGGATGGCCCTTGGCCTGGCCGCTTTTTTGTACCTGCTGCGCCGGAATGCGCCCTACGGCCGACACATTCAATCCGGCTGGGGCCCCACGATCGACAACCGCCTGGGCTGGTTCCTCATGGAATTTACCGTAATCGTCGTTTTCCTGCTGGCTTTGCAAAGTGGCCAGCAGCCTTTGTCCGGAACGGTAGGGATGCTCAGCGCCTGTTTTTTATTCCATTATGCCAATCGCAGCCTGATCTTCCCCCTTCGCCTGCGCACCGGCGGGAAGCGCATGCCCTTGGCCATCGTCTTTTCAGCCATGGCCTTCAACCTGGCCAACGGCTTTTTCCTTGGCTACTATTTCGCACATTTTGCCCACTACGATCCCGGCTACTGGAGCGACTCCCGCTTTTTGGCCGGGCAGGCGCTCTTCTGGCTGGGCTTGGGCATCAACTGGCAGTCCGATAATATCCTTATCCGTTTGCGCCGGCCCGGCGACACCGGCTATGCGATCCCGCAGGGCGGATTGTTCCGGTGGATCAGTTGTCCCAACCACTTCGGCGAGATGCTCGAATGGGCCGGCTTTGCGCTGATGAGCTGGAGCCTGCCGGGGCTGGCTTTCCTCTTCTGGACAGTAGCCAATCTGGCGCCTCGGGCCCTGGCCCATCACCGCTGGTACCGGAGCA
>CAYVDV010000115.1:0-12711 GCA_964450465.1 uncultured Saprospiraceae bacterium
GAGGATCAAGAATCCCGACCGCAGCAGCAGCAGGGCAACTGATCGATGGCAACTCCGTGTCGTTCACCGTCACAGAGAACGCGCAATTGTCGCTATTCCCGGAAGCGTCGGTTATAGTGTAAGTGACTGTAGATACGCCAGCATTGAATGCCGTTCCGCTTGCATCATTGGAGCCGGAGCCTGTGGTTGCGCCGCTAATGTCAAAATCTATCGTGTACGGGCAGGCATCTCCTGGATTCACCGGAACAATTCCGTTGACCACAGCAGAGCAAAAGCCCACACTATTGTTGACCGTGAGCGAAGCCGGACACGTTATTACAGGCGGCGTGTTATCGATCTGGACCGAAGCGGTACCGATGGCGGCACAATTGCTCGGCAAGGTTACGGTAACAGTGAAAGTCACCATACCAGACATACCGGCGGTATAAGTAATTTCATTTGTTGTTCCACCGGCAGTGATGGAACCGTTCGAAATTGACCAAGCGTAGGTCGCTCCGATTCCGGCGTCTGCAACAGAAGCCGTATGGCCTGTCGAGTTGCCGCAAACCGGTGAAGCTGCTGTAATGGTGGCATCAGGTATCGGGTCAACGACGATTTGTTGCGCTGCGGTATTAGCGCAACCGCCGGCAAAGGTTACGGTCACGGTATAGGTCGTGGCACTCGATGGTGCAACGATGATACTGGCCGAAGTGGCACCGCCGGGCATCCAGGAATAGCCGGTTGCCGTAGCTGTTGTGGCGTCCAGGGTTACATTGTCGCCGCTGCAAATCGTACCGTCGTCATTCGCATTGCCGCTGGTTTCCGTCACAGCAATCGTTACGGTGGGGTAAGTATTCGTCGGCGAGCCGCCGAAATCAACCGGTGCGTCGTTCAACCAAGGGCAATAGTCAACCAGGGTGCTGACATTCACGCCGCTGCCTACGTACACGGGACCGG
Organism: uncultured Saprospiraceae bacterium; assembly: GCA_964450465.1. GTDB lineage: Bacteria > Bacteroidota > Bacteroidia > Chitinophagales > Saprospiraceae > M3007. Next base: position 937 of record CAYVDV010000115.1, read on the forward strand.
GGCCGGAAGGATCGTTCCAATAATTCAACGTGGCATCGAGGGTAGCCGCACTCAGGTTCTCTACACCATAGCCCGTACCTGCCAGCCAGTTGTTTGGCGAGGCGATAACAGTGCCGGCTGTTGCCGTTAATTGAATGTCTTTGCCGTTTTTAAGCGGATCATAGAACTTATTGGTGGCCACCGTACCGGTACCACCGTTGGTGAAGCGCACACCGATACCGTTATCGTAAATATGGTTGTTGGTAACAGTTGCCGTGCCGGTATTGACATCGATACCGACCGCAAAACCGTGTATGGAAGCGTTGTTGCCCGATATCGTTGCCGAAGCATTTGCATTTTCAACCGAGATACCTGTACCGGTGTTTCCCGTTTGAACAATATCGCAATTTGCCTGCACCGTGGCGGAGACTGCTGCATGGGACGTACTGCTTGGACTATCGAGTACCCGGATGCCAATTCCTCCTGCATTTGGATGAATGCTGAGGCCTTCCAGGGTGGCATGCGCACCATCTCCGGCATTGCTACTGTATCCTTCATAGTTATTGATGAACACACCTGTGTTCACACCTGAAACCGTGCCTCCCGAAATAAGTGTCGGTGTGGTATTTTTTACATTCCACACATGATAACCCGTAGATGCCGAAGTGACTCCACTCAGGTCGATAGTATTGTCGGATACAGTTGAATTGACCGACAAAGAGCTCAGCAGCATGCCATTTACACCGGATTCATTGGCGTTGTTCAGCCCTGTAATGCTGTTATTTGACATGGTAATCGGCGAAGCGGCGCTGTATTGCAGGTTATGGAAAATACCCACGCGCCGGGTTTCGATACTGTTTCCATCTATAACCTGACCGGATGCTGTTCCAGGGTTGGCCTGCCAGTTATTGCCGGTTTGAACACCGATGCGGACATTCGTCATGCAGTTATTCGATACTTCGGCATATTGGTTGTTGTAAAGCAATACGCCGCCGCCCCATCGATCCAGACCGGAGCCCGCATCGTAGGTTCCCAAATCCTGGAATTTGTTGTGCAAGACCTGATGCCCGGCAGTCGGAATTCCGTGGAGATTGTAAGGAGGAGCAGGATCGTAGCCGCCGTAAATGGTCACGCCGAAATACGACAGGTTTTGAAAAATGTTATTTTCTACAACAAGGTTATTGACGTTGTCTTCATAAACGGTAATACCCTCGGCGGCATCAATATCCGCGGTAGTGGTACTGCTGTACCCGCTGTTGAGCGCGGTATTATCCCCGTCGATCGTGAAGCCCTTAATGCTTACGTTGCTCGCCGAAACGTGGAAAATCTCGCCATAACTGATGGCTGCCGTGGCAGGCACCACGACGGCCTCGGCAACACGGCTGCCGGAACAGGCATCAATAGCGGCATTCGGCCCCAGGATTGTCAGGCCTTTATTCACCACAATATCTTCCTGATACGTTCCCGCCGAGGCCTCGAGCGTATGCCCGTTCAGGGTTTGCGCATCATCAATGGCGGCCTGGATGGAGCAGAAGGTCTCGCCCGAGGCAGCATTGGTTACCAGGGCAAACGAACCGGGGCCCGTTACCGAATTCACATCCTGTGTGTTACTGCTGAACGTATTGCCGCTGAACGTATTGCCGCAGGCTACCGGCGCATTGCCGCGACCGAAGTAGTTGGTCGACTGGCCGTCGGTCTGGTCGCCATCGCCGGCATTATCCGCAACATAATTGGCATTCGGGTGAGCGCCGCCTTGTTCCTGTATCCCGACATCGTTGTTATTTAACGTGTTGTTCAACACTTTGTGGTTCGTGCCTTCCACAACTATGCCATAGCCCTTGCTTTCTGTACTCGCGGGGTTGAGTTGCGCGTACCCGCTCACGATATTGTTCTGCACCACCACACCTGTCGGGATATTCGGATAACCGTCGGGGTTGCCCGATTGGAAAGAACGGCGAAACACGGCGATACCCGCATGATCACGGCCGTTCATCGTCGGCGAAGCGGTAAAGTTCACCGTGTTGTCCTGTATAACTACACTTCCCGTACCGCTCGTTTGGCCGTTGCCGTTCGGGTTTTTCACCTCGATGCCGAAGCGGCCGTTGTTGTTCAACGTATTGTTGGCGATCAGGTTAGGACCCGTACCGCCGTTGAGGCCCATCAGGCCGATGCCGCTATCGCCGTTGTCGTGCACATTGTTGCCCGTCATGGTAACGCCGGAGGCCGTTCCGTCCTGCAGTTCGATACCGCAACAGTTGTTGTTGTACACCTCGCAATTCGTGATCGTGATATTTTCTTTAAATCCATTCCAGACCACGATACCACGTGCCGCGCCGAACGTATTGGGGTGGCCCGATACGTCTAAATCGTTCAGTAAAAGTCCGTTTACGGGGCCGTTCGCATAGAAACCGCTGCAACCCACGTTGTCCTTGATAGTACAGTGCTGTACATCTAGACCACTGTTTCCACCAACGGCATAAATACCGCCGTAGCTGTTCGGGTTGGTACCTGTATGGTTTTTAATGGTAAAGTAACGGATCACTACGTTCGTTACACCATTATTAATATATATACCCGAACCGTTACCCAGGCCCGTACCGTCGATGACCGTATTTGCTTCGCTAACTCCCTGCAGGGTCAGGGTTTTGTTGACAACTACCTTTTCATTGAACGTATATTCGGCGCACTCGATTACATCGTTTGCATTGGCCGCATTAATGCCTTCCTGTATCGTGAGGTAATACGTATTCTGGGTAAGGTTATGCACCGGGTAGAAGTAGATGATTTTGCCCAGACAGCTGTTGTCGGGTTTGTGATACAGGGCAGATTCCAGCGCAGTGCGCTCCGCAAAATTCATCGCTGCCGGCAACTGCAAACCAGAGCCAACATCGAACTGGTTATGCTCTGCATTGATGCCCGGCGTCCAGCACGCCATTGTCGTGATGGCGCCGGCGCTGGTACCGATCAGGCTGTTGTAACCCGGGAAGACCGATCCGGTACTGGCGCCCGTCTGGTCGTCCAGGCGGATAAACGTTCCGATTCCGGTGTTGAAGATATTTTCATTGCCCGCCGTACCGATACTGAAGGTACCGAAGGACGCTGCGTCGCTGTCGTGGTTTTGGAAAACAAGTGCCGTACCGCCGCTCGCACCCGAACCGTTGAAAGTATTGTTAGTCAAAACCCCGTCGACCGGCACCTGTACAATGCTGTTCGAATTGGTGCTGATCGATTTGGTATTGATCGCTACGTGATGATAGGTTGTGGAACCCGCCAGCGGCGTAAAGGCGTTATTGTCGAGCGTAACCGTATTGTAATTTTCCAGGCTCACCGCCCACTCGTGGTTGGAGAACGTGTTGTTGTTCACCAGCGTCGTTTTCGAATTGTAGTTGTTTTTTAAGCGCAAAACAGCCGCGCCGGGCGCCGAATAATTGGCAAAAGCAGCATTGAAAATATTTCCCGAAACGGTCAGCGTGCCCGCCCCGGCGTTTATATCACCCAGTTCCACACCGCCGCCGTTCAGGTTGTTGTTTGTCACATCGATGTTCCCATTACTGCCGAAGCGAACCAGCACGTCGTGGTTGATGGTTTGCAACGTATTGCCGGTGAAGGTGCCGCCGCCTTCATCCAGGGCAATGCCCGACCGGAAGAAACTCGACGGTGCGCTGCCGTTCACGGTGTTATTTTGGAAAACGACATTGTTAACGCCACCGGTAGCAACACGGTAGTTTGTAGAACCACTATAGTTGATACTGACAGCATTGCGGTCGCCATAATTTCCTGAAAGAGGTGTGCCGTAAGCATCAATAACATTATTCTTTATCGTTATATTATCCAGGCCGGCCGAGCTGGCAATAATGGCGCTTTTCAATTTGGAAAGGTCCACATTGAAATGAAGGTTTTCAATGGTGACGCCATCGGCAGAAACATCGAACAACGTGAGCTTTCCGGTGGGCGTACCAGTAAAATCAATGGAAGGTTGGGACATACCCACGCCTTTGATAATTACACTTTTATTGACGATCACCTGTTCGTTGTACGTACCTGCAGATACCTCCAGCGTATGCCCGTTCAACGTATTGGCGTCGTCGATTGCTGACTGGATCGAGCAAAACTGCTCGCTGGTATTGGTATTCGTCACGATACCGCCGCCCACACTGATATTGCGGGTATCCACTGTATTGCCGCCCAGGGTATTTCCGCTTATGGTGTTGCCGCATACCATGGGTGAATTACCGCGGCCGAAGTACGTGTCTGCCAGGTCGCTTTGGTCGCCGTCGCCGGGGTAAGGCGTGTGGCCGGCCTGCTGTTGGATACCCACGTCGCAGCCGTTAACCGTATTACCCGTAACCGTATGGTTGGTGCCTTCTATGACAATGCCGAAGCCTTCACTGCTGCTGGCGCCATTGTCCTGGACATAACCGCTGACCGTATTGCCGGTAATGCTGACGCCAGTCGGAACATCCACGTTGCTACCGAGAACTCCTCTGCGAAAAGCGGCGATACCTGCGAGGTCGCGCTTTTCTGAAGGCCGCATCGCGACAAAGCTGCCCGACAGGCTGACGATATTTCCGGTGACAGCGATATCCGAACCGTTGCCGTCCGGGTTTTTAATCTCGATGCCGAAGCGGCCGTTGTCGGTAACGGTATTGTTTGAAATGGTATTGGCGCCGACACTCCCGTCCAGGCCGACAGCACTCATGCCGCTGTCCCAGTTGTCGTAAACATTATTGTTCGACATGGTTACACCCGAAGCGGAGCCGTCCTGCAATTCAATACCGCAACAGTTGTTGTCGTGCACATCGCAGTTGGTGATGGTGATGTTGCTTTTCAGGCCGTTCCAGATGACGATGCCGCGCGCCGCGCCGAACGTATTGGGGTGGCCCGATACGTCTAAATCGTTCAGTAAAAGTCCGTTTACGGGGCCGTTCGCATAGAAACCGCTGCAACCCACGTTGTCCTTGATAGTACAGTGCTGTACATCTAGACCACTGTTTCCACCAACGGCATAAATACCGCCGTAGCTGTTCGGGTTGGTACCTGTATGGTTTTTAATGGTAAAGTAACGGATCACTACGTTCGTTACACCATTATTAATATATATACCCGAACCGTTACCCAGGCCCGTACCGTCGATGACCGTATTTGCTTCGCTAACTCCCTGCAGGGTCAGGGTTTTGTTGACAACTACCTTTTCATTGAACGTATATTCGGCGCACTCGATTACATCGTTTGCATTGGCCGCATTAATGCCTTCCTGTATCGTGAGGTAATACGTATTCTGGGTAAGGTTATGCACCGGGTAGAAGTAGATGATTTTGCCCAGACAGCTGTTGTCGGGTTTGTGATACAGGGCAGATTCCAGCGCAGTGCGCTCCGCAAAATTCATCGCTGCCGGCAACTGCAAACCAGAGCCAACATCGAACTGGTTATGCTCTGCATTGATGCCCGGCGTCCAGCACGCCATTGTCGTGATGGCGCCGGCGCTGGTACCGATCAGGCTGTTGTAACCCGGGAAGACCGATCCGGTACTGGCGCCCGTCTGGTCGTCCAGGCGGATAAACGTTCCGATTCCGGTGTTGAAGATATTTTCATTGCCCGCCGTACCGATACTGAAGGTACCGAAGGACGCTGCGTCGCTGTCGTGGTTTTGGAAAACAAGTGCCGTACCGCCGCTCGCACCCGAACCGTTGAAAGTATTGTTAGTCAAAACCCCGTCGACCGGCACCTGTACAATGCTGTTCGAATTGGTGCTGATCGATTTGGTATTGATCGCTACGTGATGATAGGTTGTGGAACCCGCCAGCGGCGTAAAGGCGTTATTGTCGAGCGTAACCGTATTGTAATTTTCCAGGCTCACCGCCCACTCGTGGTTGGAGAACGTGTTGTTGTTCACCAGCGTCGTTTTCGAATTGTAGTTGTTTTTTAAGCGCAAAACAGCCGCGCCGGGCGCCGAATAATTGGCAAAAGCAGCATTGAAAATATTTCCCGAAACGGTCAGCGTGCCCGCCCCGGCGTTTATATCACCCAGTTCCACACCGCCGCCGTTCAGGTTGTTGTTTGTCACATCGATGTTCCCATTACTGCCGAAGCGAACCAGCACGTCGTGGTTGATGGTTTGCAACGTATTGCCGGTGAAGGTGCCGCCGCCTTCATCCAGGGCAATGCCCGACCGGAAGAAACTCGACGGTGCGCTGCCGTTCACGGTGTTATTTTGGAAAACGACATTGTTAACGCCACCGGTAGCAACACGGTAGTTTGTAGAACCACTATAGTTGATACTGACAGCATTGCGGTCGCCATAATTTCCTGAAAGAGGTGTGCCGTAAGCATCAATAACATTATTCTTTATCGTTATATTATCCAGGCCGGCCGAGCTGGCAATAATGGCGCTTTTCAATTTGGAAAGGTCCACATTGAAATGAAGGTTTTCAATGGTGACGCCATCGGCAGAAACATCGAACAACGTGAGCTTTCCGGTGGGCGTACCAGTAAAATCAATGGAAGGTTGGGACATACCCACGCCTTTGATAATTACACTTTTATTGACGATCACCTGTTCGTTGTACGTACCTGCAGATACCTCCAGCGTATGCCCGTTCAACGTATTGGCGTCGTCGATTGCTGACTGGATCGAGCAAAACTGCTCGCTGGTATTGGTATTCGTCACGATACCGCCGCCCACACTGATATTGCGGGTATCCACTGTATTGCCGCCCAGGGTATTTCCGCTTATGGTGTTGCCGCATACCATGGGTGAATTACCGCGGCCGAAGTACGTGTCTGCCAGGTCGCTTTGGTCGCCGTCGCCGGGGTAAGGCGTGTGGCCGGCCTGCTGTTGGATACCCACGTCGCAGCCGTTAACCGTATTACCCGTAACCGTATGGTTGGTGCCTTCTATGACAATGCCGAAGCCTTCACTGCTGCTGGCGCCATTGTCCTGGACATAACCGCTGACCGTATTGCCGGTAATGCTGACGCCAGTCGGAACATCCACGTTGCTACCGAGAACTCCTCTGCGAAAAGCGGCGATACCTGCGAGGTCGCGCTTTTCTGAAGGCCGCATCGCGACAAAGCTGCCCGACAGGCTGACGATATTTCCGGTGACAGCGATATCCGAACCGTTGCCGTCCGGGTTTTTAATCTCGATGCCGAAGCGGCCGTTGTCGGTAACGGTATTGTTTGAAATGGTATTGGCGCCGACACTCCCGTCCAGGCCGACAGCACTCATGCCGCTGTCCCAGTTGTCGTAAACATTATTGTTCGACATGGTTACACCCGAAGCGGAGCCGTCCTGCAATTCAATACCGCAACAGTTGTTGTCGTGCACATCGCAGTTGGTGATGGTGATGTTGCTTTTCAGGCCGTTCCAGATGACGATGCCGCGCGCCGCACCGGAGACGTTGGTATGGCCGTATGCCTCCACGTTGTCCAGCAGCACATTGTCTATCGGGCCGTTGGCATAAAAGCCGCAGCCGCCGACATTGTCCGCCAGGGTTACATTTTGCACCGTCAGGTTGTTGTTCCCGGCGACAGCGTAGATCCCGGCATAGGAATTCGGAGCGTTAGCGGCAAAATCGCGCACCGTCAAATCCCGAATGATTACGTTGGTAACGCCGTTGTTCAGGTAAATGCCGCTACCCACGCCGGCCAAACCGGTCCCGTCGAGCACAGTCCCCGCCTCACTCTGGCCGTCCAGCGTTATGGATTTGGTCACCACCACACGTTCCGAATAGGTTCCGTCATCGATAAAGACGGTTTTTCCCGCTTGAGCGTAGATAATCGCCGCGTTAATGGACAAGCCGATAGTTGCCGGCGGCGCCGTGGGGTTGGGAATATCGTCGTTGACATATTTGTTGCCGCTGGCAATTTCCTCCACATGCACTACAGCAGAAGGCACTCCGGCATCAATCAGGGCCGCAGCTAAGGCGTAGGCTGTGGCCAGGTTGGCGGCATAATATTTATCCGTGCCGGCGATTCCGGCAAAATGCGTGATACCGGCTGCGCTGACATTTGTTCCCGTAATCGTTCCGCTGCTTGCCTGTTCATACACTGCCACCGGTTCACTGATGCTCACCGTTCCGCCGATCACTACATTGCTTGTCCCCGCAGGCGGACAGCTGGAGCCGGAAGCAAATATGCCTACGCCTGCACTGAAAGCCGGGCTGAAGGCATTGCCGCTGGTAGTCAGGTTGGTGATGGTCACATTGTTGCAGTCCTGGATCGATATGCCGTTCCCGCCATTATTGGTGGAGGTAATATCCGTCAGGATGAGGTTATCCGAACCATTCAGCGCAATACCGGTGCCGCCGCAATTGTCGACGGTGGCATTGGAAAGACTGAAGTTATCCGCCCCGCATTCCGTGATGATGCCAAATGTTCCGGCAGTTTCCACCGTAATGTTCTGAATGGCCACATTGGTTGCATTGGCCACGATACCCCAGGTAGCTGAGGTAGAGGTCAGTTTATAACCATTTCCATTGATGGTTAAAGCCTTGTTTACCGTAACCAGGCCTTCCGTGATGTCGCAATTCAGGGCGAGATTATCACCCGCCGTAGCCGCATTGATAGCCGCTTGCAAGCTCAGGTAGTCCGTAGCAGTGGTCGTATTGGTTACCGGATTTGGGCAAGCGAGGCTGAACACGCCGAAGGGCGAGAAGCTCGAATAACCGCTGGCGCTTGCAGAGGCATAGCCGCTGCCCAGGTCGGTATAGGTTGCCGGTTGGGTCGTCCAGGTACCGCCGGTATTATGCCCGATCACGATGCCGTAATTGAAATTGCCGTTTTGTTGTGCCGTTGGGAATTGGAAGGACAGATCGACAGCAGAACCGCCGGGCGTGCCTTCCTGAACATCCCATTCAAAGCCGACAAAGGCGGGAAGTACCGGATCCGGATCCGTAAAGTCGGCGAGCGCGGCGCGGTCGGCAACGCTTACGGTAAAATCATCCGTGGTATGTCCGCTTGCAGCCGCGGTCAGCGTTAACGGAGCGTAATCCGTTACTGTACCGATCGGGAAAACTTTCACATCATTGGGACCAATATCCGTGATGGTAACCGAGCCGGGACCCGAAAACGCGATATAGGCATGCTCATCCCCCCCGGCAATATGCGCAGAGGAGATATGGTATTCCCCAACATCCAGTTTTCCGGCGGCCAGTTCAAGGACGCCGTCCACAGCAAGGTTTCCTTCCAGCCGGGCAATTTCACCCGGGGCGTCGAGCACAAGGCCCCGCACGGTAGCCGTACCCAGAGATGTCAACACAACTCCGCTTCGCACAAAAACAACCTCATCGTATCGGCCTGCCGGGATATACACCCGCTCGCCGCTTCCGGCGGCGGCCAGCGCGGCGTTCAGGCTGGAAAAGGAGGCAGCATGGCCCGACACCCGGATCGTTCCGGGAGAGCCAGCCAGGAGCGCCGAAGCGCTGAAAAGGACCGAAAACAGGAAAAAAAGTTGGCGCAATAGCAGCGCCGGTTGCCATGGCAAAGGAGTAGAGACTTTCATGATGGTTGGTATTTTACCCGGGGTACGGGGACATCTATTCATATTGATTAAATCACAATTTCTAGCAAAAGATTAAAGCCCTTTGCCAATATGCCAAAGGGAAGGAAAATGGGATGAAAGATTGGAACAAGAGACGGAAAACGTTCAAGGACTGCCTTGCGCATAAGAAGCACAGCAACTCCAGTATCCGGAACTCAGGATTAAATTAAACTTTAGTGTAAAGTTCCATTCATATTCCAAGATTATTCTAAAAAAACGACCTCAAAATCATGTCAAACCACCTTAAAATCGTATAAGCACAAGTTTAGCATGTATTAAAAGGGATATGTATGGAATACCTTCCGGAACGAGGACAAGAACGGCAAGCTGAACATCAGTTCCATATTGATGATGTACGTAACCGATGGCTGGCAACGAATTACGATAGCGTCCCAGTTACAACAGTTCCGCCGGCGATATCCCAAACCGTTCGCGGAACAGGCGCGAAAAGTAATCCGGTGAGCGAAAGCCCACTGCCTCGGCGATGGTGCGAAGGTTGTAATACCGGCCGGATTCAAGCAGAACCCTGGCCTCCTGCAGGCGGGTTTCCTGAATGAACTGGTTTGCCGACAGCCCGATTTCCTGCCGGATACTCCGGTAGAGCGCCGTCCGGCTTATGCCCAGCAACTCCGCCAGCTGGTCCACATTGAACTGGGGGTCGCCGATGTTCTCCCGCACAACCTGGAACAGGTCTTCCTTCAGGGTGCGATGCTTTGCGGATGCTTTGGCCTCAAGCGTTTTACTCATCTGCGAAACCTCTTGCCATTCCCGGCGGGCTGCGGCATTGCGCAGGGCGTTATCAATACGGGCCAGCAACTCATCCGGGGTGAAGGGTTTTACGAGATAGTCGTCGATGCCGATATGAAAGGCTTGCAGCAGATCGGAGCGTTCGGCGCGGGCAGTCAGAAAGATGACCGGTATGAACCGCCATTCCGCATGCTTTCGCATGGTTTCCACCAGTTGAAAGCCGTCCATTACCGGCATCATCAGGTCTGAAATGACAAGGTCGGGCAGGGTATCCGATTCTTCCAGAAACCGGAGCGCCGCACGGCCATGGTCAACCATGGTGAGGCAATACTCCGCCGGAAGGATTGCTTGCAGGTATTGCCGTAATTCAGCATGATCTTCCACAATCAACAAATGAGCCGCTGCCTCCCCGGGCCCGGGCCGGGAAGGCAGCTCTAGTTGGGCACCGGCTTTTATGCCGGCCAAGTGTGGAGACCCGTTGCTGTCCACAGGCGCGGCATCTTCCCGGGCGGCTTCCCGCACGGGCAAGTCCAGGCAAAAAAGGCTGCCCTGTCCGGGTTCGCTTTCCACCCGGAGTTCACCGCCCATAAAACGGGCCAACTCCTGCGACAGCGACAGGCCGATGCCGGCGCCGCCTTGCGCCTTGACTTCCGAATGCCTGGCCTGGTAAAACCGGTTGAAAACAAAAGGAAGATCGTCCGGATGTATTCCCGGACCGTCGTCCTGTACGCAAATGGTCAGCCGCTGTTCCCGATAATCCGTACGGAGCACAACCTGTCCGCCCGGCGGCGCAAAGCGAAGGGCATTACTCAACAGATTATTGAGCACCTTTATCACTTTCAGGCGGTCAAGTTGCAGGACGAGACCATTCTCCGATTCCATTTCAAGAGAAAGGCTGATCCCGCGGGCTTCCGCAAGCGGTAAAAACCCATCCTTTATTGTATTCAGGAAATCGAACAGCACCGTGGGTTGCTCCTGCAGTTCCGGTACCACCGCATTGATTTTGGTAAAGTCCAGGATTTCATGAAACAAATTGAGCAATTGGGCGCCGTTGCGCCGGGCTGTTTGCAGCAGCTGCGCATGCTGCGGATCAAGCGTTTTGGCTTTTAGCACCTGATCGACCGGACCCAGGATGAGCGTCAGCGGAGTCCGGAGCTCGTGGGACACATTGGCAAAGAAAACAGACTTGTCCATATCCTGCTGTTGTAATTCACGAGCCTGTTGTTCGATCAGTTTTTTTTGCTTTTCCAAAACCTGCCTGGATTTCCACTGCCCGTACCACCCGATGATACTTATCACCAGAAGCACGGAAATGGCTACAAATAAGGTGGAAAACTCCAGACTGCCGTATGGCCCGTGTGTAGACACGTCGGGTTGCGCGCAAACAGGTATTACACAAAGGATCAAACCGCCGGTCAGCAGCGGGATCAAAAGCACCTGGTTATAGGGACGTATAAGCATTTGGGAAATGGGTTAGGTTTGGGTTTTCGTTTCTCTTTCCGGCCGGG
>CAYVDV010000116.1:0-12672 GCA_964450465.1 uncultured Saprospiraceae bacterium
ATATCCCGGCGGTAATACTTTCCGTCAAAATGAACCTGTTCTGCCGCCTCCAATGAGCGGTTCACAGCCTCTGCGATGCTTTTCCCAAAGGAAGTCAGTGCCATGACACGGCCCCCGTTGGTCAGCACTTTGCCATCGGCGGCCCGGGTGCCGGCATGCAGATACAGGCATCCCTCCTGCCTGGCCTCAATCCGGATCTCGTCGCCTTTGCGGTAGTCGCCCGGATAACCGCCGGCCGTCAGCATCACCGTTGCCGCTACTTCCGGGATCGCTTCGATTTTTTCCTGTCCCAGCTTACCCGCCATCAGGTTTTGAAACAGCCCGCTCAGGTGGTTTTTCATCCGGGGAAACACCACCTCCGTCTCCGGATCGCCCATGCGGCAGTTGTACTCAATGACATACGGATCATCCTGTACCCGGATCAGGCCAAAAAAGATAAAGCCCTTGTAGTCAATTTGTTCCGAAGCCAGACCCGCCACGGTTGGCCGGATGATCCGTTCCTCCACCTTTTGCCAGAGCGCCGGCGTAACAAAGGGCACGGGCGACACAGCGCCCATCCCGCCGGTATTCAACCCTGTGTCGCCCTCCCCTACCCGTTTGTAGTCTTTTGCCTCCGGCAAAATCTGGTAGGTTACCCCATCGGTCAGCACAAATACCGAAAACTCGATGCCGCTGAGAAACTCTTCGATCACCACCCGGCGGCTGGCATCGCCAAACTGCCCGGCCAGCATGGTATGCAGGGCTTCGGAAGCTTCTTCCAGACTATCAAGTATGAGTACGCCCTTGCCAGCGGCCAGCCCGTCGGCTTTGAGGACATACGGGGGCGACAAGGTTTTTAAAAAATCCACACCCTCCGCCACACCGGTCACTTCCCGGTAGCGGGCCGTGGGGATCCCGTGCCGTTCCATAAACTGCTTTGCAAATGCCTTGGATCCTTCCAATTGGGCGCCGGCGGCCGAAGGGCCGATCACCGGAATTGCGCGAAGGGCTGCGTCGCCCCGAAAGAAATCCACAATTCCGCGAACCAGTGGTTCCTCCGGACCAACAACGACCATGTCAATGGCATTGCCTTGCACAAATTCCTTTATGGCCGGGAAATCATTGACGTTGAGGGCTACATTGGTGCCGCATTCGGCCGTACCGGCATTGCCCGGGGCAATAAACAAACGGGTGCAACCGGGATCACGGGAGAATTTGTAGGCAAATGCATGTTCGCGGCCACCGCCGCCAAGGAGGAGAATGTTCATTTTTTGTTTCGGTTTAAAACTCAATCTCAAAACACCCCGCATCCGGCGTCACTGCGTTGCGCATTTTGCCATCCAGGTCCAAACTGATACCGGGAACGGGCACAGCATAGCCGTTTGCTTTCGAATGCAGGGTATCGAGCCGGTAGTTGTTTTCCGGTATGTCGAGAAAGATCGTATCCTGTGCCTGCACATTCAGGCAAGGGTTGCAGAAATCAAAGAATTCCGGGTGATCGTTGTCGCGCAGCAGGTCTTTTACCCGCACGAGGCAATTTTTAAAATCATAACTAAAGTCGCCGGCGACGCCGGTGCGGTCGAACAGGGTGATCTGGTCGGCACGGCCGCCGGTCAGGATGCAGTTCTGAAAACGCGCTTTAAGCGGATAAGCGGCATAGGCATCGCAGAAATCATCGAGACACAGGGCATTGCCCATGCGCAGCGCCTCGCCATTGACGCCGTAGCTGGCTGCGGTACAATAGGTGAAGGAATAGTCGCCGCCGTATTCCAGTTGGATGGAATAGCCGGTATTGCTGTGAAAGAGGCAATTTTCGGCATTAATCGTGGCATGTATTCCGATCAGGCCGCTGCTGGCGGTATTGTAGATCTGCGTATTGCGCAGCGTCAGGTCAACAGCAGAATCTGCCCTTACCCCAATAATGGAATTGCGGACGATACAATGCTCCAGGCGGTGGCCCGAAGTCCCGGATTGCAGCCAGATACCCGTCCACTGCCCCGGCTCCTCGTCAAATTCCGGCTCCAGCCGGTCGCTTTCGAAGATTACAGGCTTGTCCAGCGTGCCTTCGACGATCAGCCGGCCCTTGCCCTGGAAGGCCATAAAACCGTCGTTGTACCGGACTACCATCGAATCGACCACTTCGCGGCCCAGCCCTCCATGCACATGCACGCGGGCGCCGGCAGGTATCCGCACCGTACAATTATCGATAACCAGGATACCGTAAATAACATAGGGCCGGGGGTCGTCCCAGAGCCATTCCCCGCCGTTGCAATCGTACAGCACGGCGCCACCGGCGCCAAACCGGGAAGGCAGGTACACGGCGTTTTGGCCCCAGGCTTCCAGCACGACGGTCTGGGTATTGCCGTTTGTTTCAAAGATCAGGTTTTCATCGAGTACAAAGGGGCTGACACTGATCGGGTCGTCGGGATTGATCGTTACCTCGGCAAACACATATAGACTGTCATTGGGCGCAATCTCGATGTTTTCGTGGGCATCGCCCGGCAGGCCGTCCACATTCAGGTTGAAACGCGACTGGCCGCCGCGCTCCAGGTAGATCCGGCTGATGCGGATGCTCTTGTTGTGGCGATTGTACAGTTTCAGAATACGCGTCGCCGAACCCAGATGGGTAAACACCGTGTCGAAACGCAGCGTGTCGGTGCTGAACTCCAGTTTGTCGGCAGGATCGGAGGTAAAACGCTCTTTCTGACAAAAGGAAAAGACCAGGGAGATAAAGGCCAGAACGGCGGTGATTTTCAGGCTTGCAGCAAGTTCTTTTGTCATACGGAGCATTTCCATCTAAAACGAGTTGGGGCAAAAGTACGCAACACGCCTGTACCACCGAACCCCATGCGGCGAAATTACCCGGAAGGCCGCTACAGGAGCTCTGACACTTTGGAAGAGCGTTATAACGCGTTAAAGTTTTTAACAGTTAGGCGGCAAACGGTAACCGAAAGAGCCAGGTGTACGTCTTAAATCCATGATCCAAATTTTTCCTCGAATAACCGTTAAAAAGAGCCTGCATTACATTTATAGTCGCACAAAAAATGCTCTTTTTGAAATTTAGTTTCAAGTTTAAAGAGGTCATCTACATCCCCGCTTTGCTGTTTACAAAACTTTAACATCCCGTTTATTAAATATTTTTAACGTTTTCTTAACTCTCCTGTTATTTTTGCAGCGTCAAATCTCCTGCAGGCAGTTTTTAACAATGATAAATACGACGAAACAGCGGATCGATGTGCTGATCCCGGCTTTCAACGAAGAAGAATCACTGCCTCTGGTATTGGCAGCCATTCCTAAAGAGTGGGTACGTCAGGTAATCGTTTGCAACAATGGTTCTACAGACCGGACCGCCGAAGTAGCCCGAAAGGCAGGCGCCCGTGTTGTCGAATCGGCACAGCGGGGGTACGGTTCGGCTTGTTTGGCAGGCATACGCTATTTGCAGGGTTTGCCGCTTGCGGAACAACCCGATCTGGTGGTCTTTCTGGACGGCGATTACTCCGATTACCCCGACGACCTGCCGGAAGTGGCAGGTCCTGTTTTGAATGACGGCAAAGATCTGGTGATCGGCTCGCGGCTGCTTGGCAACCCTGAGCCCGGTGCGATGACCCCGCCCCAACGTTTCGGCAACTGGCTCGCACCCTTGCTGATCCGCTGGTTGTACGGGTACCGCTTTACCGACCTGGGACCGTTCCGGGCCATCCGCTGGCAGAGTCTGCTCGCGCTGGACATGCGGGACCCTAACTACGGCTGGACGGTAGAGATGCAGGTAAAAGCCGCCCAACAACGCCTGGCCTGCGCCGAAGTGCCCGTTCGCTACCGGAAACGGGCGGCTGGTAAAAGCAAGGTTTCCGGCACCCTCAAAGGTGTGGTGCTGGCGGGATGGAAGATCATCACAATCATTTTTGTCTTATTCTTTCAGCCCGCGAATAAAATACAGTCAAAAACAAAAAGGGTGTAACCCCTGCTCAAAACTAAAAACTTACAACTCACAACGCTATGTTTGGTCTCCATTCGCTTTACGAAGCACTTCAGTACCAGGGATTTGTCGATTTCGGCTACCTGATGCTTTTCGTTTACTTTGTTGCCATGAGCGGTGTAACTATTTACGCCCTCCTGCAATTTCACCTGCTCTTCCTGTACAAGAAGTACCACAAAGACAATCCGAAAATCCAGTACAACAAATACGAAACGAATGACGAAAGCGCTCCGTTCGTAACCGTACAGCTCCCGATGTACAATGAAAAGTATGTTGCCGAGCGCATTATCGATTACGTGGCCGCACAGGAGTACCCAAAGCACAAATTCGAGATCCATGTGCTCGACGATTCCACCGATGAAACGGTGGAAATCGTTGCTGCCAAGGTGGCCGAGTTACAGGCTCAGGGTTTTAATATCGAGCATATCCACCGGGTCAACCGCCAGGGCTACAAAGCCGGCGCGCTGCAGGAGGCCATGCCAAAAGCCAAAGGCGAATTCATCGCTATTTTCGATGCGGACTTTACCCCGCGTCCCGATTTCCTGCGCACCACGATGACCTACTTTGAAGATCCAAAGACCGGTATCGTACAAACCCGTTGGGAGCACATCAATGCCGACTACAGCATGCTGACCAAACTGCAGGCACTGCAGCTTAATGTCCACTTTACCGTCGAACAGGCGGGCCGCTCGTACGGCAATCTCCTGCTCCAGTTCAACGGCACGGCTGGCGTATGGCGGAAAAAAGTCATCGACGAAGCCGGCGGCTGGCAGAGCGATACGCTCACGGAAGATCTCGACCTGAGTTTCCGCGCACAGATCATGGGCTACAAGATCCAGTATCTGGAGAAACTGGGCAGCCCGGCCGAATTGCCGGTGGACATGAACGCCCTGAAAGGCCAGCAGTTCCGCTGGAACAAAGGCGGCGCCCAGAACGCCCGCAAACTGCTGAAACTGGTCTGGAATACCGACAAACTCAACGCCATCCAGAAAATGCACGCGATCAGCCAGTTGCTGGCTTACGGGGTGTTCCTCTGGGTATTTATCGCTGCCCTGAGCAGCATTCCGCTGTCTTTCGCCTTCCAGGAACTGGGCATTTCCACGCACTTCCTGTCGTTCTCGGTAGCCGGTTTGTTTGCCGTGGCTGCTATTTCCTATACGGCTAACGTTACCGCCGCCCTGAACCGCAACAATCCGCCCTCATTCTGGGAAAAAGTGCGTTTCTTCGGCCTGTTCCTTTCTTTCCTGCCGATCTCGATGGGCCTGTCGCTGTACAACGCCATCGCTGTGATTGAAGGGCTGCGTGGAAAGGTATCCGCGTTCGTTCGCACGCCTAAATATGGCATTATCGAACAGAAAGGCAGCTCCCTGCACAAAGCCAGTTACATGGCCAAGAAAATCTCCTGGATCACTTATGGCGAAGGTTTCATGGCCCTGATCTTTTCGGCAGCCGTTATCATCGGTATTAAAACCGGCAACCACGCGTTCGTGCTTTTCCACGCCATGCTGGCCTTTGGTTTCGCCACGATCTGCTACTACTCGATCAAACACCTGCGTTTCCGGTAATCGAACCGGCAACACGGAGTTCAGACCAATAGAGACGCCCCGGGCAGCACATGCATGCCCGGGGCGTTTTGTATTATACTGTCCCAGTTGCTTTTTTCGATTGCTTTTGGCATATTCCGGAGACCTTACCCAACCCTTACCCCGCATAAATTCGTCTTATTATTATTTCACGAAAAGACCTGTTTAACAATGAAGAACCTGACTGTAATTTGCCTTTTTGCCTGGTGTCTTTTGCCTCTCGCCCTATCCGCCCAAGTCTTTGACCATACTATTTCCTTTGGTTTCAACACCATCAGCCAGGCGCTCCAGCCACTGGGGAATGGAAATTGGATCGCTTTGGGGAGAGCGCAGGATAGCCCGGGCGCACTTTATGCCGACGAAATCGTACTGGTTATGTTTGATGCCGGTGGCAATATCCTGCTCCGCAAAACGCTCCCGGTACCGTCAGAGGAGGTGCGCGATGTAATCGCGGCAACCGGAGCTCCCGACGGCAGTTTCGCGGTAAGCATCTCCCGCTCCCTGTGCGATGTCGCCACCGGAGATATCTCCCTGCTCGCCTTTGACCCGGATGGCCAGCTCCGCTGGGAAAAGCACGCGTATTGGGGGGACTCCGCACTACCCGCTATCCTGAAATCGACGCCCGATGGAAACCTCATCGGCGTACTGGGCTACAACTTTGTCAAATACGATATGGCCACTGGGGAAGTCCTGTTTGAAGCCCCCATGCAAATGAACCAAAGCTATTTGAACATTTACGATTTGGATGTTTTAGCCGGCACAGAAAATATTGTAGCGGTCGGGTATCCCCACTTCCAGTATTGGGAGAAAAAAGGGCAGCCCGATGCACCCGTTTACCAACTCAGTTTCTCGAACATCCAACCCCAATCCAGCGTACGAAAACTGGTGCACGGTCCATCCGGGGAATACTACACAATGAACAGCTACAAAGGGGAACTATACCGGTTTACCGTCCCGGATCTTTTATATTCTCTGGTAACAGATTACCCGTTCTCCATCACAGATATGGCCGGCAATGATGAGGGTTTGTTCCTCCTTCCGGAAAACAGCGGAACCCCTTTGCTTTACCGGGCCGGTTTCAACGGCCAGCTCACGGACACGATCGCGCTCTCCGACACCTGGCAAAATGGCCTGATTCTTTCCCTGCAGGACAACACGCTGGCCATCGCCGGCATAAGCGGTTCCGGGCCGGCTGTTACCGACCAGCCCTGGCTGTACTACAATGCCAATCAAATGTGGTTACACACCCGGCCACTGAACAGCACCGGACAGGGTGGGCCGCACCCGAATGCATCGCTCAGCGCCGTTGCCCAGGCCATACCGGTTGCGGTGAACCCGTATGTCACTTCCTGGGGCAAGTTCTATGATTTCAGCGGAGGGCAGTTTAGTGTGCAGGTCACCAATTCCGGCCCCGACACACTCCGTTCCATTGACATCCTCATCGGGTATGAGTGGGTCGCGCAATTCATTTGCTACTTCCGGCCGGCTAACCGGCGTCATTTTTCCGGCCTGGCCATTGCTCCGGGCGATGCTGCCTGGCTGGATTTCGGGGACATCTCGGCGGTAGGTCAAAGCGCGGCGCCGGCACAATTATGCTTCTGGACTGCCGCTCCCAATGAGCAACCCGATGCCGATCATTCCGACGACGTATTTTGCCACAGTGCGATTCTGGACGCTGCAGAACCCAACGCCGGACAGATGCAATTTGCTCCAAACCCCTGCTCCGAGGGATTTTGGGTGGAAATGTCTGAGAGCGCAGCAAAGTGTGACCTTTTTGATACCTTTGGTCGTCTGGTGAGATCCAAAAAAGTTAGTCCCGGTACCGACCGGATCTACTTCGAAACCCAGGATTTGCCGAATGGAATTTACTACCTCAGCGTAAACCGCCATCTGGCAAAAGTTGTTGTACAACACAAGTAAAGCGATCGTTATGAAACCACTTGCCCTAACGTTTTTTGCAGCCTTGTTCCTCAGTGCCTGTGCTACCTATTACTACCAGCCTGCCGCCACCCAACCCGGACAAAACGAGGCGGAGTACACCCAGGGGCTTCCCGGCCTGCGCTCGCAGCAATACGGCGCCGACCTGACGGCCGGACTCAGTGCCAAAGGAGAAAACGACCTGAGCCTGCAAGTCTATATCTACAATGACAGCGATTCCGCCTATACGTTTAACCCGGAAGATGTCCGGGTTAGCGGATACGACGAATTTGGTCACATGAAACCACTCCGGGTCTTCGGCGCCGCACAATACATCAAATGGAAACGCAACCGCGACATTTTGATCGGTACGGCAGTCGTGGTGGGCACCGTCGCCCTGGTGCTGATCGTATCCGAGGTTTCGAAAGACAAGAAAAAATCGTCGGGCAAAAAGGACAAGAACTACTCCCGTGAACACTCCGGCTGGCATGTCGATCCGTATTTCGATCCGGTGGGCTGGATCGATTTTTCCTTCCAGGTGAGCTCCGCCATGATCCAGGCCAGTGCTGCGCCTCCGAGCCGGGAACCGGTTATCCCGGACGACGGCTTGCTGCGCACGCAAACGCTTTACCCGGGTGAAGCCGTACAGGGTACGATCAAGGTGCGGGGAATGGCCAATTTTACCCAGCGGGTTCTGGTGGAAATCCCCGTAAACGGGGCATACCACAAGTTCGCCTTTGAAAACCGGCAGCCCTTCCGATAAGTAGCACGCATGCCGGGCTTTTCTGCCGAAACCACAAGCCGGTACACCGTGAGCGCTGCATTTCTGGCGCTCACGGTGTATCTGGGCTATATTGCGGAGCGGTCCGGGTTCCTGCCGTTTATTTCAGCTTACACACTTTTCTTCGCGTTATATGCCTGGGTTATTTTCAAATGGAAATGGTCCTGGTCCGCACAACGCTGGTTTATCGGCGTAGGCATTGCGCTGCGGGTAGCCCTGCTGTTCAGTTTACCCAACCTTTCCGACGATTTTTACCGCTTTCTCTGGGACGGCAGGCTGGCAGCACAGGGAATACACCCTTTTGCGCATGTCCCGGAATATTTTATAGAAAACCAACTGCCGCTCACCGGTATAGATAGCACGCTGTTCAGCCGGCTCAATTCCCCGGAATATTACACCGTTTACCCGCCGGTCTGCCAGGGTGTTTTTTGGCTCGCGGCAAAGCTGTTTCCGGTGAATATTCCGGGTGGGGTGCTGGTGCTGAAATTGTTTTTGTTGTTGTGTGAGCTGGGGACGATTTGGGTGTTGTCGGCCCCACCTACTTCGGCATTGGTTATTCGGCGTTCGTCATTCGATATTCCGCTGCGTTTCTTTTCGAAACAATATCGAATATCGAACGCCGAATACCCAATGCCGAAGGACCGAAACGCAGAACTAATTGCCCCCCTCCAAGGGGCCGGGGTCCTTTACGCACTCAACCCGCTCGTCATCCTGGAAGTCTCCGGCAACTGTCATTTTGAGGGGGCTATGTTATTTTTTTTACTGGCCGGAATACGCCTTCTGCAACAAAACCGGCAAACCGCGGCTGCCGGCTTATGGGCATTGGCCACCGCAAGCAAGTTGGTGCCTTTGCTGTTTCTCCCCATAATTTGGGTTCAGTTGGGCTGGCGCCGGGGGGCATTATTTATCGCAGCCTTCAGCGGCTTTATCCTGCTGCTGTTCGCACCATTGCTCGACCTGCAGGTTCTGCAGAACATGGCCGGGAGCCTGAATTTGTATTTCCGGCAGTTTGCCTTTAATGCGAGTGTATATTACGTGCTGAAAGCCATCGGCAAGGCGCTGGCTGGTCCATACGCGGATGTAGGCCGGACGCTGGGGCCAATTCTCGGTTTGGGCGTGTTTGTGGGGGTATGGATAATCGCGTTCGCAAACCCGCCGGGCAGCAAACGCAATCCAGGGGTGCATCCAAACCCAAACCCCGGATTCCGTTTGCTTCCGGAAAGGTTATTAGCGGCCTCCGCGCTCTACCTGGCTTTGGCTACTACGGTCCATCCCTGGTACATTATCCTGCCCTTTGGCATAAGTCTGCTGACCCGGTGGCGCTTTCCATGGGTTTGGACAGCAGCAGCGGCACTCTCGTACAGCCATTATGCCGGTGGCGGTTTCCGGGAAAACTACCTGCTGATCGGACTTGAATACGCACTGGTATTGGCAGCCCTGTGGTGGGACTGGCGTCAGTCTTTGGTGCTTTCCCCGACAAAATAATCCTCCCGGTTTTTAAACAACACATTAAAGGTCGTCATACTGCCATAGCAGCGGGTGATGTATTGCTGGAGGTTGACTTTATCCTCGTCGCTAAGTTTTTTGTGCGCGTTAATGTTTTGCTCCAACACGCGCAAGCGATCACGCATCATCACGATCTTGTGAAAAAAGGTATCAATCGGAACCTCCTTGGGTTGCACCCCATCGGCCTGGAGCACCATTTTGCCGCCTATCCAGCGGTCGCCCAGCGGAACGAGTTCCAGGCTCTGACCGGCCCAGGCGCGCAGGATACGCACCAGCGATTGTTCCGCCTCGGTGAACGAAACAGCTTCTTCGGCAGGAATAGCTTCCACCACCTGCCAGCCGGAATAATCCTTGCCGACCATTTTAAGGCCAAACTGAATAAAACAGACTTCATAGGCCGCCACATGCAGACGGACAATAACCCCATCGCCAAATGCAGGGTGCTTTACACGCGAACCGATGCCAAGCAATTGATCCATTATAAAGTTTTGAGTTTTGAGTTTGAGTTTGAGTTTTGAGTTGCGTCCCAGGTGAGGTTTTTGGGAAAATGGCCACTTTTTGCAGCCTGCTCCCTGTTTACCTTTCCTTCTGCATCCAGCGCATTATGGCCAGAACGAGGAAGAGCGACAGCAGGGCGGCGTACCAGGGCACTTCAATATCTTCCTCCATGTCAACGGTCGAAAGTTCGCGGCTATACAGAAACTGCCCCAGCACCTGGAAGGCATTATTCACAAAGTGCGCCGTTACCGGCACCCAAAAATTTTGTGTTTGCCAATAAAGCCAGCCCAGCAGGAGGCCCAGTAACATGCGCGGTAAAAAACCTTCGAACTGAAAGTGGATAAAACTAAATACAGCCGCCGTCACCAGCAGGGCCACCCAGGGGGATGCGATGCGGCGCATCAGTTGCTGCTGCACGATGCCCCGGAATATCAGTTCTTCACCAACGGCAGGCAGCAGCGCTATGAGCGTCAAATTGGCCAGGAGCTCGAGGGCATTGTCCATCTGCAACAGGCCTTTAATAGCGTCGTTGGTCTGCTCTTCCAAAAGGCGGAATGATTCCGGCAAGGGCAGCGCCTGATTCAGATTATAGGCGTACAATACCAGCGGAATGGACACCAGGATCAGAGCGATACCGCCGAGCAGGGAACGCCTTTCGGGCAGTTGAACAGCCTTGATATACCGCAGGGAATTCCCGGCAGGCGGATAAAAATACCGCAGGGTAACCCACCCTGCCAGCAGGAACGTAAAGAAATGCGCAATGCCCAGGAACAGCCGCATCTGCCAACGCTCCAGCGGCGGGGCATCCGGCGCCAGGGCGCCTGTAGCCACCCCGGGATCCCAGCCAAACAGGTGGACGACCAGTTGAAACGCAGCGCCTCCAAGGATCGAAAAGAAGATACAAGCCCCAAGCAGGGCAATAAGAACAACCCGTACCCGCGGTTCCGGCGGCTGGTACGGCATTCGTTCCGGGGTAAATTCCGGAGTATCCGCAGATGGATCCGGGCTGATATTTTCCATATATCCTGTAATTTTGTGGCAACAGCCCGTCTTCTAAAACCGGCTGGTACGGCAAAAATAGAAGCTCGCCGCAACAAATACCCCGGTTACAAGGCTTATCTTCAAATTTCAACCACTAAATGCTATGACCAGGCTTTCCGTCAATATTAATAAGGTCGCCCTGTTGCGCAATGCACGCGGCGGCAACCTGCCCAATCTGATTCAGGTTGCCGAAGACTGCGAAGCGTTTGGCGCCCAGGGCATCACCGTTCATCCTCGGCCCGACCAACGCCATGTCCGTTTCGATGATATCCCGGCATTAAAAAAAGTGGTCACGACCGAGTTCAATATTGAAGGCAACCCAAGCCCCGAATTTCTCGAACTCGTGCTGGCCAACCCGCCGCATCAATGCACCCTGGTCCCCGACGCCAGCGATCAGCTCACCAGCGACCACGGCTGGGATACCGTCCGGCATGGGGCCTTCCTGAAGGAAGTGATCGCAGCGCTCCATGTAAAAAAAATCCGGGTTTCCCTGTTTGTCGATCCGGACCCGCGCATGGTGGAAGGCGCCAAGGCTACCGGCGCCGACCGGGTGGAATTGTACACCGGTCCTTTTGCACACGATTTTATCCGCAATCCCGCCGGGGCTATGGCACCCTATACCCGGGCGGCAGAAGTCGCCAGGGAGATCGGTATTGGCCTGAATGCAGGCCACGACCTCAATCTGGACAACCTCAAATATTTTCGCGACCACTGCCCCGGCTTGCTGGAAGTGAGCATTGGACATGCCCTCATAGCCGATGCGCTGTACTATGGGCTGGCCAATACCATTCGCATGTATCTCCGGCAATTGCAGTAACGGCTGTTGTATAAACTTTAGAGGCCTGGCTATTTTTATATCGCACTTTAGGCAAATGTGCTATCTTTGATGCCGTGATCTTGGTCTTTAACAACAATTCTTTCCAATAATCCTTCACGAGTTTCCACCAATTCAAACTTTTGAAACCCGACAGGCTTGCAGTGGTAATAGCATACTACGCCACTACGAGCCTGCCTTTATGTCGCAATAAAAATCGCAACCCAATTCAGACTTAAAGCAGATACTTGGTGCTATGCGCGGGTCTTTTGACCCCGCACAATAGCAACGGATAATCAAGCGGTTGGTGCGGGGTCAAAAGACCGGCGTTTTGGGGAAATCCAGAATATCGGTGACACAGTTTGAAGAACACGCTCGAACATGCAGCATCAGTATCCGGAACAAGCGTCCGGCATCTTCATAACAGTATATCCGTGAATCGATCGCAGGTCCTACATTTTGGCAACAGTACCGGCACGCTTGAACCCACAGAAAACAGAGAAAATTCGCTGATTTTCAAGCGGTTTGCCGGAGTGGTGCTTTGCCATATCAAATTTTAACAATGTCGGATTTGTAC
>CAYVDV010000117.1:0-12628 GCA_964450465.1 uncultured Saprospiraceae bacterium
GATATCGGATGAAGCAAGGACAAGCGGCGGTGCAAGTAAAACGACTTCGTAAACAGGAGATACTTCCGTGCAGCCCAGAAAATCAGTCACGGTGAGCTGATAGGTTCCCGGTGCCAGTTTTGCCAGAGAGGCTGTAGTGGCGCCGTTATCCCACAGGTAGGTGTTTGGCGGCACGCCTCCGGTTACGTGCAATTGCACGGCGCCCTGGTTTTTGCCGCATTTATCGGGAGTTAGCTGGTCCAATACAATATTAAGGGCTGCGGCAGGTTCGTGCACGATCGCCGGCACCGATACCAGCGTACATCCGCGCACATCTGTGACGGTGAGCTGATAGGAACCAGCCGGAAGTTGATCGATATCTGCCTGATCGGCCCCGTTATTCCACATGTACTGATAAGGCGGCACCCCGCCGGATACATCCGCCTTGATGGAACCGGTAGAATCACCTTTGCAAATAATGTTGGATATCGAATTGATATTCAACAAAAGTGGAGGCGCTTCTTCTATGGAAATGACCTGTGAAATGGCGGTACAACCCGCAGCATCTGTAACGGTCACCCAGTATTCGCCTCCGGAAAGTCCGGAAACGGTATCTCTGGGCGCCATAATGTTGCTGTGCAGCCCGATAGGTGGCGACCAGGAGAATTGATAAGGCGGGGTGCCGTTCGTCACCTGCGCGGTAATGGATCCATCCGCTGCGCCGCTGCAGGATACGGGTTGAAGCCGCAGCGATTCCAGTACGAAGTTTACGGCCTGGTCGATCACGGTAAGGTCTGTTAGTACCTGTGCGCAGCCTGTGGCGTCCAGTACAGTGACAGAGTAGCTGCCGGCCGCCAGGTTAAACAGGTTTTGGGAAGTATCTGCAGTATTCCAGTAATAGCGATACGAGGGTAGGCCGCCACTTACGGTCAGTTGAATATCGCCGGTCAGCACCCCGAAACAGGGAATATCGTGTACGGTAGCGGTGGCTACCAGGGCCGGAGGTTCCCCGACGACCACTGCCGGCAAAACGGCCGTACAGCCATTGGCATCGGTAGCGGTAAGACTGTATGTGCCGGCCGGAACCGCCGGCAGGTTCAGGGTAGAGGCCCCGTTGCTCCAGGAAAACTTGTAGGGCTGCGTGCCGCCATTTATCCGTACATAGATGCTCCCGGTCGGCTCTCCGGCGCACAAAGCATCCTTTATCTCAAGAACCACCAGATTCAGGGCTGATTCGGGTTCCGGAATATTAAACGTGTCTTTTATGGTGCACCCCCGGGTATCCATAACTTGAAGGATATAGTTCCCGGCTGCGGCATTGCTCCAAATCAGATCGTCCGGAACGCCGTTCCAGGTAGCACTCACACTGCCAACGGCCCCGCCTACGCTGACGGCGATCAACCCGGTGTGGTCGCCCCGGCAACCTACCGGATGCAGACTGTCAAGGGAAACGGTAAGTAATTGGGGGGCTGTGAGCGTAATAGCGGGTGTCACCAGTGTGCATCCTTTGATATCCGTAATGCTCGCCTGATACTGCCCGACACCAAGGTTTTCGATTTTTGCGGTATTGCCGTTATTATTCCAGTGAAATTGGAATGGCGGCTGCCCGCCGGAAAGGATCAGTTCAATGTTTCCATCCTTGGCGCCGATACAGGTCGGATTGGTTTTAAGGGTAAACTCTATCTGGAGCGAGCTGGGCTGGGAGATTACCCCCAGCCAGTTGGCCGTACAACCATTAGCATCCGTAACCGTCACCGCGTAAATTCCGGCGACCACGTTGCCCAGGCTGGCTGTAGTAGCGCCGGTGTTCCACAGATATTGGTAGGGAGGAGCGCCTCCGGCAGCCTTTATGCGCAAAAAGCCGCTTTTTTCACCATAGCAACGTACGTTGGTCTGGGAGTCCGGTTGTACGGTGAGCAGTTGCGGTTCATTGATCGTATAAGATGGAGCGACGAATGCACAATTATTGGCATCCGTGATTGTGCATTGGTACGAACCTTTGGGCAGATCTGTTAAATCCTCTGAGCCTGCGCTATTGGACCACTGGAAGGTATAGGGTGGGGTAGCGCCAAATACGGCAAGGTCAATCGCTCCGGTACTGTCGCCAAAACAGGCTACCTGTTGCAGGGCATTTAGGATGATCTCTATAGGTGGCGGCGAAACGACTTCCAGATTGGACAACACCTGACTGCAGTTGCCGTCGGTTATCGTGGCGCTGTAAATGCCGGCGCCCAGGAAAGACGCCGTCGAGCCGCTTTGCTGGTTGCTCCATTCAATCATGGGGTTTTGTCCCGTAGCATTCAGAACAATTGATCCGGTAAGTGCATCCGGGCAAGCCGGGTGGATGATCGTATCGAGGGAAACATCCAGTCCCGGCGCATTGAGTACAATCTGTGGCATCACCATGGAACAGCCACCTGTGGTGGCATCGGTGACCGTCACCCGGTAGCTGCCTTGTGCCAGTCCGGTGATCGTGCCGGTGCCCGTCACTCCGGTGAGGCTGCCGCCGCCTGACCAGGCAAAATTATACGGCGGCGTGCCGTTCAGGGGATGAAGGGTAATGCTCCCGTCACTCCCCCCGCAGGTACTGACATTTTGCACTGCTTCGATGGCGGTTTGCGTGACATTGTTGAGGGTATGTACTTTTATCTGGTCTGTACCGGTACAGCCGTTTGCGTCACTGACTGTCACGGTATAGGTATTGGTGATATCAGGTGCATTGCCGGCTTGTACCGGAATATTGGCAAAGTTGAGGCCGTTGTTCCAGGCATACGCGATGGGCGGTATGCCGACTCCGGATTCCTGCGCCATCAGTTGTACCGTTTTGCCCCGGCATACGTTTATGGAATCGCCCGGAGCGATCTGCACTTCAGGACTTGGCAGGACCGAGACATTGACTGATTTGCTGCCTTTGCAGCCAAAAGGGGTGGTGCTTAGGATATAATAGGTGGTGCTAAACCCGGGGTGCACCACAGGGGAGGGCAACTGGTTGCCCGGAGCGGGTGGGGTTGCACTATGGTAGCTCAGGATCCCGCCGGCGTTGGCAGTATCCTGTACCGGCAATGCAGAAAGATCAAGGGGGCTGCCATCGCAAATGGAAGGCGAAGTCGCTAACGTGAGAAAGGGTTTGGGATGTACCGTAAGCAGAACCGGTACGCGTGCACTGGCACAGCCGCCACCCGGACCGGTGATCGAATCGAGCAGGTAATAGGTATGCGATGCTGCGGGATTGCTGAGTGTCAGCAGGTTGCCGGTAGCGATGGGTTGCCCTGCTGTCGCCTGATCAAACCAGTAATACTGTCCTAAAGGGGCGCCAGAAGCGCTCAGGGTGGCGGGGCTGCCTTTGCATATTTCCACATCGGCCGGCGCGGCCGGGGTTGGGATGGCGCTGTCGTCAGCCATGCCATTGCAATTTTCGTCTATTTGATTACACAGGATTTCCGGCGCGCCCGGATAGATGTTCGGGTTGTTATCGTTGCAGTCGCCATCCGTATCCCGGTATCCCGGAGGAGCAACGGGGAAGCAGGAGATCACCCGGACATCGGGGTTGCCGAAGTTGTCGTTGTCGGCGTCCCGGTAGAAAATGTAATCGGGTGTGCCGGCTGCCTGTGACCCGTAGAAGGCAAGGTTGTCCATGGCAATATCGCCGTATGCCCCGAAGGTACCGGTAGCGACGAACTGGAACAGGGCTATTTGCCCGTCGTAGGCGCTCAGGTTGACATATTCCCGGCGCCAAAGTTTGCCGCGGTTACCGCTCCACGATTGCAGTGGCGCCCAGGTTTGCCCGCCATCGGTGGATACCTGTAAGGCAAGGGTACTCATCTGGCCGATCTTTGTATTCATGTACAGATCGAAGGAAAAATGGCAGGCCTGGGCTGGAGGAGCCACTACCTGTATACAAAGCGTGCGGAGTATCGCCGTTTTGCCAAAGGCGCCGGTAGGGGAACAACTGTTCCGGAAATACAGATAATTCCCGCTCCCCCCCGGGGCTGCGGCAGGGCCGGCAACCGGATAGATCAGGCCCGGGCCGGTGTACACCTTCCATTCATAGTCATCGTCCGGGGCGTTTTGCCAGGTTCCTGGCAGGGGGCAGGGATCGGGGCAGTCGGTAGGACATAGGGGCAGCGTTTCCAGTGTTTCCAGCAGAGTAGGGGGGCAGTTGGTGAAAAATGACGCTTTGTAGGAATTTGCGCTCCAGATCCCCGGGGCGCACAGACGCCGGAGATACACATCGTAAGCTTGCAGGGTTTGTAATCCGTTGAGCATATATGGCCCGGTGACCGGCTGTTGCAGGCGTACCGCGGTACCGCCATTCCCGGCCAACCCCTCGGCGCCCGGCAGAAACCCGGCCGGGCCGTATTCGATCAGGAGACTGTCGCCGTCCATATCCATCAACCAGGAGATATCGGCCGAGTTCTCGGTGACGTTACCGGCGGTTACATTGAAGAAGGTGGCGCAGTCAACCCGGGAAAAAACCAGTTCAAACAAACGGAGCTTGCCTTTGTGGTCCGCTTTGCTGTCGCAAATTTCCACTTGCCAGATACCAACAGGGTCCTGGCCATCGTGCAGCCCGGAAAGGGCTTGCACTGGCAGGTAATAACCGGTGATGTTGTCTTTTTCAGCAGCGGTACTCAGGGCTTTAGCCACGGCGGGATCGTCGGTCAGCTCGACAAACTGCGGGCATACCGCACCTGCCGGATCGCCGATATTCTTATCGCCGGCATTCAGGCCGCCGATCAACTGGATCCGGTTGCCATTGGGCGCACGCAGCCAGATGCTCAGGTCGGAACGCCAGGCATGCTCCACCATCATACGGACGCCGTGCAGTTGTACATCCGTGCCCAGGGCAGTGCCGGGGGCATGGTCGACATACAGGTTAAATACCTGGATATTGTTGCAGGAGGTGTCGCGCAAATCGAGGTTGAGCGGACAGGGTCTGTCGTTGTTCAGGTCGGTGATGAAACTGCGCGGGGTTGACCATACGCTGGAACTGGTGTCGTTGCATACGGTTCGGACCTGGAAGCGGTAGTTTCGCCCCGGCGTCAGTCCGGTCACATCAAACGGCGGATCGGCATTGACCACATAGGTTGGCATGCCGGTAAACGCATCGGTACCGGACACCAGTTCCACCTCGTACTTGTCGCCGACATCCGACCAGGTCAGCCGGGCCGTAGAATCTGTGACCAGATCGACCTGCAGCAATTCCGGTCGCGGGCAGACATCCGACCCGTTTGCGTTCGGAGGATGAACAACTGTTCGGTCGGGTTTATTCCGGAGAAGGAAGCCGTTGGAAACAGGATCCAGAGAGGCGCCTGATGCCGATGAAAGGCAAATACAGCAGAGAAGCCCGGCCAGGCGGGACGTGAAAGAGTATGTCATGGTATTGGATTACGGTTTTGAAGGCGAAAAGATACAGGGATTATGGGCCATCGCATCTTTGGGTTAAGCGGCCCCTTTGCCTGGCGAAAGTACGGGGAAATAGAGATGAGTTCGTATGTATAAGTGCGGAATTGTCTTAAATAGGGTAAAAGCACCCGGAATCTGCCTGTCAGGCAACTCTGGTCAACGGCATTTCAATTTTAGCAAACCGGCTTATTTCCTTGCACTTTTAATAAAAATAATCGGAAATTTGGCCTTGACAACCCCTTTCCGACAAGTGTTTCGAATTTCCTAATCAAATTATATGCTGCAGGACAACCCCGGTTGGTACCTGCGCGACACTAACCAGGTCATGTCAAAAAATATTGGATACCTCTCTGGCCGGAAAGGCCTGCAAGACAATCTCTTTGAAGCGTTTGGCCAGGCTGCGGCAGAACAGGGGACGGTGCCGGCGGAAGAGATGAAACGGCTCGCTGCGGATTTTCTTCTCGGCGATGCCAACGTGTACGGCAGCGTTACCTTTTACGATTTCCTCCGCCCTGAAAACCAGGGCAAAAAGGTGTATGTGTGCAACGGCAGTGCCTGCATGACGGCCGGCACCCAGGATGCGCTCCGCCAAAAACTGGGCGAACATTTCCCCGAAACCGAGATTGGCGCTATGTGCTGTCTGGGCCGCTGCCATGAAAACAACGCGTTCCACTTTGCCGGGCACAACTACTCCGGCGATGCCATTGACCGGATCGGTCAAATTGCTACGGATAAAAAAGAACGGCCGGATGCCTATGCGGTTGCGTCCAAAGGTATGCCGCTGCTTACCGCGGACTTTCCCGGCCCCGATGCCTATTATCAAATCCTGAAAGATGCGTTGAAGCGCTCGCCCGACGAGCTGCTGGCAGAGATCAAAGCCTCCGGTCTTCGCGGCCGGGGTGGTGCGGGCTTTCCGATGGGCTTCAAACTCGAATCCTGCAAAAATACTCCGGGCGACACCAAATTTTTGGTTTGTAATGCCGACGAGGGCGATCCGGGCGCTTATTCCGACCGGTATATCATGGAACAGCGCCCGCACAGCCTGCTTTTGGGCATGATCCTGTGCGGCTATATTACCGGTGCGCAACACGGCGTGCTGTATATCCGCGGGGAATATCCTGAATCTATTGCCGCCGTCGGTGCGGCCCTATCGGCTATTCGCGAAGCCGGATACATTGGTGAAAACATCCTCGGTTCCGGTTTTAACTTCGATTTTAAAGTGATCAAAGCGCAAGGCGCTTATATCTGCGGGGAGGAAACGGCCCTGCTGTCCTCAATCGAAGGGCAGCGCCCGGAAGTGCGCGTCCGGCCGCCGTATCCCACACAACAGGGTTTGTTTAACCAGCCCACGGTAGTCAATAATGTGGAAACCCTGGCCAATGTCCCTTTCATCCTGCAGCACGGCGGCGCAAAATTCGCAGCCGTCGGGCGCGGAAAGTCGACCGGCACCAAGCTGCTCTGCCTCGACGGGCACTTTAACCGACCCGGCTTGTATGAAGTGGACATGGGTACGCCGCTGGCAACGGTGATCCACGAACTCGGCGGCGGGTTCCGCCGGCCT
The DNA here is from genome assembly GCA_964450465.1 of uncultured Saprospiraceae bacterium. Classification (GTDB taxonomy): domain Bacteria; phylum Bacteroidota; class Bacteroidia; order Chitinophagales; family Saprospiraceae; genus M3007. Next base: position 6,947 of record CAYVDV010000117.1, read on the forward strand.
GTCAAAGCCATGCATATCGGCGGCCCCCTGGGCGGCCTGGTGCCGGTACAGAAGATCGACGACCTTACGGTGGATTTCGAATCCTTCGCGCAAAATGGCTTTCTGCTCGGGCATGGGTCGGTGGTGTGCATCCCGCAGGATTTTCCCCTGATCCAATACCTCGAGCACCTGTTTGAATTCACGGCGCATGAGAGCTGCGGCAAATGTTTCCCCTGCCGCCTGGGCTCTACCCGCGGAAAGGAAATGCTCCACAAAGCCCGCACCGAAGCCTACCGGATCGATCGGACCCTGTTCAACGATCTGGTGGAAACCCTGGAACTGGGTTCGCTTTGTGCCCTGGGCGGCGGGCTCCCTCTCCCGGTGAAAAATGCCCTGCAGTATTTCGAAGCGGAATTAGCTCCGTATTTCAACTAACCAAATTCGCAAACACTTAATCACTTCAATAATGGGTTCTGGTAAATTTGCCTACATCGACAACAAACCCTACGACATCCGCGACGGCGAAACCATCCTGGCGTTCCTGCGCAGGCATACCGGTAAAAGTACGGTGCCGACACTCTGCGATGCGCCTAATCTGGATCCTTACGGCGCTTGCCGGGTGTGCAGCGTGGACGTGGCCCTCTCGGCCGACGGTCCGGTCAAAACCGTGGCCTCCTGCCATACGCCGATGATGCCGGACTACCATATTTTCCCGGATTCTCCCCGGGTACAGAAACTTCGCCGCAATATCGTTGAACTGGTGCTGACCGATCACCCGCTCGATTGCCTGACCTGCGAAGTCAACGGCAACTGTGAACTGCAGGATGTGGCTGCCCAGGTTGGTATCCGCAAGGTGCGCTACCCGGCTGGAAAAACCCACCTCGACCGGCAAAAAGACCTGAGCCACCCGTACATGACCTCCGACCTGTCGAAGTGCATTAACTGTTCGCGTTGCGTGCGCGCCTGCGATGAGGTGCAGGGACAAATGGTGCTGAGTATGGCCGGCCGGGGATTTGACAGCCATATTGTTAAAGGCTTGAATACCAGTTTTTTCGAGTCAGATTGCGTGAGTTGCGGCGCCTGCGCGCAGGCTTGTCCCACCTCTGCGATATCCGATATTTTTGAATCGAAATCGGTGGCCGTGGATCAAAAAGTCCGCACGGTGTGTACCTACTGCGGGGTGGGCTGCAACCTCGAAGTGGCTATCGATGCTGGTAAAGTCAAATCCATTCAGGCGCCCTATGACGCGGAAGTAAACCAGGGGCACACCTGCCTGAAGGGCCGCTACGCCTTTTCGTTTTATGATCACCCGGATCGCATCCGGACGCCGCTGATCCGGAGAAATGGCGAACTGGTCCCGGCTACCTGGGACGAGGCCTACGATTTTATCGCGGAAAAACTGACGGAGATCAAAACGAAATACGGACCCGATTACATCGCCGGTATTTCATCGGCGCGGTGTACCAATGAGGAAAACTATTTGATGCAAAAATTCATGCGCGCGGTTATCGGTACCAATAATATCGACAGTTGTGCCCGGGTTTGCCACTCGCCAACTGCCCTGGGCATGCAGCGCACTTTCGGCACCGGCGCCGCCACGAACTCGATCGAAGACCTGAAATACACGAAGTGCATTCTGGTAGTCGGGGCCAACCCTACCGATGCGCATCCCGTCACCGGCGCCAAACTCAAACAGGCCGCCATGAAAGGGATTCCGACCATTGTGATCGACCCGCGGCGGACCGAACTGGCAAAATACGCCACACACCATATTCAACTGCGCCCGGGCACCAACGTGCCGGTCATGCAGATGATGCTGTACTATATTCTTGTGGATGGCCTGGAAGACCAGGCTTTTGTCACTAGCCGCACCGAAGGCTATGAAGGGTTCCGGGAACAGATCCTGGGCCTGAATATCGATGAACTGGAAAAAGTAAGCGGCGTGGACCGCAATCTGATCCGGGAGGCCGCCCGAACCTACGCCACTTCCGGCGCTTCCATGGCCTTCCATGGGTTGGGCGTGACCGAACATTCCCAGGGCACGCTTACCGTCATGCTGATCTCCGATCTCGCCATGCTGACCGGAAACATCGGCAGACGCGGCGTAGGCGTAAACCCGCTGCGCGGGCAAAACAACGTGCAGGGCGCCGCCGACATGGGCTGCCAACCGCATCAGGGCGCAGGGTATCTCGATGTGACCGATCCGGAAATGCAACAGCGCTACAATACCTTTTACGGGACTTCGGTTCCGGGGCATATCGGCTATAAAATTCCTGAAATGTACGATGCCTCGCTGGACGATAAACTCAAAGCCCTCTGGCTGATCGGGGAAGATGTGGTGCAGACCGATCCGAATTCGCAAAAGATCGCGGCAGCACTCGCCAAACTGGACTTGTTGGTGGTGCAGGAGCTTTTCCCCACGGAAACCACCAAATATGCCACCGTCGTCCTACCCGGCGCTTCATTCCTGGAAAAAAGCGGGACGTTCACTAACGGCGAGCGCAGGATACAACGCGTCAATAAAGTGGTGGAACCCCTGGAAGGCACCAAGGCAGACGGCCAGATCATCGTCGATATCATGAACCGCATGGGCTACCGGCAAGCCGACTACAATCCGGATACGATGCTGCGCGAAATCTCCCAGATCGTTCCCTTCTTTGCCGGGGTTAAATGGGAAGATCTCGGCGAAAACGGCAAACAGTGGCCGGTAAAACCCGACGGAACGGATACGGATGTCTTGCATACCGAATCGTTTAAGCGCGGACTTGGAAAGTTCCAGTACGACCAGTTCCGCGAAACGGTTGAATTGCTCGATCACCGCAAGGAGTATCCCTATATTGTTACGACCAACCGCGAACTCGAACACTACAACGCCGGCACCATGACGCGCCGGACGCGCAATGTGCAGATCCTGACCGAGGATGTATTGCTTATTCATCCGGAGGATGCCGCCCGCCATGCCATTGCGGACGGCGATATGGTCTGCGTGGAATCGCCCCGCGGCAAGGTGGATATCAAAGCGCGGCTCACGGATGAAGTGCGGCCGGGCATTCTCAGTACAACGTTCCACTTTCCGGAGATCATGGTGAACAACATAACCTCCGATGTGCACGATTCCGATGCACTCTGCCCTGAATACAAGGTGGTCGCCGCGCGGATCCGCAAGAGCAAGGGGATGTATAAAGGTTAAACAAATGTCTTTTTTGCGACGCATCCTTGCGATTTTACTCTTCGTCCCCGGAATAACCTGGTCCCAGTCTGAAGGCTGGAACGATATACGCAACAACGATTTCATCCATGCCCGTCCCGCTTTTGAGGCTGCCCTGCAACAAAACCCCGGGGATGAAGCGGCTTTGGCCGGACTGCTCTTTCTGTCGGAGACGGTTCGGGATCACGAGCAGTATGAAAAATACGCCAACCAGCTGCTCCAATACCATTGGGAGCCGCAGTATGTCTGGTTGTTTCACAAAATGTTCACCGGAAGTCCGGAAGAAGCCTTGCGCCGTTCTACGGAAGGCCCCGGGCGTCTGACCACCTGGACACTGCAACAGGCGGACACCCTGTTCCGGTACCGCCACTTCCGGGAAAGCATTGCCTTGCGGACCAGTATATTGCCGGATTGGAACTGGAGCATTTGTGGCCCGTTTACCAATGTGTCCGGCAGTGGATTTGTGGAAGTCACTCCAGTGGAAACAAGTGCATTCCATCCGGCCGACACCTTCGAAAACGAAACCGGCAAAAGATTTCAATGGCTGCGCTGTTCTTTGCGCGAACCCGGTGCGCCGGTCCGGTTTACTGATCTGCCGACCCCTTCGGATGAAGGCATGTATTACGCCAATACGTTTATTAAAGTACCGGATTCCCGCAGAATTGCCCTGAAGATCACCCGCCGGGAACCGATGAAAATATGGCTGGACGATCAATTACTGCTGGCGCGTCCCCGCCCCCTGGATGCCAATGAGTGGGATGAAGAGACGCTTGTATTTGACCTGCCTGCCGGTATGCACCGCTTGCTCGTCAAGATAGCGTCGATTCCTGGCGGCGAACACAATGCCGGCTTGCGGCTCCAATTTAACGACCGGGACAATGATGGGGACCAGCGCAGCGGTTCTGCCTACGATGAATTCGGAATGGTTTATCCGGGCGAGATCCTGGCTTACAATAGTTTTGCCCTCCGATTTACGGACCCGGCCAGTGGTGCCTTGTACACGGATATCAGTTCCTCCTTCACGGGCGATTTCACGTCGGCGCCGGGTGCCTGGAAAGCTGCGCTGGACGACAGGACTTATCTCAGCGCTTTTTTTGAAAACTACCGGGAGCATCCGGCAGATTCCTGGCGTTTGTATTGGCTGGCCAAGGCTTATGCCAAATATGCCGCATGGGAAGAGGGGGAAGCCTATCTTTCCGGGTTGCTTGTCCGGCAACCCCAATCCGCTTTTCTGCATTTTTTGTTGGCTAAATTCTATAACGCGAATGAGAAACCCGAACGGGCGGAAGCGTTGCTCAGCGAGATGGATACCACCAATGCACCTACATTTACCGGGCGCTATATTCTCCTGCAAAATATCGATCCGGAACAGGAGGAGGAGCGTTACCTCGCTGTCCTCGAAGACCTGCTGCGCTTATCACCCACGAACTGGGATATATTAAACCGCTATCTGGACTTGCTGAAGGAGAAGGGGCGGCAGGAACAGGTAAAAGCCTACGTCAGGCTGTTCCTTGAGACGCACAGCAGCCCCAAATGGAAAGAACGCCTGGAAGAGTACCTGAAAGATGAAAGTTACAAGCCGGAATCCTACAAACCGGAAACCGATGCAGAACGCGACAAAAAATTCCGGCAAGCGCAAAAACGCCTGAAATCGACGTTCAGCCTCGCAGATTATGAGATCGTCATTCGTTATTTCCGGCAAAAGGAAAAAACGGCGGATGTATTGAAAATTTATGACGAAATACTGAGCATCGCCCCCTACCTGTCATCCTACCGCACCCAAAAAGCATCTTATCTGTTTGAAAAAGAACGGCCGGACGAAGCGCTTGCGCTCATTCGCCGTCAATTGGAGGATCAGCCGTATAACGAGACCTTATACGAGCTGGCCGGCGATATTTCCCTGGAGAAAAAGCAGACCAAGGAGGCATTGCAGTACTACCGCCGCGCAGAAATGCTGAAAAGCAGTTATGATCTCTCGGAAAAAATAGAACGGCTGGAAAACCATCCTGCGTATTCCGGCTACTTCGCAGCGGTTAACCTGGAGGGCATAGCCCGGGATCGCGCCTGGGAAAGTGTTTATCCCGGCGAAGAAGCGGTGATCGCCCTTTTTGCCCAACAGGTAGTGTATTTGAAAACGGAACGCGTATTACGCGCCACTACCAAATCCGTGATCCATATCCGGACCGAGGCCGGCGCCAAACGCTGGACCGAAGCGGACCTGAGCCTGATGGGAAATATCACCAGCGCCCGGGTGATCAAAAAAGACGGCACCGTCACTACGCCGGACCTGGGCTGGGGTGGTGTGGCTGTTTTTAAAAACCTGCAGCCAGGAGATGTGATCCTGCTGGAGGGCGCGAGCGACCGCGGTTTACCTGATGAATTCGCCCATGAAATGCTCGACCTGGCCTTTGTCTCCTGGCAGGCGCCGGTGCTCCGCGCAACATATGAATTGTTGTTGCCCAAAGACCAGGCGGTATACTATACCTGTAACCGGC
>CAYVDV010000118.1:0-12571 GCA_964450465.1 uncultured Saprospiraceae bacterium
AACGTCAGCGATGTGTCGGACCAATTTATTCCGAGATTGTTGCCTGCCAGCAAGCTGGCACTAAACCCGCCGGCAATAAGCGGATTAATGCTGCCCGCAGTGATGCCGACGATCATGCCGACACTATCCGCGTCAACGTGTACCGTGAATGAGAAACCTGTCACGTCGAAGAAATTGTCAACCGTAACAGGAATCGAAATAGTCTGTTCCTGACACCCCGTGCCTCCGCCAACACCCAGGGCAATTTTTGCTCCGAAGTCAACAACAGCCGTGTCAACATGGATGCAGCCGCCAATGGAATCCACAACGGTTACGGTATACACGCCGGCAGCCAGTCCGGTAATACCGGGTGTGGTGGCTCCATTGCTCCATTTATACGAAAACTGACCTGAACCGCCCGATGCAACCGCCAGAGCGGAACCATCGTCGGCGCCGAAATAAGATTCAGGTGTGCCGGTAACGGCAAGGGAAAAGCCGATGCCGCCGGTGCCCGGCATAACTTCCACGTTGACAGTGCAGGAATTGGTGTTGCCGTTGTTGTCAACAACGGTTAGCGTCACTTCATTAAGGCCGAGGTGGCTGCAATCAAAAGTATCGACGGACAGGAACATGGTGTCTATACCACAGTTGTCGGTACTGCCCAGGTCAATATCACCGGCAGAAATCACGGCGATGCCATTGGTTCCGAGTGAAACGGCCACGTTGTTGTTACAAATCACCGTCGGTATGTTGTCGTCAATCAAATTCAGCACCACGGAATCCATTCCCGCATTGCCGCAGGCGTCGGTAGCGGTGAAGTGTATCGTGTAAACCCCCACGGTATAATCGCCACTGATATCGGCAGCGCCGTTGCCATGCGGCGCATCATTGGTTACCGTGATCGAACTGGCTGGCTGGCAGTCGCTTATGTACTGTGCCACATCGAACGAAACGGGTAACAGACAAGTCTGGTTCGGCGGGAAACCGGAGGAGAAAAGGGTCAGGGTATCCGGCATGCCGGGGAATTGCGGCGCTGTGACATCCGTTAACACCAGTTGCTGCGTGTAAACACTTGTGTTGCCACAATTGTCCCCGGCAGTCCAGGTACGGCGGATGGTGTAACGGAACTCACCGCAGGCGCCAGGTGCAATATTTATGGTATCTACCAAAAGGCTGATATGCACGTCGGCATCGCAATTATCCGTCGCCTGCATAAACGGGAGCGTCGGGATTGTATCGACACATGTCAGGGTGTCGTTCAGCGGGAAGACAACGAAAACAGGCTTCACAGTATCCTGTATATTAAGCACTTGCAGGCAGGTGCTTTGATTCCCGGCCTGATCGATCGCTATCCAGCTGCGGTAAATAACCGTGCAGACATTGCCGCTGCCCACTGCTGTGGAATCTATGTATCCGATCGAATCCGACGGACAATTATCCGTTACAAGCGCCATACCCTGCGCCGCGGGAGACAAATCATCGGTGCATTGCAGGGTTTTACCCGGCGGACAGAAAGTGATCACGGGTGACACGTTGTCCTGCACTATGATATAGGTTTCGCAGGTAGCCTGATTGCCTGCCGCATCTGTCACGATGAGCTGAACAGGGTGATGTGTTACGCCGTCGGCATCCAGGCACGTGAACGTAATACTTGCAGCCGGAAGGCCCGGAGGGTCGAGGCGCTGTATCTTCAAATCCAGGTCGGCCTGGGCAGTGCAGTTGTCGCTGGTGCCGGCGTTAATATTCGCGGGCGTGACGGTTACAGAACCGGAAGGCTGCAGCGATACACTCACGCCGTTAATACAGGCAGCAATCGGATCCGTTCCGTCCTTTACGATCAATACGATCGTATGTGTTGCCGTATGACCGCCGCCATCCTGGGCAGTAAATACCAGAGAATAGTCGCCTACTGCCAGGATTTCACTGTAATTCGCCCCTTGTCCCGTGCGGTTGTTGGTTATGCTCAATGCCGTGGAGTCACAGTCGTGTACAAAGGGTAAAATATTGAAAGATACCGTGTCCTTACAATCGATGCTGTTCAAATCGGTGATCACAATGATGGTATCCGGCACGGCGGCAGAAAATACAGGGGCCTGGGTATCGGCAATTTTAATGATCTGGGTACCCGTACTGGAATTGCCGGAATCATCCGTAGCCGTCCAGGTACGGCGAATGGTGTAATTGTAAATATCTGTGAACGATACGGTGTCTTGTACCAATACGACCGTCACGTTGTTATCGCATTTGTCAATTGCCGACAGGAGGGCCGGAGGCGGAATAATGGCACATGCCTCCAGTGTATCATTTGCGGGTACAGGGGCAAGTATTGGCGCGGATACATCGTTTACGGTCACCGAAGTGACGCACTGGGCTGTATTTCCGGCAACATCCGTCACGGTCAGTGTTACAACCACCGGTGCACCCAGGTCGGCGCAACTGAGGAGAGAAGGGTCGATGCTGAACGTCACCGGTCCGCACATATCCGGATCGAAACTGCCGTTATCAATCTCTCCGACAGTCAGGAAATGCTCCCCGGCTATACTCAGATTTACGGAAAATGGCGGCATACAAAACGCTACGGGCGGATTGTTGTCCGGAACAATCTGAACGTTTTGCAATTGAGTGGTCGTATTGTTCTGTGGATCGGTATACGACCACGTTATAGCGTAGTTCCCCGGAGAAATGACGTAGCGCGGGGGGCCGCCCGGCGTCAGGGGAGGCAGGATTTCTATCACCGGCACGGATGGCGTACCGTAGATCGTGTCAAATTCGCTGCCATTGCAATCCAGGGCAAAAGGCGCTTCTATCGTATCGATACCGCAGGAACTCTCGATAACCGGAAGGGTCGGTTCGGCCGGCACAGGCGCATCTCCATCCGTCAGCGTCACTGTAAACGTACAGGGTGCCGATGTCAGGTTATTCGGAAAACTGTCGGCCGCAATTACCGTTACCAGGAATGTCTGGCCGGCCAGCACCGGATTTACAACATCGGAAAGCAAAGTACCCGGAGCAGGTGTCTGGGTCAGCACAACGTTGTTTTGGCAATTGTCTGTTACCGGTATCCCGTTCAGATAGCTGGGCACGGTCACTGCGTCCACACATCCCGAGGAAACGGACAACTCCTGGTCGCCGGGGCAGGAAAGCACCGGGGGCTCGGTATCCACCACCTTCACCGTGAAAGCGCAAGTCGTTGTGTTGTTAAATTCGTCGGTGGCGAGGTAAGTGACGACGGTCTCTCCAACCGGGAAAAAGGTAGTCGGGTGCACGTTGAAAACAGGCGGGTTGTTATAATCAAATGGCGCAGAAGCATTGAGGGCACTTTGTACCGAAGGGTCGCTGATGGTTTCCGTGACGTCGTACAAGGAACAATCGAGGAAATTGCCATCGTCGCGGAAGGGTCTGTACCACGAGAAACTGTTGCCGCAATTGCCTGTTGCATTCAGTACCGTGAAGGTGCTGTCACAAACCTTCTGGATGTTGCCGAAAACATTCCCGAACGGTTCGTTGACCACCGGGCCGTCTACATCGTTCACCTTGACGCTAATGGTCGTTTGCGCGGTATTTCCGCATGGGTCACTTACCGTAAAGGTCACGGTCGAGATACCGATGGGGAAGTTTTCCGTAACACTCGAACCCGGTGTGGACAGGATCGATCCTGCCGGGAATTGAATTTCATAACTGATATCGTAAAGCGTCAGGTTTGCGGCCGTGCAATTGTCGGAGATATTGCCGTCAAACAATTCAATCGTATAAGGCGCCACACAGGGCGGGGCATCATTCTGGTTGTTGGCATCCAATTCTACAAGCGGCTGCACACCCGAAATAACGGGCGGCTGGGTATCCACCACGGAAATGGTCTGTGTATGGAATGCCATGTTGCCCGCGGCATCGGTTACTTTCCACGTACGGGTCACGATCGACGCATTGTCGCAGGGGCCGGGGTCCGTCGTATCGGTAAAGGAAATCGTTATCTGGGTATTGCAACTGTCGTCGCAGGCATCCGTCACGTCGGTCAGCGTAATCTGGCCCAGCGTGGCAAAGTCATTCGGATCGTAGTCGCTGCATTCCACTGTGACCGCCGGAGGCGCTGCCACATCCGCGTTCAGAATGGTTGGCGGAGTAACGTCGTTCACCGTAATGGTTTTGGTACACACGGCGGTGTTCCCAAAAACGTCCGTCACCCGGAAAGTGACGGTATTGGCGCCGGCATCCGAGCAAATCCACTGATAGGCTGGCGCAAAGCCGCTGCCGTCCACATCCACATCATAACTCAGTGAACAGGCAGGCATGGAATTGAGCGTGTTGTCCGTAATCACAAAATTAAGGGCATACGTCGCCGCATCCAGTGTACCGGTACAGGCTACATCGAGCGCTACTGCAGGAGGCGAAAAGTCGGCACAATTGGTGATTTCCGGGTCCTTGATTCCGGGAATATCATCCGCTATGGTCAGCGTACAGGTGGCTGAATCGAGGTTTAAACCGGCGTCCGCTATGTAGAGGGTATATGCGTTGGCGCCCATGCGGGTACAATCATATACGGAATCCACGGTCACATAGTCATAAAAACAGTTGTCGGTGCTGTTGTTGTCCAACTGAGCGGGGCTTACCGTGACCACGCCGTTCGCATCCAGCGATGCCGTGATATCCTTGCATTTTGCTACCGGCGGTTGAATGTCATTCACAACGATGTTGAAGGTGCAAAAACCCTGGTTACCGGCAGCATCGGTTGCCGTATACGTTACCTGGGTCGTGCCGATGACAAATATGGAGCCGGGTGTATGCGTCGAAGTGACATTTATCGTACCCGGGCAATTGTCTGTGAAAACCGGCGGGTCCCAGCTCACCTGGGCCAGGCAACCACCCGTATTGGCATTTACAGGAGGCGGATTCGGGCAATTAAGGGTGGAAGGAGGCGTCTGGTCTTCCACGGTGACGTTAAAGCTGCATGTCCCGGGTATGCCCGAAACAGGCGCTACCTGAATGGTTACATTGACCGTTCCTGGCGAGAACAACTGGGTCGGCAAATTTGCGATCGGGTCGAAAGGGCCGCCGTCGATGGAATACGTGATCGTATACTGTCCCGCTCCGCAGGCCCCCGCATTGTCAAAATATTCGCCGGGTTCGAGGTTGCCAAGATCCGATTCGGGTACCATGCCCAATGTGGCATCCGAGGTATCGCAGGATACGCCCGCCACCAGGAACCGGTCAGTCGGACACAACAGTACCGGCGTCTGGTTGTCCACCACATCCACCGTAGCGGTACAAGTGGCGGTGTTGCCGAACAGATCGGTAACAGTAAGCGTAACCGTTTGATTAACAGAAATATCTGCACAGGTAAACATCGAGGGCGCCACAGTCATGCTGTCGATCCCGCAATTGTCTGACGAGCCGTTATTTACCATGGCAGGTGTCAGAACGGCATTGCCCGTGTTATCCAGCGGAAGTACGATAACATCAGGTGTGCATGCGGCTGTCGGAGGCTCTACCTCCGCGACGATCATCGTCACCGTTATAGTCACCGTATCCTGGTGACTGTCAATAAAGTAGTATGGAATCACCGTCGTGCCGATCGGAAATGCAGCACTTACCGGCGTTACCTGGTGCAGGGGGTTCGTGTAGTCGTAAGGATAAGGCGTTACGCCGTTGTTTGTAAAAAAGCCCGGGTCGGGCAGACCATTTACAATGGCAACACCTTCCGTAATCGAAAACATATCCGGGCAGTTATCCGTCGCCTCGTGTGTCAGGAAACTCGGACGATACCAGGAAACATTCTGCGAGCAGGCTCCGGGCGCGTTGTTCACTTCAAAAGTATCCTGAAAAGTCACGAGGCCGGGTGGCAGGGGGGTGACGACAAATATTTCGTTGTCTTCCACCGTCACCGTAAAGGTACAGGTCGCCGTATTGGTACCGGGGTCGGTCGCCTGGTATTCGATGGTCGTGGTACCGAGGGCAAACACGGCGCCGCTCACATCTTCCGCGGTGGATGTACCCTCATTGACCAGGGCAGGACCATCGGTCACGGACCAGCTGAAGGTCACTGTACAGTTGTCCATCGCCACAGGTATCAGACCGTTCACCACGGCGTCGCAATTGCCCGGGTCGGTGCTGACGATGGTATCGGCGGGGCAGGTGATGGTGGGGGGAGTTACGTCATGTACCGTGATGTCGACGGTGCATGTGTCCTCGTTTCCGCCGACATCCGTCGCCGTCCAGGTCACGGTCGTTGTTCCTTCCGGAAAGACTGCACCGTCGAGTGTCGACAGACCATTGAAATCATTGATAATGGAGGCCACGGAGCAATTATCCGTCGCCGTGGCATCCAGTATCGTTCCGGTCAACTGAAATACACACATGGAATCTGCGTCCTGCGGGGGCAGGGCCTCCTGACAAGTGATGACCGGAGGCAGGGTATCCTCTACCGCAATATTAAACATGCAACTATCGGTACAGGTACCCGATGTATAGAGATATTTTATCGTGTGGACGCCCGGTCCCGCAACGACCGGGTCAAAATCCCCGCCGCTTACACCTGTTCCGCTGTACGTACCGCCGGCAGGCAACCCGCCTGAAAGTGCAAATGCTGCTCCGCCTATACACACCGAAGTGTCGGCAGGGCAGGTCACCAAAATGCTGCCCGCCGAAATGCCCACGTTATTCTGCGCTGTAAGTGTACCGATGGTAAGGGTGTTGTCCGCCACTTCCATTGCCAGCGGAGTACCGGTTATATCTGCGCTGACCGCGCCACTGCTCGCAAGCAATTTATACTTGATCGTGAGTAACACGGTTCCGTCTGCGAGGTCTTCACCATCCAGGCCGCTCGGATCGATCCAGCTGTAACTCAGTTCACCGCCGGAGGTATTCAGATATCCGAGGAGGGGATCGCCGCCTGCACCGCCAATTTCGGTCGCATTGTAACTGATAAACATCAATTCGGTTGAATCCCAGTTGACACTGTATTGCAAAGAACCGATCGCAGTAAAACCGCTGACGACGGCTATGGTTACGGTAACCGTATCGCCGCACAAGGCTTCAGATGGTCCTGTGGCTTCGAGGGTAAGATCGGGCGCAAGAGCCGAAGATTTCACATTGTTCACAGGGTGGGCAAAACCGGCAACCGGCAAGCCGTAATCGCCGGCTGCAAGGGCCGTCTGGACAATGAGCACAAATGCCGCAGCAAGGAAAAACAATGACCGAACCAACTGAACCGTATTAAACCGGAGGGGGCGAACAGGAAATGCGGTTGTTTCGAATGCACTGCCTGCATCGGTCCTGTTCCGGGTTGGGATTGCTCTTGAAAAAAACCTGAACCTGCAAAAAGAGGTAAATAAAGCGGCATCTGGCCATGAAGCAGGAACGTGCAGATTTAATTTCATAGGAAACGATATTAAAAATTAAAAAATAACCGGTAGATGCCTTTTACCTGTAATCGGATTTTGGTAAAACGCGTCGGGCAATACTTTAAAACATACCTGAATAGCCAAAACACGGGTCATTCTGAATTTTTGCAACAACTGCCATTCAAAACAAATCAGTGTAAATCAGTCTGATCTGTATCATCTGCGTGCCATCAACTCGATTCGGACGGCATACAGATGATACAGATCAGACTGATTTACACAAATTCAGAGTGACCCGTGTTATTGGCCTTCAAATAATTACTTCACTATTTATCTGCCTGCGGCAATCATCTTTCTGGATAATTTGCCGTAGGGTGTAATCAGTTCGTAGTACAACAAACCGGTAGCGGTAGCACCTTCCAAGACAAATTCGACCTGGTGTGTACCCGCTGCATAATCGGCGCGGATTGAACGCAACAGGCGACCATTCATATCCACAATTCTCAGTTCCGCTTCGCAGGCCTCGGGCAACACGAACGCAATCGTGGTGCGGTCTGCAAACGGGTTGGGCTGGTTTTGCAACAGCTGGAAGTTGTTGTGAACCGGGTTGCTGGTTCCTGTTACTTCCGCCGGCAGGAAGACCATCTCTATATCCCGCGGTTCCAATACAGTATTGTAGGCTATCTGTAGTAACGCATCAGGTTTGAAGTGCAGTACTTCACTGAGTTTCAAGCCGCTTTGCAATGCCGTAAAGTGCAGACGGAATATTGTCAGCCCATTTTCGATCGTCAGACCCTGGGTCTTGTTCCATACGTTGCGTATCTCGCCTTCGGCGATCTTGTAAAAACCGAAGTTTCCATCGACGCTCAAGGATGCCAGGTTGCCAGTCGTTTCGACGTTGTCGAACTGAAGCATCATCGGATCGAATTCAAGCGCCATCTGGTAAGCGGCGATATCCACAAAATTCGAAACATTGAAGTCTATGTCTATCGATTCTCCGGCCTGCAACACGCGATCCTGCAGTGTCCAGATAACCGGATCGGTTTCCTTGACGTCGGCCGGTTTGTTGGTCGGATCGGCGGTGCCGCCGAGATTTTCAAGCACATCGCCCGTTTTTACGCCATAGAAATCCTGGCCGGTCACGTTTCCTGTCACGCCTGTCAGCATACGCTTTTGCGGGAATACCGGCAGCGTATAAGGCCCTGCAAACGGGAACATGTAGTTGGTCGGAATAAAGCGCCACGACTTCGTTTGCAGTAACACCGCCTCGCCTGAGGGGTTGTTCAGCAGGTATTGGCGAATAATTGCAGCATCCACCGAAGAAATCGTGTAACTGGCGTTTACGTCGGCCGCCACGAGGCGGTACGGATCGGTGATCACAGCGATACCAACGAGGTGCTGCTGAATTGCCGTTGCATCGGCAATCGTCAATCCATTACCCACATTGATGAGTTTTTCCGGTGTGATCGTGAAATCGCTGCCTGTCGTTACCGTCAGTTCATAGAGCCCGTCGGACGCCGTCGGGCCGTCGGTGGCTGTTGCATCGCCCGTCAGGAACACATTGGCCTGGCCGACTCCGGCAACGCCATTGCCTTTCCAGATCAGTTTGCCCGATATCCGCCTACAGGAATCTACCACCAGGGTAAAGTCGCAGGAATCCACGAGGCCGTTCACGTCCGCTACGTACCAGCGGATGTTTGTAGAGCCTTCCGAGAACACGGCGCCGTCGAGTGACGATCCGGATGGCGGCGTCACGCCTGCCCCGTTGAGGAATACGTATTTCACCGACGAAATTCCGCAGTTATCGCTTACCACCGGATCATAGATCGTCCCCGGCACCGTAAAGTCGCAGTTGGCCACATGAGCCATTACCGTATCCGGGCTGGTCGCGCAAATGATAACCGGCAGGTCATCATCGGTCACGATCACATCCTGTTTACAGATCGTATCGTTGCCGTTGCCGTCCGAGAATGTCCAGGTGATCGTCGTCGTTCCAATCGGCCACGGATCATTAAAATTGGCGGCTGCATCGCTACGCGTACCGGTAGCGGTGATGGTTCCACCGCAATTGTCCGTCGCTGTGGGCGCCACGAGATTCGAGTCGCTTGAACATGCCGTAGCGTCAGTTGTCAGTGCTATCGTAAGAAGTGTCGAACAGTCGAACGCCGGCGCTTCGTCGTCGTTCACCGTCACATCGAACGTACAACTTGCCGTATTGCCCGATGCATCCTTCACCGTCGCGGTCACCGTTGTCGTGCCTAACGTGAAGACTGAACCCGATGCAGGGCTGTATGTGATCTCCGGTGCCGCATCGCAGTTGTCCGACGCGGTCGCCGAATAACTCACTACCGCCGAACACAATCCGGGGTCGTTCGATACCACCGTATCCGCAGGACACGTGATTACCGGGTCTATGCTGTCCGATACAACTACCACCGTCGTGCATATCGTCTTGTTGCCCGAGGTGTCGGCATACGTCAATGTGATCGTCGTCGCACCCAGTTGCCACGGGTCGTCTATCGGCAGCGCATCGCTGCGTACCGCGTCTGCGCTGACCAGGCCATTACAGTTGTCGAAGGCCTGCGGGATCACAAGGTTCGAATCGCTGATACAGTTCAACGCCCCCGTTTCCAGGAATACGCTGTCAAATGCCGCACAGTCGATCACCGGTGCGTCGTTGTCCACTACGATGATCGTTTGTTTACATATCGAGTCATTGCCGTTGCCGTCCGAGAACGTCCACGTGATCACCGTCGAATCCAGCGGCCACGGATCGTCCATCGCTGCCAGGTCGTCGCGCGTGCCTATGGCCGTGATCGGACCCGTACAGTTGTCCGTCCCGACCGGAGCCGTGAACAGGCTGTCGTTCGAGCACAGCGGCGATTCCGTCGTCAAAACAACCGTCGGCAATGTCGAACAGTTGAACGCCGGCGCTTCGTCGTCGTTCACCGTCACATCGAACGTACAACTTGCCGTATTGCCCGATGCATCCTTCACCGTCGCGGTCACCGTTGTCGTGCCTAACGTGAAGACTGAACCCGATGCAGGGCTGTATGTGATCTCCGGTGCCGCATCGCAGTTGTCCGACGCGGTCGCCGAATAACTCACTACCGCCGAACACAATCCGGGGTCGTTCGATACCACCGTATCCGCAGGACACGTGATTACCGGGTCTATGCTGTCCGATACAACTACCACCGTCGTGCATATCGTCTTGTTGCCCGAGGTGTCGGCATACGTCAATGTGATCGTCGTCGCACCCAGTTGCCACGGGTCGTCTATCGGCAGCGCATCGCTGCGTACCGCGTCTGCGCTGACCAGGCCATTACAGTTGTCGAAGGCCTGCGGGATCACAAGGTTCGAATCGCTGATACAGTTCAACGCCCCCGTTTCCAGGAATACGCTGTCAAATGCCGCACAGTCGATCACCGGTGCGTCGTTGTCCACTACGATGATCGTTTGTTTACATATCGAGTCATTGCCGTTGCCGTCCGAGAACGTCCACGTGATCACCGTCGAATCCAGCGGCCACGGATCGTCCATCGCTGCCAGGTCGTCGCGCGTGCCTATGGCCGTGATCGGACCCGTACAGTTGTCCGTCCCGACCGGAGCCGTGAACAGGCTGTCGTTCGAGCACAGCGGCGATTCCGTCGTCAAAACAACCGTCGGCAATGTCGAACAGTTGAACGCCGGCGCTTCGTCGTCAGTTACAAGAACGATTTGCGTACACATCGTATCGTTGCCCGATCCGTCCGTAAAGGTCCACGTGACGGTAACAGGTCCGATCGGCCAGGGATCGTTGAAATTGGCAGCGGCATCGCTGCGCGTACCCACACCCGTTACCAACATGCTGCAATTATCGAAAGCCTGCGGCGCCACGATATTCGAATCGCTGGTGCAGACACCCGGATCGGTGCCGAGTTCGATTGTCAACAATGCTGCGCAGTCGATCACAGGTTTGTCATCATCGATCACGTTTACCGTTTGGGTGCACACGCTGTCGTTGCCCGTACTGTCCTTGAACGTCCACGTGATAGTGGTCGTGCCAAGGGGCCAGGGATCGTTCAATGCCCCCGCATCACTCCGGGTGCCGATTGTCATCACCGGAGCGGAGCAGTTGTCCGTACCTGCCGGAACGGGCACGTCGGTATCGTTCGTACAGCTGGGCGCTTCGGTAGTCAGGTTAACCGTCAGCAACAGCGAGCAGTCGAACGCAGGCGGCGTCGTGTCGATCACCGTTACCTTGAACGAACACGTACCCGTATTGCCGCAATCGTCCGTGGCCGAGACCGTTACAATGGAGACGCCGACGGGGAAAATGGAACCCGGCACCGGATTGTAGCTCAACACAGGAAGTGTATCGCAGTTATCGGTTGAGGTCGCTATATAGGATACCGCCGCCGAACAGAAACCGGGTTCATTGCCTACGACCGTATCGGCAGGACACAGGACGACCGGTTTGACGGTGTCCTGGAACACCAGCGTGTCATTGCTTATAATGAGCGGAATAGGTATAAACAGGTTTGCAACGTTTATCGCCTCAGTCACCAGCGGTGTATCGACGATAGCAATACCGCCGCTGGTACTGCAACCCTTCGGTGTAAGCGTCAGGGTCAGCAAGGTAAAGTCCGGCGGCGTTGTTTCCGTAGCGCCGTTGGCATCCTCGGCTGTCCAGGAATAGGCCAGCCTGCCTCCGGAGCTTATCAGCGTATTCAACAGGGGCGTTACCCCGTCGAGATCCGCCGGAACGGCATTTACAAAATTAAACTTCGTTGAATCCCACAACAGGGAGAATTGCAGCGAGCCGATATTGCTAAGCCCGTCTTCCACAACGATCAGCACATCGACATTTTCATTGCACTGCGCCGTGTCCGGAGCTTTCACTGATAATACAAGGTCGGGTATTTGTATCACCTCCACCATGTTGGAGTCCGAGTTGGTGCATCCATTGCCATTCGTGTACGTGTAGGTAATGGTATGCGTGCCGAGACCTGCCACCGTCGGGTTGAAAAGTCCGCCGCTGACGCCCGGGCCGCTAAATGTTCCGCCGAAAGGCAGACCGCCGGTGAGGGGAACCGGGAAGCCGTTGATGTAGGCGATCGTGAAGCCGAGGTCGAGGGTGACGGCGGGAAGGGGGTTTACGGTGATGCTCGTCGTGGCGATCACTGCAGGGCAGCCGCCTGCCGCCGCTATCGTATATGTTACCGTGTACGTGCCAGCCGTGCTCGCTCCAAGATCAACAGCGCCTGTGGATG
>CAYVDV010000119.1:0-3376 GCA_964450465.1 uncultured Saprospiraceae bacterium
ACCCCGCACAATAGCAACGGATAATCAAGCGGTTGGTGCGGGGTCAAAAGACCCGCGCACGGCGTTTCCGGAAAATCCAAAATATTGGCGACACAGTTTAGTGAACACCCTTTAAAATTCGGGGTCACTCCTGTTTGCGGTGAAAAAGACCGCAGGTTTATGCCCAGGGCGCAGACGGCGCTTCTACCACACAAAAGGGATCAGCCCTTTCACCCGCTTCCGGTACTCCGCATAGGCTTCGCCAAACTGGCGGAGCAATTTTTTTTCTTCAAAGTAAATACCGAACGGCAAATAGACCAGCACCGCTGCCGCCACAGCGGTAGCCGCGTGGGTGGGGAACAACAACCAGCCCCCCACTACCGCCACAAGCGTGCCCAGGTATAAGGGATGCCGCACCCAGCTGTTCAGGCCATCGGTGCGCAACACCGGCGGCGGGGCCGCTCCCGTAAGGTGCTCCAGCCCGCTAAATTCCAGCAGGCTGTAATTCCGAAAGGCAGGCAGAATGATCGCTGCTCCTGCGAGGAGCAGCAATAAACCGCCGCTGCGACTGAAAGCGGATGGCGCCAACAAATAATTTACGGGCTCTCGGAAAAAACAGACCGCCAACAGAACCAGACCGCTCAGCGCGATCAGGTTATAGCACAGGCGGTAATACCGGTGCAGGCTTGTAGATGCCGCCCGCTTTTTAAGCCAGTCGGCTGCCAGCAGGCTGTGCAGGGCAAAATACCCCGTCCAGAGTAAAAAAGTACCCATAGTTATGCCTTATTTCCGCTCTACGGCTGCCGGGCTGATCAGATTTCCAAAAAAGATCGCATTGGCGAACAGCCGGTTAGTCCCGTACCAAAAGCCCCGAAAATTGGGGTTGCCCGAATAACAAATGATCCGCCCGCTGCCGGTTCCGCCCACGACAATAGCCGCAGCGCCCGGCAGGAGCGCTTGTTGGCGTTCATGCACATAACCCGCAAGCAGGGGTTGTTTGCTGAATACCGCAGGCGTAGCGTATGGGTTGCGCGCCGTTTCCACAAATATGGTATCGCCCTGAAACATCGGTATATGCGCAGTGGAATACCCGTAACAAAGCGGATTGGTCAAATCCAGTTCAATATCAAAAATAGCGCCCGGAAGGCTCAGCGCGCGCCGGTCTTCTTCCAGATTTCCATAGGGGCGTCTGCCGCGTTCCGAGGCAGGCGGGGTGTTGCGGAATTCCAGTCCAACCAGCCCGTTGCTGTTCAGCCAGCGCAAACAGGCGCCGGTAGCGATCAGGGTGCCGCCACCGCTGACAAACTGCCGCAACTTGTCGGCAGGTATCCGGCTGAAGTTTCCATCGGCCAGGATCACCGTGTTGTATTTGTCCAGATCCAGGCTTCCGAAGCGTTCCACGTCGATCAGCAGGGGAGGCATACCATACCGGGTGTCGAGCAGATGCCAAATCTCGCCGGCATCGCTGGCATTGACGCCCCGGCCGGTCACCAGGACTACCTTCGGAGCGCGGAGCGTAACAAAACTGTTGCTGCCGAGGTCTGGCCCTGTTTCTGTAAGGCCATTGTGCAGCAGATGGACGCGCACATCCCGGGCGCCGCTATGCAACAGGCAGGCTTGAATGGCCGCCGCATCGGATGCCTGCCGTTCCAGGGGGACAACCAGACTGCCAGCGGCGAAGTCGGTCCCTTCGGCACGGAACGGTTTGGTCGCCACCAATACGCGCACCCCGGCCCGGTGCAGGGCAGCCAGCAGGCGCGGAAGATCGTACCCCTGGCTTTCCACGGCGAGGGCATACGCAGTCGTGTCGGGTGCGGGTATCGCAGCGGGGCGTTCTGCGGGCGCTGCCGTTAGTTGGGCGCCCAGCCAGTTCGTATGGAACGTGCGCCGGTCTGCCGCGGTCCAGTCGAGCCCGAACGCATCGGGCAGGGTCCAGGCCGAAATGTCGTAGAAAATACTGTCGGTGAACGTGGTAGTCCGTTCAAAAATCGCCCTGACCAGGCGGTAATTGGGTTGTTCTGTGGGAACTACCCAGGCCTGGTCCTTGCCAAATGCCTGGCCGTTGCACTGTACATTGGTTCCCAGCGTATGCACCCGGATGTGGTGGCGGAGCAGCAGATTCAAAAATTCCTGCACCGGCCGGCGATTTAGGGTATCGGCGAACACATAGGCCCGGGTTTCGTCTTTTTTGGCCTCGTCGAGCGCCGTTTTGTAAAAATCGCGCAGGTAGCTGTTCAGTTCAACCCGCATGGCCTGTAGCGCCTGCATGGTCGAAAGCGAGCTGAGCACCTGGTTCCGGATCGTGTAGGGAAAAGTGAGCAGGCCGTTGGCGGTTTCCTGTCCGCTGCCGCGGCTGCTGGCCTGTTCGAACAGGATGCCGATGCAGCCGTTGATGTCGGGGTAGGTGGACCCTTTGCCGTAATAGTAGTCGTCGTAGTTTTCTTCGGAGAAAAACAAAACCTGTTTGCCCGAAAGCATACGGGCATGGTATTGGGCGATCTGTGCGGTGAGTTCCTGGTTGCGGGCCGGCGTAAACGGATGTACGCGGCTGGGCACGCCCGGCTGGAAGAAAAAGGTGGCGTTGCTGCCCATTTCGTGGTGGTCGGTCAGCGTATTGGGCAGCCAGTCCTGAAAAATAGCCACACGCCCGGTGCTTTCCGGTTGTTGTCCCGCGAGCCAGTCGCGGTTCAGGTCGAACCAATAGTGGTTGGTACGACCGCCGGGCCAGGGTTCGTTGAACTCGTCGTGGGCGGGGTCGGGCACCAGCGACTGGCTGCGGCGGCTGTTCACCCAGCCGGCAAAGCGCTGCAAGCCGTCGGGGTTGAAACTCGGGTCCAGCAGAATGACGGTGTTTTTTAAAAAATCACGGACCTCCTCCGTCTGCGCCGCGGCCAGGTAATAGGCTACCAGCATGGCTGCATTGCTTCCGCTGGCTTCGTTGCCGTGGATCGAATAGCCCATATACGCAACCGCAGGATAGGCAGCCGGGTCAAGCCGGCTACTTTGCGCGGGATCCGCCAGCCGCCGGCGTTGTTGCCGGATCTCGTCCAGCCGGGCCTGGTTTTCCGGCGCTGTGATGGTAAGACAAAGCAGTGGACGGTGCTCATGGCTGCGTCCGTATTCCTGCAGGCTGATCCGCTCACTGGCCTGGTCGAGTTCGCGCAGGTAACCCACCAGTTGATCGTGCGTGACATGCCATTCGCCTACTTCATAGCCCAGATATTGCGCGGGCGTGGGAATGGCGGCATTGTAAGCTATGTCCGGAAGATAGTAGTTAAGGCTGGGCTTTTCCTGGGCCCTTAGGGTCAGCGGCAACAACAACAGAGCCACGATTCCCCGCGTCTTAAAACCGCGTTGAATTGCATTTAAAAACCAGGGCAGTCGGACGAAAGTCATA
>CAYVDV010000119.1:3476-10842 GCA_964450465.1 uncultured Saprospiraceae bacterium
TCCATTACCTTTTTTTGAAAATACAAGGGATGGTGTTTGGATACATGCTTGCGCGATTTCAAGGCGTTGTCAAATGTCTGCTCGTCAAAATGTTTGAATTTGCGGCGCCAATACCCCACCGTGAAGCGCATGGCCCATTCGTCGAGCCAATGCCCGGCGCGGGATCGAAGCAGCCATTCAAAAAACAGCTTCCACTGTGTAAGCCGGACCGGAGGCGTTTGTCCGGTAGGGCGGGGGGGGAGGTTGGGGAACGAGGCCCAGGCCCAGCTGTTGGCCTGGTAAAACTGTTCGTACCATTCCCGGCCGTACAGCGGGAGCAGGGTAACGGTCTCGGTTGCGGTGAACAGATTTTTTTCCTCGATCTCGAGGTGTTCGGTATCCACGAAATAATTGACGCAGAAATATTTATGTGAATTGAACAGGAATAGTTTCTTGAACAACACCAGCAGTGTACGCGCCAACCAAAGCCGTCCGGGCGCCGTGATCACAAAAAAGTCGATATCGCCGTCCGGCGCCATACAGTGCTTGGACAAGGATCCGGAAACAAACACCCCGCGTACGAACGGAAACGCTGCGATAAACCGGGCCATGCGCCGGGCCACCGGTAAAAACTTGTCGGCACGCTGGTTGTAATCGATCCGGCGCTCTACCCAACTGCGATCGTCGATGGTCTGAAAATACGGGCCAAATTGAAACGCCGCGCCTTCTGTCACCAGCTCATGCAGTTTCTCCTGCAACTCATCCGCAGGCACGTCTGCGCAGTTGCTGTACTGTTTCAGCTCTGCCGCCGTTAGGGGATACTGAAAGATCTCGAAGTACCATAGCGCGCTCAACAGAGCGTGCCGGGTTGGACAGGGAGATGGTGGAGCTGCAGAAGAAGGCATCATCGAACACAGGAAAATGGAATCCAAGGTAGTGTTGTTCCGGGGAACAGACCAAATACGTCAGGGCATTCTGGGTAAAATGAGCAAATTTTGCCCACCGGACGACATAAAGCAGAAAAGTGAATTTTTCGTGATCATTTCTCTCCAAATCCTGTTCAAACCGATAAGATGTAGCGCGTATTGCCTAATTTTGCGCGCCCCGGCCGGCATTTTCCGCCGCGCTGAAACCGTCAACCGTCAACCGTCAACCGTCAACCACAAACATGATTTTTGACCTGAAAATGATCCGGGAGTTTTACAAAAACTACCCGGCCGCCGTAGATGCCGCCAAGGCCAAGCTTAAACGCCCCCTCACCCTTTCCGAAAAAATTCTTTACGCACACCTCCACCCCGACAGTCCGCTGCAGGAATACAAGCGCGGGGGTGACTATGTGTTTTTCCAGGTGGACCGCGTGGCCATGCAGGATGCGACGGCCCAAATGGCCCTCTTGCAGTTTATGACCTGCGGCCGAAAGAAAGTGGCTGTGCCCAGTACCGTTCACTGCGACCACCTCATCACGGCTGAAGTAGGTTCGAAAAAAGACATGGTCGTGGCGCTCGACAAGAACCGCGAAGTGTTCGACTTTCTCTCTTCGGTGAGCCAGAAATACGGCATCGGCTTCTGGAAGCCCGGCGCAGGGATCATTCACCAGATCGTTCTGGAAAACTACGGCTTCCCTGGTGGCATGATGATCGGCACCGACTCGCATACCGTCAATGCCGGCGGACTCGGCATGGTGGCCATCGGCGTCGGTGGCGCCGATGCCGTGGATGCCATGAGCGGCATGGGTTGGGAACTGCAAATGCCCAAACTCATCGGCGTACACTTGACCGGTAAACTGCGCGGCTGGGCCTCGCCCAAAGACGTGATCCTCAAAGTGGCCGGCATCCTGACCGTGAAAGGCGGCACCGGCGCCATCGTGGAGTACTTCGGTAAAGGCGCCCAAAGCATGAGCGCCACCGGCAAAGGCACTATCTGCAACATGGGCGCCGAGATCGGGGCTACCACTTCCACCTTCGGCTACGACAAGAGCATGTTCCGCTACCTCAAGGCCACCGGCCGCAACAAGGTGGCCCTGATGTGCAACAAAGTCGCGCCCTACCTCACCGGCGACCCCGAATGCTACGAGAACCCGGAAAAGTATTTCGATCAGGTGATCGAGATCGACCTCTCCAAACTGGAGCCGCACATCAACGGCCCCTTTACGCCCGATTTGGCCTGGCCGCTGTCCAAGTTTGCCGCCGCAGTGAAAAAGAATAAATACCCGGCCAAGCTGGAAGTTGGTCTTATCGGCTCCTGCACCAACTCGTCCTACGAAGATCTGACCCGCGCTGCCTCGGTGGCACGGCAGGCCAAAGAGAAAAACCTGGAGGTAAAAGCCGAATTTACCATCACTCCGGGTTCCGAACTGATCCGCTACACCGCCGAACGCGACGGACTTCTTAAGGAATTTGAACAGATCGGCGGGGTTGTGATGGCCAACGCCTGCGGCCCCTGCATCGGACAGTGGGCGCGGCATATGGACGATAAAAAACGCCCGAATTCGATCATGACCTCCTTCAACCGCAACTTCACCGGTCGCAACGACGGCAACCCGAACACGCACGCGTTTGTCGCGTCCCCGGAAATCGTCACAGCCTTTGCCATTGCGGGCGATCTTACCTTCAACCCCAAACGCGGTATGCTGATCAACCGCAAAGGCCAGGAAGTGAAACTCGATCCGCCGAAAGGTATCGAATTGCCCAAGGCCGGCTTTGCTGTGGAAGACGCCGGTTACGTCGCTCCCGCAAAAGGCAGCGTCAAAGTGATCGTCGATAAAAAATCGGAGCGCCTGCAGCTGCTCAAGCCGTTTGCGCCGATCTCCAATGCCGAGCTGCAGGGCATGCGTATCCTGATCAAAGCCAAGGGCAAGTGCACCACTGACCATATCTCCATGGCCGGCCCCTGGCTCAAATACCGCGGCCACCTGGAAAACATTTCCAACAACTGCCTGATCGGCGCCACGAACGCCTACAACGACGAGCGCAACAAGGTGTTCAATGTTGAAAACGGCGAATACATGGAAGTCCCGGCTTCGGCCCGCTATTACCAGAAAAAAGGGATCGGTACGGTAGTATTCGGGGAAGAAAACTACGGCGAGGGTTCCAGCCGCGAACACGCAGCCATGGAGCCGCGCTACCTGGGCGTAAAAGCCGTGGTGGTCAAATCGTTCGCCCGCATTCACCAGACCAACCTGAAAAAACAGGGCATGCTGGCGCTTACGTTCGCCAATCCGGCAGACTACGACAAGATCCGGCAGGACGACAAGGTGTCCATTCTGGGCTTCGATTCGTTTGCGCCTGGCAAACCGCTGAAGATCCGCCTCGACCACGCGGACGGCAGTTCGGATACCTTCGATGTGAACCACACCTACAATGCCCAGCAAATCGAGTGGGTACATGCAGGCAGTGCATTGAACAAGATCCGCAAGGAGTTTGGCGTGAAATAACGGCTCTCAGGATACCCTGAGGCATCGACCGGCTGTTCACCTTTGGTGTGGGCAGCCGGTCTGCTGTTTATTGGACGGCGACCTGTGTTTGGGAGCGCTAACTGCGCGAGGGGAGTATCCTCCCTATCCTTTTTGACAACGAATGCCCACTTCGCGTTCCATGCGGATCACCTCAGAATCAGGCAAATCGTCATTCGGCAAACAAACAAAGTTCTTCAGGGAGCCGCTGTGTTGTTTGCCAATGCCTTCGAGCGTGCGGAGCCGGTTGTAGCAACAATAGATATTCTGCAACTGCGTCAAGTGCCGGAGCGGCAGGAGCGATTCGATCTGATTGCTTTGAACGTACAGTTCACGCAGTTCCGTCAGCGCCTCGATCCCTTCGAGCGAGCCAATTTGATTGTTAAAGACAAAAAGGGACTTTAGCTGAGGCAAATCTGCAACATCTGCTATGGACTTGAGCCTGTGGTGGGTAAATACAAAGATTTCCAGTTTGTTCAGCCCGCTTACCCCGTCGAGATTATCGAGCTCAATGGTCATGTTCGGGTAGGGCGCCGAAGGACCGGCAAAGCGCAGTGCCTGGGCCGTCCAGATGGCGTGCAGCACGTCGTCGGGCAGGTCCTCCGAGCTGCTGCGCCGCAGCATCACTTCATTGTACGCTGTTTTCCAGGGCATCGACAGCGCCGACCACCACTTCCGGTAGTGCTGTATTTCAGGGGCAGAAGGGGATGTAATTTGTTCTGTTTGTTCCATGTATGTAAGCGGATTTAATGCCGGTGAAGTTAGTGCGATTGCTGTAATCGCACCAACTCCATCGACTTATCGGTACGGTTATCAACTCCGGCTTGGGAAAATGCCATATAAACAGATCACAAAATTCATGGCCAGGTAGGGCTGCACGACGTTCACCGGCTGACTGCCGCCGGTCTGCCCTGCCGTGGCGGATACCCCGCCCAAATGAGCGCTGGCGCCGGCAGCCGGAGCATATACAGGATTGGGGGTATTGGCCGGTACATTCTGGTTCGGCGTATTGGCTGTGCCGTTTCCTGTGGAGGCGGCAACCGACATTGTTGCACCGTGCGTGTGCTGCGCCAGGTTATTGGTGGTCAGGGTGACATCATTGATGCCCCCTTTCGCGCCAAGTGGAAAGCTGGACAACCCGGCGCCTTGCCCGGTTCCGATGGGACTGCGGCCGCGCAGGTCTGGTAGCGCGAAGGTCGTTTGGCCGTCGCCGCCGTAGGTAGTGCCGATCAGGGCAAATAATGCATCATTTTCACTGATCGCCATCAACTGGCCCTGGCAAAGCGCCCAGTTCCGGGGGGCAAAGTTGCCGGCAAACAGCATGACTTGCGCTATAAAATAACCTTCCATATTGAGTGTATTTTTTTTAATGAACGAAGCGGTTGCGTCGATTTATCTATTGATCGTCAACCGGATGAAATGTGCGTTTTGGGAAGGGACGGGATATTGGTTCTCCGTCTGTTAATTCCGCGACGGAAATATTCCGGCGGTGCAGATAATAAAATTGAGTGCCAGGTACGGCTGCCGGATGGCGAACGGTTGCCCGGCTCCTGCGGGTGCATCGGCGATCGTTACGCCGCCCAGAGCGCCGTTGGCCGCATCGGCGGGTGCGAAATTGTTGCCCCCCGTTACCGCCAGGACATTTTGGTCCGCCTCATCGGTGGTGCCGGCGGTGCTTGATACGCTGACCTGCGCCGCCATGGTATGGGTGTGATTCGGCATGGTGGCTGCATTCATGGTCGCCGTTTCTGCGCCGCCCATTTGACCGAGCTGGTGTGACGACAACCCGGCTCCAAATCCTGTCCCAATGGCAGCCCGGCTGTTGAAGTTGGGCAGGGCAAATGTGGTTCTGCCGTCTCCTCCGTAGGTGGTGCCCAGGAGAGAAAACAAAGCCTGGTTTTGTGCAATTGAAAGTATCTGACCGGAGCATAATGCCCAGTTCCTGGGTGCGAAGTCGCCGGCAAACCATACTATGGTGGCTAATGCTGGTTCCATATTGTGTTATTTCTTATGTTAAAAAAAGGTTGAACAAGGGCGTTTTGCGGTTGGAGAAGGTCCTGGATTCGGGCGATTCTCGTGTAGAGCCTTCCGAAAATCAAGGCCGGCTCGGGAAAACGCCATAAAGGCAGATCGCAAAATTCATAGCCAGATAGGGCTCCATTACCGATACCGGCTGGTTGCTGCCTGTGGCTGTAAAGTTTGCCTTTACACCACCCAGCGCGCCTTTAGCAGCGGATGTAGCGGCAAAGTCGTTGCCTGCAGAATTGGCAAACACATTGCCGTTTGCTTCATCCAGGCTGGCGTTGTTGGTAGAAACGGCCACTTGCGCCGTTACGGCATGGGTGTGCGCCGGCAGTTGTGCGGTGGTCAGTGTTACCTGCTCAGCGCCGCCTTTCTGACCGATGACGTAATTGGGCAAGCCGGGGCCCTGGCCAGCCCCGACAGGTATTCGGCCCTGAAAATCGGGCAATGCAAAAGTGGTTCGGCCGTCGCCGCCATACATGGTTCCCAAAATGGAGAACAAGGCGGTATTCTGTGCAATGGATAGTATTTGCCCATTGCAAAAGGCCCAGTTCCTGGGCGCAAAATTGCCGGCAAACATCAGTACTTGTGCGATGGTTCCTTCCATACAATACGTGTTAGATTGTTAAAAAAATTAGTTTCAAATAGTAAGGCAGATCAGGGCCTGCCCGATCATTTGCCGGACAGTTGGTAAAACCGTTTGGTTCTGGATGTCAATCTGAAGGTTTTGTTTGACATTGCGCGCGCTCTCAGGGACAGTGGCACGCCTGTCGGTAAATTCAGCCTGATGCAAGAGGAGGTGGATGTGTTGTAACTCGGGTTCTTTTAGAATGCCGGGTAAAAGGAGTACATCCTGAATAGTGCTTTGTGTTTTCATTTGAATATTCTGGCTGAACGAATAACACTGTAAAAGCGGGGGGAGCGCTTTTACAGCAGGACATTACAGGTACTGTTTTGGCAGGAGTGAAGTCCGAAGGTACAATGTAAGTTGTAAAAGAAAAATTTTTTATTTCTTGATTTGAGGCAAGCCCCAACGCAAATAGCGCGTCGCAGGTGTTTTTTCCGGAGATTTTTATGATAAAGGCAAAACCTGTTACAATATAGGACATCAAAAAAAAATGCATTTACCCCTTGCGTTGTGTTGAATTCCCGTGCACCTTTGTTCTGTCTTTTACTCCCAGCATTACCTGCCCCTGAGTTCCAAGTAAGATTATTCCCACCCTGTTGCCCCATTTCGGTAAAACGACTTCCCTGTTTCCTGCCAAAAACTTCTCTGGTTCAGACTTTTTGCTTTTAGCGCATAGTCCGTTACTATCTTGCCTTATTCCCGCACGCTTCCTGGTAATCATTGGCTGCAGCCATTCGTAGCTGCTGTGTAGTACAGCTGTTTTCCGGCCTGTGGCAAACTGCCTTCTTCAGGGTAAACGCCTGTTGTCTTCGTCTCTCATGCTATCCTTTATCATCTTTTGTGATGACCATGTCCTTGCAAGAATATTTGTGTATTGCCCAAGAGGCCCAATTCAGTAAATAACCATTAAACATCCTTTAGCATGAGGCATTTAACATATCAACGGATCAAAAAGTCATGGCGTCTCCTCTTAGTGGGGATGCTGTGCGCTGCCTATACCTTATCGGGACAGGTCCCGGTAACGTTTAACTGGAATTTCGGTACAACACCCACTGGTTCCCTTGTTGGCAGCAGTACAAACACCAATGCAAGCGCCGGGAATGCCGCATACGGCCCTGGTATCAGTACATTCAATACCAGCCCCGCCGGTTTTCTAAGCGGTACCAGTGGATTGGCTATTGCCGGTTCGGGGTTTCCATCCTCGCTAACTTCAGCCGTTTCCAATGGAGACTATTTCAGTTTCACCGTCTCTTCCAGTTCCCGTTATGTTCATTTGACGGCATACT
>CAYVDV010000119.1:10942-12488 GCA_964450465.1 uncultured Saprospiraceae bacterium
TATTTCAGTTTCACCGTCTCTTCCAGTTCCCGTTATGTTCATTTGACGGCATACTCATTTTGGGCACGGAGAAATTCAGGTGGAGGGCCACGCTACGTGGCAATACGTTCTTCGCTCGACGGCTTCACGTCAAATATTGAGACCGAGTCCATAAGCAGCAGCGGGGCCAACGAAGATGGAAGCCTCGACCTGACTGTCGCTCCGAACCAAACCCTGGAGATCCGGATTTACGGTTACGATGCCAGCAACAGCAATGGTACACTTCGTATTGACAATATGCAGTTGACAGGCGAATTAATTGGTACCAGCCCTTGCTGTGCCAAGCGTTGGGTTGGTGGTGACACCTGGGGGCCAGGCGGCACCGTAACGGAGGGCGGCGATGGAGGGGTAATTGCCTGTTCCTCAGATGCCGGAACCCAGTCGGGCATCGATCCTAATTGCCGATACTACCCCGACATATTCACGATCACTCTTGCAGATTGCAAGGATCCGAGTAACGGGAATGCTGTTACCATAGATCCTCCGTTTACCGGCCAAAAGGTTCTGTGGTTCAATTTTGACCTGCGGCAGCGTGCCAATAAGTTTGATTTTCAGATCGTGGACAACGACAATCTGGCCTGGGCAATATATTATTCTACCGTACCAACCAGCAGCCTTGGCAGCGATGGATTATCCGGTGATTGCAGTATGCTCAGTGCAATGCCCTTGTATTGCGGCATTAACTTCAACAACTGGGCTACCCAGCCTTTCGATGCCCCCGTCTTTCACTATCCGACTAACTTTTATCTCGTAGTATGGCGGCGTGATGCTACCAACAGCAGTAATGACGCTTTTTCACTCAATGCCTTTAAAGCGCGTTACGGCTGCGGCGAATATTGCAGCCTGGAATTGGACGGGACGGAAGATGTGACCTGTAATACCGATGATACCTATACCGTCCGGCAAGACCTGAACGGGACGAGCACCGATGTAACGGTTTCTGCACCCGGAAGCGAGTCTATTGTAACCAGTCCGAGTCCCTTGTCCTTCGGACCGGCCGGTACAACCAATACGGGATATATTGAGGTAACCTATAATCAGGGAACCGCTTATAATATTACCCTTACTTCAGCACCGGCCTCAGGCTCTCAAGGGCAATGCAGCGACCCATTGGTAATTAGCGGACCGGCGCCGGAGTGCTGTGTACCCCCCACTTTTACCTTGGGAACAATCCCTGTTCAATGCCAGGGGGCCACAACTGCCACACTGTCGTACACCATCGACACCGGTACTCCCGATCAATATATGATCGATTATGATGCGACCGCTGAAGGGCAGGGTTTTGTAGACGTTCCCTATACAGCCTTAGGCGCTTCGCCGCTCTCACTCACCATCCCTGCAGGCGCAGCAGCCGGAACATATAACGCCACAATTAAATTAGGCTACAGTTCCAACCCGCTCTGCGAAAGCACACCAGATGGATTTACGATAACGCTCGTCGCCGACCCAAGCATCTCCATCAGCGGGGGCGCGACGGTTTGTGTGGGCGGTTCGGTAACCCTGACAG
>CAYVDV010000120.1:0-5183 GCA_964450465.1 uncultured Saprospiraceae bacterium
GAAGGCGCCAATGATGGCAAATCCCATTTGAAAGCGAAAGAAAAAAGATAATCCAGAAAGGACTCCTGCAATAAATAACAGCCCCGGGTGATAGTCTGTCTCGCGTTCAAACTTCAGGAGGTGATAAATTGCAGTTAAAAAGACAATCCCTGACCAACATTCGGATGAATACCTGACCTGCAGATAAGGCATAAACCAAAGTAGAAAAACCAGTGAAATCAATACTTCTGATCCGGTTTTTCCAGGCAACGACTTTGTGCTTAAGTCGGCTAATTTGACAAACACAAAAAAGGACAAAAGTGCGCTCAAAATTCGTAATGCCCGAACTTCAAGGAATGGATTTTGGGTGCCGATAACATGCATTGCCCGAATCAAATAATACGCCAATGTGGGCTGTAAACTTGGGCGTATTTGTTCCTGAAACTCCCAGGGTAGATCAGAAGACGGTGACGCACCCAACTTAAAATTTGCAAACTCCAAAATTTGAAAGTGTTCATCGGGATGGTGGTAACCATCACTAAAAAACGCCGTGGCCAGATATAAAAAAAAACCTGAAATTATTAGGTTTTTTTTATATCCAAGATTCATATTATTAACATGAATCATGATATTAAACGGCATAATAATATTTTAATACTATGAAACATCCCAACTAATAGCGAACTACCCTGGAATTAAACCCGGTATTTTACCGTTTTCATAGTGCCATAAAAAGTCGCGCCATTCTTCTAACAACCGAACTAACTCTGAGGTTAGTACCATGAATGGCTGGAATTCATCAAAACTGCTGGTTACCACTGAATGGGTTTTTCGAACATCGACTATACAGATCAATGTATCTGTGAATGCAATTAATTCTTTTCGCCCGGCTACGATCTCGTTTAATTGATCAAGTGCGATGTTGACATTATTATACTTATTCATAGTACCAAATGATAAGATAGATAAGGGTTCATTGGGTTTTTCAACCTTTAGAATGGGTGTCTTTCGGCCGTCTATTTCGACTTTGATATAAAAACAATACGCGATTTGCATAATTAGGCATGAAATAAACTTGTTTGCTGATTTCAATAATCTTGAATATTTAATACATTAGAATTCACTCCGGATAAACAAACCGTATCGAATCGCTCACGGCATACGCCCCGAATACGCCGAATGCTCCCGCTCCAAACTGACCTGGAACAATAAATACGGGTTCTACAAAGGGATTGAACTGTGCCAGTTTTTGCCTGTCGAACTGATCAAAAAACTCATATCCATGTCGATCTAATGTTTGCAACCGTACGTAACCCACTTGTCCTTGGCTATGTTTGTAAGCCGGTTCCACCGTAATGGAAAACGTTGAGCCGTCCGCGTTTTTATCCGGGTAAACCGAGCGGCCGATTTCTTCCAGCCAGCTTGTATGGCCCAATGCGCAGGCAGAAAATTCTTTTCCAGTTCCGAAAATAGTATCCGTAGGTCCGTAGGTCCGGCCCATTGCGAAGCGATAATATTCACCCGTTCCGACGGGATCTCTGAAATGCAACACCACGCCCTCATGCTCACCGTAAAGGTCTTTAAATGTTGGGGTATAAGTCACCGAATCTAGTTGTACTACCCGTTGATCGGTCGTAGCAGTGGCTGATAACGTTTGTCCGTTCCATACAACGGACAAGGTGTATGTTTTCCCAGCTTGTATCGGCATAGAGCTGGAATAATAATATTCGTAATGACAGCGATATATATTCCAGGACGAGTCCGGGAAGAGCAAATCCGAACCGTCAGGTGTGGCAAGCGTAATCGTAGCATCGCGTACGAAAAGGTCGGCAGGTAACACATTTGGATCAAAAAATGCTACTGTCCGATAGAGATACACCTTTGGTATTTGGCCTGGCGTGATGAGACTTTGGATACTGAGCTTAGAGTTGTATGGTTGGACTGCGATGTTCACGTCTTTGGTGCAAGCAGCCATAAACGGTAAAATAATAAGGATGAAATATCCGGTAACTTTCATGGAATAATCGTTTAAAATATTCAAAGTCAGGTGCTTGTTAAAATTTAAAATTCCAACTCACGCTCGGCACAATAGGCAGCAGCGATACTTGTTTGGCTTGGGGTTGTCGGGTGACAGGATCGGTAGTCAGATATACGAAGTACGGATTGCGACGGCTATACAAATTATATGCGCCGAATACCCATTCGGTTTCTACTTTATGCCCCCACCAGCTTTTAGTTTTGTGCCGGGTAGCGCTCACGTCGAGACGATGGTATGCGCCGAGCCGGTAGTTGTTGCGAGCAGGGAAATCGTAATAAATGCCGTCGTAAAGCGAGCCGTCGTTAAAAACCGGAACGCGCCCGGTTGCGAGAGTAAAAGCGGAGCCCGTATTAAATGCAAAATCAGCCGACAGACTCCATTTCTGATTCAGTTCGTAGATGCCAACAATCGAGAGGTTATGCCTCCGGTCATAAGTGAATGGAAAAGGCTGCCCGAAATTCAGGGCGGCGAAGGTTTGAGTCGTTTTCGACCAGGTATAGGATAGCCAGCCTGTGAGCCGCCCCGTATTTTTACGGATGAAAAGCTCCACCCCATAAGAATTGCCCTTTCCGAACGTAAGTTGTTCTTCGAGATTGGTCGAAAGAAGAACCTGGGTGCCCTCTTTGAAAAGCACCTGGTTCTGCATCGTTTTGTAATACCCTTCGATGCTCGCCTCGTATTGGTTATCCGCGAAATTGCGGAACAACCCCAATGCCATTTGTCGGCTGGTTTGTGGCTTCACTAAGGGACTACTACTGATCCAAATATCAGTAGGCAGAGAAGCCGTACTGCTCGGCACCAGATGGAGAAACTGGTTCATCTCCGTGTAAGCAGCTTTAATGGAGGTGCGATTATCTACATTATATTTTAGTGTCAGGCGTGGTTCCACCGCAGTGTATATCTTGCCTTTGGAGGCGAACACCGGCACCCGGACCCCTGCGCTCGCCCCAAGTCTTGCACTAAGGTGGATTTCATCGTTCAGGAAAAGGGCCGATTCGTCAGCATAATTACGCAGGATACTGTCGGGTTTGATTTGCAGGCGGTCGCCCTTTTTGGGAATCTTGGCCGAAACTGATGCAGGCGCCAAAGCGTGGCTCGAATACTGTGCGCCGAATTTCACGGAATGGCGCGTGTTGGGATACCATTCGAGCGAGGTTTTAGCCGTGTAATCGCGGATTTCTGAGTAAAGCAGCGCGTAGTAATTGCCCTGTGTAGTGTTCAGGCCGAGATAGTATTTGTTATAAATTAGGGACGTATTGATAAAAACCTTATCGCCGAGAAGGTGATTCCATCGCAGAGTACCCGTGCTATTGCCAAATCCGATGCCGTAATTCAGTGCGTTAGTGCCTGTATATTGTGCCCTGTCGCTGCCCTTAAATACGCTGGCGAACAGGTGGTCGTGTTGGCTCAACTCATAGTTTAGTTTTACATTCAGGTCGTAGAGCGCATAACTAGTTTTGTTGCTGCCCTTGTTGAAGGGAAGCAAAAACAGGTCTAGATAGCTTCGCCGTCCGGAGACGATGAACGATGACTTGCCCTTCTGCAGCGGACCTTCGAATGTCAGGTTGCTGGAAATCAGCCCGATGCCACCTTCTCCGGTAAACTTGTTTCGGTTACCCTCGCGCATTGTCACATCGAGCACCGAACTAAGGCGCCCACCATATTGTGCCGGGAATCCTCCTTTGATGAGGTTTACACTGTTTAACGAATTTACATTAAACGTGCTGACAAGGCCAAACAAGTGGTTGGGGTTGTATACTACGGCCTCGTCCAGCAGTACGAGATTTTGGTCCGTGTTGCCACCGCGTACATAAAATCCCGTAGTACCCTCGCTGCCCGCGCTAACACCCGGCAAAAACTGCACGGCTTTCAACACGTCGCGCTCTCCGGCTATGACCGGGATGGCCTTGATTTGTGACACAGGCAAATTTACTACCGACATGGCAGTGCGTTGCACATTATCGTTGTCGGACCTGGCTTTGACCACCACTTCTTCGAGCTGCCTGCCTTCCGAATTTAGGTTGACTTGCAGCTTCTCGGTGTTTGTACTGCCGCGCAAGCGCAGTGCAAGTGTTTGGTAGCCCAAATAATTGAAAACCAAGGTGATGGAGTCGCCCGATACTGCCGATAGACTAAGTGAAAAATAGCCGTAACTATTGGTGGTTGAACCTGTTTTGAATTCTGGTGCGGCGACAGTTGCACCAATGAGGGCCTCGCCGGTTTGCTGATCGCGGACATAGCCGGAGAGGCTGATATTTTGGGCGGACAATTCCCCAATGCCAAGAAGTGCAATGCCGAATAATGCAATTAAATTTCGTTTCATTATTGCTAAAAAATTGAAAAAAATAAAGCGGGGTTTAGGCATGATGCTAAGCGATGACTCGAATCGCTTTCGTCAATGCATGCGGCTCCCCCTCCTGTCGCATGCCGGTACTTTCGCTGGGCAGCGCAGAGGCTAACCAAACTCATCTGAATAAAGGATGAAAAACAGATTTAAATAGGGGTGTTATTTAAAATTAACTATTGACAAGATGACCGGGCATGTAACTTCCCGGCGGGCTTACTGCCCGGCACTTACACTGCACAAACTACTGTCTTACCTGCAATATGTATTAATACTCTATGTTGATGACGGTCCTTATGATACAGGACGGCGCCTTTTTTGAAATCGCAGCTCGCGCCCGATCTTTTATAAACTATATGCCACTCCAGCCTTTATACCCCAACATTCCGCCAACAACGGCGCGGCCGTCGAAAATTGCC
Source organism: uncultured Saprospiraceae bacterium (assembly GCA_964450465.1). Lineage (GTDB taxonomy): Bacteria > Bacteroidota > Bacteroidia > Chitinophagales > Saprospiraceae > M3007. The sequence continues at coordinate 4,781 of CAYVDV010000120.1, forward strand.
GCTGGTACGTTCCCTCGAACCGGAATGATAAACGATTGGCCAATGCCCATTCTGCACCCAATCCCAATCGCAGCCCCTTGGCATTGAACCTGGACTCGGCACGCGGCACCCGGATAAAGATTTCTTCCTCGGTTACCTGATTTTTAAATTCGTACTGTAGTGTCTGTTCCAAGGTTTTTTCTCCTACCCAGGCGACTGACGTAAATGGATGAAGCCTTTTTTCCGGAATGAAAACATATCGAAGACCCAATGAAAAATCCCATAACGGTTGCTGTATCTGCACATAACTGAGTACATCGTTCGGAGTAGGGGGCGTAACCGGCGGTATATTCAAATCGGCCTGCCCGGCGGGAGTCACCCGGAACTGGGTTGGTATATACTCCGCGCTACTGTGTATCCGGAT
>CAYVDV010000120.1:5193-12477 GCA_964450465.1 uncultured Saprospiraceae bacterium
CCGACCAAATGCAAGTTCGCCTGAAATACCTGCCAAATACGTATTAAGCGGTTTAGCGCTTTGCGTCCTGGGGAAAGCGAAACCACCCAAAATACCGATAGCAGCATCGTGCGGTCGAAAACGCCGGATCAATTTGTCGTGACGGCTCTCTGATGGGGCAGGGATCAGGAGTAAACCCATATCGGGAAGCCTGAATTTTTCTTTGTTTTGAAGGTTTTCCGGTTGGATTGACGGCAGGGGCTGTATTGAAGCAAAATCGTTACCTCCAGCGACACTATCCGTACCCGGATACATCGTTTTTACCGTTGAAGTTCCCGCTCCGAAGGGTATATCCGATAAATCGGTTTGCATTGCCCCCATACTACCGGCAGCAGGTATCTGGAGCTGGGATTCGGAATCAAAGCCCTGTGTTGTCTGTATATCTATCTTGTTTTTTTCATCCTGAAAAGATCCGGCTGGTCGTATTTCTGATGTTGGCAAGACCGGATTGTCAGCCATACTAATAGCATTTCTGTACGCACCTGGATCACCCGGCCGAGACATCACAACCATACTGCGGTAAACAGTATCGTATTGAATCACCGAAAAATGTCGCACGATCGTATCGGCCAGGGCAACGTTGTCTTTTTCCGTCACCTGGGATTTCAACTGAGCGATTTCAATCTGCATGGCGCCAACTCGAGTGTACGCGCGAAGAAGGGCGATACCCAGAAACGCAAAAGCAGCCGATGCCGCCAAAGGCACTACCCAAAGCAAAATACCGCGCCGCCGGCGTTTCCGGGTTTCCAAGGTATAGAGCGCTGCCGCAACTTTATCCCAACCCGTATCAGTTGGTTGAAACAAGCGTTCTTTACCGAGATCGCCGGCAAATTCTTTGTCAAAGTCAAATTCACTCATATCGTGGTGTTGATTTTACTGGACTCTTCTATCATATTTTGCAGCCGCAAACGCGCCTTCGCAACATTGGCCCTCACCGTTCCTTCAGATATTTGAAGCGATTCCGCAATTTCCGCCGAGCTGAAACCTTCCACTGCGTACAGGTTGAATGCCAATCGGTATGCCGGGGGAAGCTGCTGTACCAGTCGTAACTTTTCGTCCGCCGAGATTTTATCCAGAATGGTATAGGCAGTAGTCACGTCACAAGCCGACTCAATCTGTTCGAAATAGGGTTGCACTTTCCGATACTTCCGAAAATAATCGATTGCTGAACGGACGAAGATTTGCCGCATCCAACCCTTGAACGCTGCCACGTTGGCGCAATCACCAATTTTTGAGAAGATTTTGACAAATCCATCGTGGCAAATCTCCTCAGCTTCCAGCCGATCTTTTGCATATCGAATTGCGATAGACATTCCGAAGCTATAAAATTGTTGGTATAGCCGTTTCTGACTGAGCCGGTTGTTGTTTTTACAAGACTCGAGTAGTATTTCAAGTTCCTCCAATGTCATTTGGAAACAGATCGATAGTGAGAAAGACGGATGTTTTTCCGGATATGCAGCTTCGCATAAAAAAAACAAGGGGCGACACCGGTCGCGTCGCCCCGGGCATTGTATCGCCGATATCTGATCGGCGCGCCGGTACTTTCCTTTTGGAGACCTTTGGATTTCTCAATCCGGGTAATTCGCAAAACGCCGAATGGGGTTCGGCGATACAAGCCCAGCCCTTATTATTCGTAGGCGAGGGTTGACGAAAAAAGTGGCTGGATGGTTACCCTATCAGAATTAATCCTTTGCTTCCGACAGTAATTTGCCCGTCAAATCAAACAACAGATCCTTGCGGTTAACCTCGGCTTCATAGACGGTAGTGCCATCCGCCCGCTGTATTTTAGCAGCTTCCTTCACCTTTTTGCCGGTTAAAGCTGCCTGCACAGGGGCCGGCAGATCGGCAATTGCTATTTCTGTTTCGGTTTCGAGCCCTTGTCCGGCAGCACTGAAATTGGCGGACATATCAACGTCTTCCTGCTCAAATTCAGCCTCCCAATCGCCATTCTTTTCCTTACTCCATTCAACTTCTTTTGCATTGGAAAACTTTTGATTGAAGGCCGTCAATACGGCTTGTGGCGGGTTTTTTTGTGCACAAGCCAGGAAGCTTGCTCCGAAAATAAGCGCGAACAAAAAAAATGCTTTTTTCATCTTTGATGTAATGTTATTTGAAAAGATGAAACAAAGGTGTACCGCGATTTGGGAGATATTTGGGAGGAAAGGGCGATCTGGCGCGTTTTAAAGAATAAATTTTTTATCCTAACAATTCCATCCCAAAATAAGGAGCGCCTGATTTTGCAATCAGGCGCTCCATTCAACAATGGTGTATTTTGAAAAATCTACTCGTCTCGGTAAAGGAATAGAAGCAAATTTATCATTGTTCCGACCAATTGCGCAATGTTGCTTCAATATGGGTCCCAGGCTGATTAAACTGTATGGCAACTGTTTTGAAATCCGGGACACTCCACTTGGCGCGTACCCCGTTGCTAAAGGCATACGGCTCGGTCGGAATGTGAAACATATTCAGGTCAATCACGCCGTTCAGGTTTGTATCCTCATAAAATGCAACAGCGTATTGGCCAAAGGGCAAATCATGCAAGGTAAGTTCCAGCGTGCCATCAGTGCGGGCAAAAGCACTATCGGCCACAATATACCCGTTTTCAGAGAGAAATGTTTTTTCACTGTTATACAATATCACACGCACCACACCCTTTGATTTACGCACACCGTTCACGCGAACGCTTAGCGAGCCGGCATATTTGCCAATGGGGTTTTCAGCTATGAATCCACTGGAAAAAGAGCAGATCAAGACTCCCAGTGCCAATGCAACCGGGGTATTGAAGAATAATGATTTCATGTGATGAAAAATAATTTAAGTGTAAACAATACGGTTGTTTGGGTCACTTTGAGTCAGGACGAAGGTTTTTAGGAAAACGCAGCTGCTCAGCAAAACCAGCGTAGTTTTGTAGTTTAAATTTTGAGATAAGATTTCACGCGGACAGGCTTACTGGCTGCCGAATGCTATGTTCCAACTCACGCGAATGTTCGTTAAGCGCGGCTAAATGCCCAGCCAGCAAGTAGTAAGAAACCGCATGATCACACTGTTGTACTGCCATAGGTAAAATGCTCTCGTACAACTCCATAAGCAAGTCGGCTGCATTGAGCAACAGCGTTAAAGTTGTGGTCACATCGTCGATTTCGGCAATACGCCATAATACGGCATAACAAATCCACTCCTGCGGCGGTACAGGCGCACCCCGAAGCATTGCAATATGGCGTTGGAGTGCGCCCGTCTGGCCCGCCAAATCAAGTTGGAAACGGCTCAAAGACATGGTTGTCTCGTCCGGACAATCGTTCTGTCCCACCAAGTGCAAATGCAGGCTGATAACATTCCCCGCCAGCAGTTGAGTATTGACGTACAGGGCATTCAAGCAGTGCAGGAAGGTGTGCGTAGGAATACGAGGTAGTGTGGAAAATATATCAGGGACGAATCCAACGGAGATTTCGATGTGGGAGGTTTGTGTTTTCATGAACTAAATTTTTAACAAATGAAAAAACAGGTTGGAGCCTCATAAGGGGCCGATAGTTGAGGTCGGTCAATTCGATTTGTAAAACGGTAGCCGAAGCAGCGCTAAACCGTTCGCCTGTTCCACATCTACCGGGCAGGTATCTACTCCGAATACCACTTTCCGGGCATCCAACCGGGCAAATGTGCCGAACAAGTGATCCCAGATACTCAGGATGTCGCCAAAATTACGGTCAGTATAAGGTTGTTGGAAGTGATGGTGAACATGGTGCATGTTTGGCGTAACGAATACCCAGCTCAAGACCTTATCCACCCGACCTGGCAGCTGGAAATTCGAATGTGTGCCTACAGTGAACAGCACTTGCAGGATTTGCCGAAACACCAAACACCACAATGGAATGCCGAACAAAAAGGTCCAAAATAATGTGTTTAACTGTCGTACTGTCGTCTCCGCCGGGTGCTCACGCAGCACAGTGGACACATCTACCACCTGATCACTGTGGTGTACAAGATGAAAGCGCCACAACAGCGCGTAGCGGTGCATGATTCGGTGATAGGTATATTCCGACAAATCGAGCAACAACAGCGACGCAGCGAAAATTGCCGCCGGATGGGACTGCCCTGCCATCCAATGGATGAGGCCGAACTGATTTTCAGCGGTCCAGTGCGCCGTTGTGGCAAAAGCCAGCCCAAGCAGAAATTGTACAGGGAGACTGGTGAAAATAAAAACGCTATTGGTGAGCGCATGCCGCCACTTTCGGTAGTTGTGTGTGAGACCGATTAGCTTTTCGATGTTCCAAAGTGTTGAGAATATGATCACAAATAGCACCGCCTGAATAAGCGATGATGCTTCCGTTAGGCTGTTTATCAAGTTGTGCATGGTTGGCTTAATCTAAAATTTTGAAAAAACGAGTGGCTGCACTGCGGAAATCCGTTCGGCAGTTTTGTTGAAGAAGATCAGGAAACTTGTCAGGCAATGCTTTAATCGTTTGTCAAAAGACCACTTTCATACCCAGAAAAATTCCGTTGTGGTTACCCGCCGCACCTGGAGAGTCGAGGTAGTTGAGCCTTCGCATATAATCTATCGAGAACAGGTGGAAGATATTTTCCACACCTACACCGGCTTCCATAAACGGCCGGCCATTCGGTGCTATAAGGTGCTGCGATGCGTTGAAATCCCGATTGGCCGGACTGACATCCCCCCAGAAAGTATTGAAAGTCAGGCGCTCGCGCCAACCGAGTTTTTGCAGGAACGGAACGCGGTCAAGCAACATGCCACCTAAAGCCAGCCGGGTTTGCAAGCTCACATAACGGTCGGCGGCAAATTCGTAGGGCTGCATGGTATTGAAAACGTAACGCGACATTACATAGGCATCGTTACCACGCGGTACCTGAAGCAATAGAGACGGCAAGGTACCGAAGATTTTTCCCGCGTCCAGATTCCACAACAACGCCGCTTTTGGAGTAAGGCGCGTAGTGTGACTAATATCGATGTTGATTTTTTGGTAGGTAAAATCGGCATTGATCATACGGAACCCCCGGGTGTAAATCAGTGCTATGGAGGGATACTTACTTCCGGTCGAAATCCGCTCGTAGTCATATATCCTGGACCGTTCATGCCAGGCGAAGCGCAGGGCTATCGACGCCTCTGCTACCGGGATACTTTGGGCCGTTGCCGGCTCGTTGGGTGTGCTTTCGGAACTACGAAAATCCGGGTTCGGGTAGTTGAAATCGAAAGATGGGCTGATCGTTCGATAGGCCACACCACCTCGTAAAAACCAGTTCGCGCCGAATTGCTGGTCATGTGTGAGGGTCACCTGGCGTTGGTAGGTCTGATAATACGGTACGTTTTTTCGCAGCAGCGAATTGATAAACCCGTCTTTGTCAATTTCATCATACCATTGTGAAATGGCATTGTAGTCGCTGCCTGCAAACACTTCTGTTTTCGAGAAAGGTTGCGTACCCCAGAGGTGTTTCACCCCAAAGCTCCCTTTAAGCCGGTGATCACCTGTCCCGTAGGCCATATGGCCATAGACGCCGGTCTTTTTAAAAGTGCCTTCCATTGTTCGGAAGCCCACTCGGAAGCGAGTTCCCTCAATACGATTGTAGCTGACCAATGTACCCATGGGGCCCAGACTGGCTTTATCGCTGATGTAATAAGCGCCGGTGCCGAATGTGGAGAAAAGTTTATCTTTGAAACGGTAAGCAGGGTCGTTACGCAGGTTGTCGGCCATTTGGTAAATCGCCATTTCGTGTGCCGAGAGCGTATCGGGGCGGCTTTTTTGCCAAAAATCGTCAGCGGCTCCACTATCACGACTTCGGGTAGTCGTGACGATGCCACCAGTGGCCACGTAAACGGCATTTGGGTCGTTCACCCGCACCGAATCGAACCTGGCAGTTATGTGGCTGATCAGTCGTTTGCTGTCTGCACTGGCCGGCAATGGCAACCCCAGGAGTTCAAGGCCGGCCTCATAACGCAAGGCTATAGCGCTTACAAACAAAACTTGTACCGTATGGCCGGTAGCCATGTCAACAACCGAGGTAAACTCCTGATGCAGCGCCAAGGCTTCGATAAAATTGAGATTCGCATCCTTGCTAAGGCGCAGGTCAGCTGCAGTCACCGCATAGGCACTGTCTTCCACCGTGATCATACCTGTGAATACATTCCCGTGCCACACCTTGGGAATGGCTTGAAGTGTGATATTCCAATGTCCGTTGGGCAACGCGGTGCTGTCCTGGATGTAAAAATCATAGAACCCCAGCGCCTCTGTTCCTACCGGGCTGACAAATGTTTTGCCGAACAACTGTACACGCGGATCGTACAGGTTCACACTACCGGCATCCCAGCGTGCGAGTGGCTCCAGAAGTTTGTCCGATTCCAGATTGGTGGTTTTGACGGCAAATACCCGCTCATTTTCAGCAAACGGGTGATTACTCAGGGTATAATCAGCCAGTTTTTCTACAAAGAACAAGGGCGTTTCCCCTCGCAAAGTGTCAGTAGCCGGGCGCACTTTTTCGAATGCACGGGCTCTGTCTTTAAATATTCCACCATTGTTGGATATTTTTCCGCTGGTGTCGGCTGCCACAAGAGGGTCAAACGCGGCGACTTCCGCGCGCGTCCATCGACGGGCGTCGAGCCGCCCGAAGCGGGCCGGATTGTTGTCGCTATTGTTTGCCAATACTTTTTTCATTAGTGTTTTGCCTGGATGCGGATCTGCACTGATGACGGCCTCGTTCAACATAAAGGAGTTGCCCTTCATTCGCACCTCGATGCCGGTTAAATGCTGACGATCTACAGGAAGGGTCACGCTCAAATAACCGATTTGGCTCACCTCTAAGCTGTCGCCGAGCATGGTGATTTTGAATGAAAAATTTCCAGCGCTGTCGGTAATGGCCCCGCCACCGGTGCCAAGCATGCGAACGGTCGCCATTTCAACAGCATCTCCAGTGGCAGCGTCTTTTACTTGCCCACTCAAGACAATATTGGATTGCGCGACGAGAAGCGAAGCGAGCAATACGAATAGCGGTGAAATTATGGATGCCCGAAAGTGTATCCGTGTCATGGCACGTTCGTTTTAATGGTGAATTGTTTAAAAGGACGTAGGCTATTTAGGTATCGCAGCTAACCGGTCAAAAATGATGATGTCGCAGCTGTATACAAGATAAATCTATGGGGTAATTTTGGGGGAATAGGGAATGGTCTCGCTACCGGCCTTGCAGCGTCTGTTGGCATTGCCATCAAAACACTTTTCTTTGCATCCATGCCGCATCCAAACA
>CAYVDV010000121.1:0-12441 GCA_964450465.1 uncultured Saprospiraceae bacterium
TCAAACCCGGCGCAAACTGGCGCATCAAAGCAGAAACGTACTATCAGTGGCTTGATGACGTGCCGGTAGATGCCTTTCCTTCCGGCTTTTCCATTCTCAATAGCGGCGCCGATTTTATCTTCCCTGAACGCGGAGGGCTGGTGAACAGCGGAACCGGAACCAACTACGGGCTCGAACTAACCGTTGAAAAATTCTTCAGCCAGGGCTGGTACGGGCTGTTTACCCTGAGTTTGTACAATTCGAAATACAAGGGCGCCGATGAAGTGGCCCGCAATACCGCCTTTAATGGCCGCTATGTCGTCAATGCCCTGGCCGGCCGCGAATTTGCCCTGGGCAGCAGTGGCCGCCGCTTCCTTACCCTTGATACCAAACTGACTGCTGCCGGCGGCCGCCCTTATACGCCGGTCAACCTTGACGCCAGCCGGGCCGCCGGTAAAGAAGTACTATACGAAGATCAGGCTTACAGCCAGCGCCTCGACCCGTATTTTCGCTGGGATGTGAAGATCGGCTTCCGGACCAACAGCGCCCGGCGCAAACTGTCGCAAACCTTCTTCCTCGATTTCCAGAACCTGACCAACCGGGAGAATATTTTCGCAATGCGCTATAATCCTGTCCGCCAGGAGATCGGCCGGATCAATCAGATCGGCTTCTTCCCGGATGTGCTGTACCGGGTGGAATTTTAAGGACCTGCCCCAAAAAACCACTATATTTGACCACCGATTTCTACTGCCATGGCCAAAAAATGCTTTAAAGAGGTTACGGGTTTCGACGACCGGGGGGTTATCCTGATCGGTTGGCCTCTGGCCAGCGTCCTGATCTCCCTGCTGTTGTTCAACGACTATTACGAAAACGGCAACTGGGGTTTTCTCGGCGTTTGCATTCCCATGTCTTTTGTGTACACCGGAGCCTTTTGGGCTGTGCTGCGCTGGACCTACTACAAGGTCAAGTGGATTTATCCTTCGATGCGCGAGATCGGCAAGCGGCTGGGCTGGATGTTTCTGGCCTTCGTGGGCACCTATCTGCTGGTCAATTTTTCGCTGGATCTGTTGTTTCGCTGGCTCATACCCGAACATCAGGCGGAGCCTAACCTCGTGGTAGAATTCATTTCCGCCTTTTTGGTTTCCGCCCTGGTCATTGCCTCCTATGAAACCCTGTCGTTCTACCTGCAGCTGGAACATGCGGTGGCGGAAAAAGCCGAATTGCAGCGTCAAAATGTTGAATCCCAATTGGAGGGTTTGCGCAACCAGGTGAACCCGCACTTTTTGTTCAACAGCCTTAACACCCTGGTGTACCTGATCCCGGAAGACCCGGACAAGGCCGTGCGTTTTGTGCAGCAACTGAGCAAAGTGTACCGGTACGTACTGGAGAGCCGGGAAGCCCGGATTATTCCGTTGCACGACGAAATGGAATTCCTGCACAGCTATATTTTTCTGCTCAAAGAACGCTTTGGGGAAAACCTGCAAGTGGAACTCCGGGACCTGAACGGCGACCGGGAAAAAGCCATCGTGCCGCTGACCTTGCAGATGCTGTTTGAAAACGCCATCAAACACAATGTCATCTCGACGGAAAAGCCGCTCCGGATCGAAGTATTTGCCGAAAACGGCCACCTGGTGGTGCGCAACAACCTGCAGCGCAAAAACCAGGTGATGGACTCCACCGGAGTGGGCCTCGACAATATCCAAACCCGCTACCGCATGCTGACCGACAGGGAGGTGGAGATCATCGTTTCGCGCGACTACTTCACGGTGTTGTTACCCATGATCCGGCTGGAGGTACCGGCGGTGTGAGGACCGAAAAAATAAGTACGATCCAGAATGAATATACTGCTTATTGAAGACGAACTGCCTGCCGCGCGCCAGCTGACGAAGTTGCTGCAGGCGCAATTACCGGATTGCAGCATCCTGGAAACCCTCGACAGCGTGGAAGGCGCCGTGCGCTGGTTGCGCGCTTTTCCGGCGCCCGGGCTGATCTTTATGGATATCCAGATCGCCGACGGGCTGAGTCTGGATATTTTCAGGCAGGTAGAGGTCAAATCGCCGGTCATTTTCACTACGGCGTTCGACCAGTACGCCGTGCAGGCCTTCAAGGTGAATGCCGTGGACTATCTGTTGAAACCGGTGGATCCGGATGAGCTGCAAAAGGCGCTGGAGCGTCTGCGCGAGCGGACGGCCTCCGGGCCTGCGATCGACCTGCAGGCGCTGGCCAGTCATTTTCAACCGGTCTCGTATAAAGAGCGCTTTCTGGTGAAATCGGGGCAACACATGACCTTTATACCCACTGCCGACATCGCTTTTTTCCGCTCTTCCGACGGCCTGACCCAGGCACATCTTTTTTCCGGGAAGAAATTTTTCATCGATCATACCCTCGACGAGCTCGAGCGCCTGCTCAATCCGCGCGACTACTTCCGCGTCGGCCGCGCGGTAGCGGTTCGCATTGAAGCGATCCGCAAGATACACCCCCACCTCAACGGACGCCTGAAACTCGATACCGAGCCTGCCGCGCCGGAAGATCTGTTTGTCAGCAGAGACCGGGCAGGGGATTTTAAGCGTTGGTTGGGAGGGTAAGCGCCCAGCCTACATTTTACTTATTCTTCGTTTGTTCTCCACCGTTATTTCAGAACCTTCCGCAAGCATTACGGAGTCCGGTTCCAGTCCATTTAGAAACTGAAACTCCTTTCCGTACACTATTCCAAAATCAACATCTATCTCAAAATCCGTAACGTCGTATTTTTTCCATCTGGGGTGCGTAACTTCATATTCATTGGTCGCGTTGTCATTGACCCTTGCATAGCCCCAATAGTGTTCCGTTATAAATTCCGTTTCGCTGCCGGGCTCTATTTCCACAGGGTTGACTTCTGCAGTGACCTTTAGCGATTGCCACTTGTCCTCTTTTTTCCATTGGTACTGCACCGATCTGGTTTCCCCGTTTTCGCGCCAGCTGTGTTGCATGGGCAGGGTTTCGTAGTTTTCCTGATAGACGGTATTCGCAACAAAGGTAAGGGCGGGTTTGGGGACAATTTCCTTTATGAACACGACACCGCGTTTCCAGGTATCGCGGTCCAGCCGCTTTACATAAAAACGCAGATTTACTTCTTCAAAGTTGACGTGAAAAGGGATTTTCACCCCTAGTAACCTGGTGTTTAAAAACATAAAACCGACCAGGCTAACGTAGCATTTCCCGGTCCATAAATCAAGTTCTGTTCCAAAGGGAACGTATTTTGATAAAATTTCCGGTTCAATGGTATAGTTCGCAAGGACCAGCTTGCGCCATTCTGCTTTTAGAAAACTCATTCCTTTTTAACGGTGGTACCTGTGTTATAGTTACGGATCGTTTTTCTTTTTCACTTCAAATGTACGCTTTCCCGCCGGCTCGCCAATGTCAGAGCGGGCAGGGGTACCTGCTCCAATCCGGCAAAACCCCTAACTTTACCCCTGTTATGAAAAAGATCCTCATAGTTCCTTTTTTCCTGCTCCCCTTGTGCTCCAATGCCCAGGCGGTGGACAGCCTCCGGGCCTGTATCGACAGTGCCATTGTGTGCGCCAAACAGATTTCCCTGTACCGGAATAACGTATCCTGGGAAGATGTGGAGGCTCAGATGCACTGGCGGGCCGGGCTGGCCGAGAATGTGCTGGACCTGCGCCCCGCGTTCCAGTATCTGCTCGAGCAGCTGAACGACCCCCATGGTCGCTTCTTCTTCAACCAGCAACCGATCGTATGGTATCAGGGCGACGTGAAGCCCTATCAGCAGCATATCGATCCGAAGGTGTGGGGAGTGATCCAGTCGGGGAAATACCCCTTCCAGTACGCCATGCTGCCCAATAACACCGGCTACCTGCGCGTCCCGGGCATGCAGATGGGCGACAACGCGCAACTCGCGGCGCCCATCCTTTCGGCGATCTGCTCCCTGCAAACCCTTGGCGCCCGGCAATGGGTGGTGGATCTTCGTTTCAATGGAGGCGGTAATATGTATCCCATGCTGGCCGGGCTGGCGCCTCTGCTCGGCGACGGCGATGTGGGCGGGTCGCAGGATGCTACCGGCAACCGCTTTTCGACCTGGACGATCAAAGAAGGGGACATGCTGTATAATGATGTACTGCGGGTGGACATGGAAAACCGCTGTCCCATGGAGCAGGCGCCCAAGGTAGCCGTGCTGACAAGCCGTTACACGGTGAGTTCGGGCGAGATTGTGGCCGTTGCGTTCAAAGGCCGGCCCGATACCCGCTTTTTTGGCGAGCATACGGCCGGGTTTACGACGGAGACGAATTGGGTGGGCCTGCCGGCAGGTGTGACCATGTCGATCGCGATCAGCTATTTTGCCGACCGGCAGGGACGTGTGTACCGGGAATACATCCCGGTAGACGAAGAGATTGAGTTTGTTCCGGACACGCCAATTCAAGAGGACGACTGTATCCGGAAAGCGCTGGAATGGCTGGGAAAATAGCCCGGATCAGTTCGCGTTGTCGCTCAGGAACTTGAGCCGCATCAACTGGATCTCCTCCCAGGTGATCTCGTCTTCCTTTAACTCTTTGAACGCCACATCCAGGTCGTCCGTTTGGGCGCTCGCAAAATATTCCAGGACCGTTTCGCGGACGTACTCATCCACGACCTTGGTCAGGTAATAGTCGAGCCGGAGTTTGGTGCCCGACATAACGATGCCGTAGAGCTCTTCCATCAGGTCTTCCCAGGCCATATCGTTGGATTTGGCGATATCTTCCAGCGGGATCTTGCGATCGATGGCCTGGATGATGCTGACCTTGGTCTTCGACTTGTTGGCGACCGTCTTGATGGTGATATCCATCGGCCGCTCGATCTCGTTTTCCTCGACGTATTTCTTGATCAGGTCGAGGAAAGGCTGGGCGTACCGCTGGGCTTTGCCGATAGAGACGCCCTGAATTTTGGCCATATCCTCCATGGAAATAGGATATTGGGTGGCCATTTCCTCGAGCGAGGGGTCCTGAAAAATGACGTAGGGCGGAAGGTTATGTTTTTTGGCGACGCTTTTGCGGACGTCTTTAAGCATATTCATTAATGCCTCGTCGAGCACGGCGGTGCCGCCTTTTTCGTCGTCAAAATCGTAGTCGGAATCGTCGAAGTTATGATTGACGGTAATCTGGATGGGGTAGGGGTTCTGGATGAATTTCCGGCCTTCTTCGGATACTTTGAGCAGGCCGAATTCTTCGATTTCCTTGTAGGCCAGGTTGTTGATCATGGCATGCCGGATCACCGAGGTCCAGAAATTTTCGTCCCGTCCTTCGCCGATCCCGAAATTTTCCAGTTGGGTAAACCGGAAGTCTTTCATTTCCTTGGTTTCCCGGCCAAGGATGAAATCGACGATGGTTTTCATCAGATAGTTCTGATTCAGTTCGAGGATACTATCGAGTACCTGGACGATTTCCTCCTGCACATCCACCCGTTCTTTTGGGTTTTTGCAGTTGTCGCACATTTTGCCGCAGCGTTCTTCTTCAAAGTCTTCGCCGAAGTAGTGCAGCAGGAAGCGGCGGCGGCAGGCGGCGGTTTCGGCGTAGGCTACGACTTCCTGCATGAGTTGGGCGCCCATTTCGCGTTCGGCTACGGGTTTGTCGCGCAGGAATTTTTCGAGTCGCAGGATGTCGTTATAATTATAAAAAGCGATGCACTTGCCGGCGAGCCCGTCGCGCCCGGCGCGTCCGGTTTCCTGGTAGTAGTTTTCGATGCTCTTGGGCATGTCGTAGTGGATCACGAAGCGCACGTCGGGCTTGTCGATGCCCATGCCGAAGGCGATGGTAGCGCAGATCACGTCGATTTCCTCCATGAGAAAGTCGTCCTGCGTACGCGAGCGGGTTTTGGGGTCGAGGCCGGCGTGGTAGGGCGCCGCTTTAATATCGTTGACGCTGAGCATCTGGGCCAGGTCTTCCGCGGTTTTGCGGTTTTGGACGTAGATGATGCCCGATTCGTTGTGGAACTCTTCCTTGATCACCTGGATGATCTGCCGGATCGTCTGATCTTTTTTGATCTTGGGCCGGATCTCGTAGAACAGGTTTTCCCGGTTGAAGGACGAAACGAAGGTCCGTTCGTTGGTCATGTCCAGGTTTTTCAGGATATCCACCTGTACTTTGGGGGTAGCAGTAGCCGTGAGTGCAATGATCGGCACGTCCCGGGCGATGGCGTCGAGCATCAGACGGATGCGGCGGTACTCCGGGCGAAAGTCGTGCCCCCATTCGGAGATACAGTGGGCTTCGTCAACTGCGACGAAGGAGATATTGCTGTTTTGAAAAAACTCGATGTTTTCCTCCTTGGTCAGGGTCTCCGGGGCTACAAACAGCAGTTTGGTCTTGCCGTCGGTGATGTCCTGCTTCACCTTTTTCATTTGCGCTTTGGTGAGCGAGGAGTTGAGGAAGTGCGCCACTTCATCGGCATCGGAGTAGCCGCGTATACTGTCGACCTGGTTTTTCATCAGGGCGATCAGGGGGCTGATGATAATGGCCGTGCCGGGCAGCATGAGCGCCGGGAGTTGGTAGCACAGGCTTTTGCCGCCACCAGTGGGCATGATCACGAAGGTGTCGTTGCCGTCGAGCAGGCTTTGTATGATGGCGCGTTGATCGGCTTTAAATGCATCGAAGCCGAAATAGCGGTGTAAGTTTTCCTGTAGGGTATCGCGTTCAGCGGAGATCGCAGACATTGTAGAATTACTGGTTAAAAAATTAAGCGAGTGCAGCCCACCTTTTTTATGCCGATGAAATTACTCATTTATTTCATAACGACACAGGTAACCGCCTGGATATTTAGCGGATTGTTGGGAAAAATACATTTGGCAGGGAGTTTAGCGCGTATTTGGGCATCCGGGTTGGGGTATTTGAGCTTGCAAGGTTTACCGGCAAGGCTTTTTTACGGCAAAAGCCCCGCCAAAAGCAGGGCCTTTTTTCAAAAAGCCGCCAAAGATAGTAAAATTAAAATTAAAGGATGCGCAAATTTTCGACGGAAAAATTGTTAAGGAATTGCGAACATTCCGGCAATAATTTGGTGAGATAGTAGAATCGTTGGCAATGTCAGAATAAAAATTTGGCATTTTGGCTCTGTGTTTATGCTAAAAAGGAAGGATGACCATTGCAAAACAGAAGATTTGGGAAATAAAAAGACAGTAACTGCTGATAACCAATTGGCCGAACCGGGATTAAGAACTAAATGCCATTTGTTGTTATCCAATCGCACGAAGCAAAAAGAAGTTAGTCATGAAATTCCTGTCCGTATTCCTCGCCGTATTTTCCTTCTCTCCGAATAGCGACGTTCCGGTTTCCGCCACGGTTCCTGTAGATCCGGAAACGCCGGCCCTGGTAATGTCCTTTATGGTGTCGGAAGATTACGCTGAAATCAACTGGAGCGAAGTGACTGATGCAACGGCATACAAAATAGAAATCCGGAAGCCCGGCCGGCAACCGCTCCGCATACTTGAGGACAAAACGGTCTGGACGAGTTTTTACTTCCGCGTAACCGAACCGGGAGCGGCGTATGAATTCCGCCTGGCTGTACAGGCTGGCGATCAACAAAGCAACTGGACGCCGTGGCAGACGATAAACACTGCCAATGTGGAGACGCCTGAAATCGCGGGCAAACAATAAGTGCCTTATGCAGCAATGACGCAAAACCAAATGTCACCCAGTGTTTGTTTTGTTTGGAGGGAACGCATGCAGCAGCGTTCCCTTTTTTTATTTGAAACGTGTATTCCACCAGTACAAATGCCGCCGCGGAGGTAATAGGGCAGTTGTTTTTATTTCCCCACAATCAGCAAACCACGCATAAATCCTTCGCGGGTTCTTACATGAACAACATACCATCCGGCCGCCGGTAAACCATTTAATACAAACGGCTCATGCACATCGATCACCGGTTTTTGCAAACAAATTTTCCCTGAAACATCCACCAGCAGCAACTCGCCCGGACCGGAAAGTTTGCCGCGGGTACTCACTATACATTGGTTATACGAAGGATTGGGATACAGCTCCAATGCACCCCGCACGCCAGACGGCTCAGAAACGGATGCGCTTTGTTGCACTACGGCCGCTTTCGCCCAGGGCGTGAGCACCACGGCGTTATAGTCAAAATAAATGCCTGCGCGGTTGTACACCGTGTCGCCCACACCAAGTCCGCTGCGGGGTTTAAGGGTAAACGCTACGAAACCCTCGCTACCGTCCGGGTTGCTCGTACTGTCGGGCAGGTTAATGCCGTCAAACCGCACTTCAAAGATATTTTCGCCGTGCAGCCTCCAGCTGAAGGGATGGCTTGCTCCCAAAACCCGCAGGGATGTTGGATCCAGTTCCGGCAGCAGGGTATCGCGCAGGATAACAAACTCTGCCGGGGCATTGCCGGTATTTTGAAAACGGATGGTATAGTACAGCAGGGTCGAATCGAGGTCCGGCTCCTGAATTTCCGAAGGGAAAACAAGTTTGTCGTTGGGGTCTATCGCTCCGATCACTTCCGACACAATGTGGGCGGAATTGTCGCCCGGGTTGGCGTCGTCGGGATACGCTGCGGTGACAACCAGATCGACGGGCGTACCCAGGGGCGTACCGGCGGAGGTATTCAGGACCATGGTGTATTCGGCAGAAACGCCGGGATCAAGCATGCCCGTGTACCAGACCAGTGTGCTGTCCGTAACCACATTTGGCGCAGGAATAATGTTGGCGATAGTAAAATCGGGCATGCCGTTGAAACCGCCGAACGTCACCAGGATCGAATCAACGGCCTCGCTGCTCAGGTTCGTCACCTGAAGTTTGATGTGCGTGTTAAAACCCGGCCTGAACGTGTTGATCGCCCAGGCTTTTGCCCCGGCATCGCGGTAATCGGGGGGGAAGCGCACGGCAAAATCCGTTGTTGGGTTCAGCGAATCGGTGAGTGCGAAGGCTGGTGTGATCGTCCAGTACGGCTGCAGGGGCTGCGGCATCAGGGTATCACCCTCGTTGAAGTCGTGGTACAGGCTGTAGCGTCCGCCGTCCTGCGTAGTGGTAAACAGGTTTTGCCCATTGGCCCCGATCACTACTCCTGTCAGGCCCGGCTCCCCTGCATCGCGCTGCTGATTGCCATTCAGGTCTCGAAAAACGACTCCTTTGTAGTTGTTTTCCTGATCGATCTGCATGATCATAATGCGTTCCTCGGAAGTCGGAACGACAAAGTCCTCGCCCGGAGCATAGCCGAGGTTGTACACCTGTGCCATCCGGTTGATGAAAAATACGCGGCCCTGGTTATCGACAACCACCCTGTAACCCGTGTCGTTATCGGGGCCGCCGAAGCGCCGGGCCCAGCGGTAGTTTCCACCAGCATCGTAGCTGAGTACAAAGCCGTCGTACGAACCGAATCCGGGGCCAATGATGACGGTATCTGGGCCGGGATCCACGTCGATGGGAGCGGTGAAATACCCGGTGACATATACATTGCCCGCGGCATCGGCGGCGATGCCCACTCCGGTATCCAAATTGCTGGTGCCGATACTGTGACCGTATACCATGTTGCCGTTGGGGTCGAGTTTGACAACAAAAATATCGTTGGCGCCCAGGGCTGTCCGGATTTTGGTGCCCGGCCCCGGGTCGAGATCCATTTTAGTCAGGTAATAGCCTGTGAGGTAGGCATTGCCGACAGCATCCACGTCGAGTCCAATGGGATATACCTTGCCATACTGCTGTAAGCAACGCAACTGTTTAGCCCATAGGAACTTTCCGGTTTCGTCGAGTTTGAGCAGGAAAGCATCGTCGGTGCCGGTACCTTTGGTGAGGAGAAAGGAATCCGGCCCGGGGTCAAAATCGCCTGTGTCGGGCATATCTCCAAACAGGTACACATTTTTTTGCGCATCAGTGCGCACCGCTACTGCGCGGTCTTTTCTGGCGCTACCTACATTTATGGCCCACAGCAGGTTGCCGTCGGGGTCAAGCTTTAGCACACCGGCATCCCAGTCATTCGGGGTGATGGTAAACACGCCTGGTCCGGGATCCGCATCGGTTATGGTGGTGAATATCGGAGCGAGATAGATATTGCCGTCGCGGTCGATGTGCGGACCGTTCACCTCTCCGGTGAAGAAGTAGATTCCCGGCAGTTGTTTTACCCATACCAGTGCACCCAGGGTGTCGTATTTCGCGAGATAGGCTTCGTAAGGGGCGGTCGTGGTGAGCAGGTATTCGCCGGGCCCGGGGTCAAAATCGGCTGTTTGGGAAAACAGTCCAAACACATACGCATTGCCGTCAGGGTCGAGCGTCAGGCGGCAAGAAGAAGAATCGACGTTGGTGCTGCCGTGCAGGCGCGCCCATCGAAATGTGCCATCGGCGTGGTACGACTGCAATACGGCACGCCTTGGACCGTTGACGGTGATAGTGGCGTCACCCGGGCCCGGGTCAAAATCGTGGGTTCCGCTAAATGCCGACAAAATACAGATGCGGTTGAACGAATCAGCAGCCAGGCCATATTCGACAAAGCCGCCGGTTGCCCGGCGCCAGGCTACGTTTTGGGAAAAGGCACAGGAGGCAGCGAGCAGCGCCAGGGCACAGGCCATCAGGTTTTTGTTCATGTTATATTTCAGATTGTTTGTTGTCTTGAAACAGTTCCCCACAAAATTACCCTATTATTCCACCAGTACAAATCCCGTCTGATAAACCGGATTAGCCCCCACCCTTGGCTATTAAGTTCCTCCGACCCGTTGCCGGCAATCCGTTTTTACCCGATTCGGTAAACAAATATCCACAAGAGCCTGTGAAGGCGCATACGTTTTCAATAAAGTTATTCCTTTCCCGCCAAAAAATACCTTTTCCCGAAGCTGCTGCGCGTACCTTTGCTTTTCCTTTTTACACAATGGAAAACCACAGCCAACCCGACGTACTCGCCGCCGCTCAGCGCACCATTCGCATCGAAGCCGATGCGCTCAACGCCCTGGCCGAGAGCCTCGACGATACCACCGACTTCCGGACCTGCGTCGAAACCATTCACCGCAGCCCCGGCCGCCTGGTGCTCACCGGTATCGGCAAGAGCGCAATCGTGGCGCAGAAGATTGTGGCCACGCTCAATTCCACCGGCCAACCGGCCTTGTTCCTCCATGCTGCCGATGCTATTCACGGTGATCTGGGGATGATCCAGCCCGGTGATGTCGTATTATGCCTGTCGAAAAGCGGCGAATCGGCGGAAATCAGGGTGCTGGTACCGCTGGTCAAAAACTTCGGCAACTGCCTCATCGCCATGACGGCCAACCGCACCAGCACCCTGGCCCGCCAGGCCGACTATGTGCTGTGGACCCCCGTGAACCACGAAGCCGACCCCAACAACCTGGCGCCCACCGTTAGTACCACTGCCCAAATGGCTTTGGGCGACGCCCTGGCCGTAGCCCTGCTCGCGCTGCGCGGGTTTACGCCGGAGGACTTCGCGAAGTTCCACCCCGGCGGCGCCCTGGGCAAGCAGCTTTACCTCCGCGTGCGGGAACTCTACGCCCTGCACGAGCGCCCTGTCGTAGCGCCCGGCGCCACGCTGCAGGAGGTCATCATCGAAATCTCGTCCAAACGCCTGGGTGCTACCGCAGTGCTTGACGATGCCGGCACCCTGCTTGGCGTGGTCACCGACGGCGACCTGCGCCGGATGTTGCAACGCCGCACAGACTTCAGCGGTGTTACTGCCCGTGAAATTATGACCGCTACGCCTAAAACCATCGGTCCCGACGCGCTGGCTGTGGATGCGCTGACCCTGATGCGCCAACACTCCATTACCCAACTGCTGGTCACAGACGAGGGCCGCTATCTCGGCATCGTACACCTGCACGATCTGGTGCGCGAAGGGTTGGTTTGAGTACTTGCCCTGCAGAAAAGGGTAAATTCAGGGAAAACCCCCTTTAACGGGCGCTTGCTACCCCCTATTTTTGGCAAACATACCTTTCTACCCGAAAAACGGAGCGTTTCAGCTGCTCCGGTGTCTGCTATTTTTCTGCCGGCGCTGTTTGCTCCGCACGGGTTATCCCGCTTTCTTCACAACAAACACAACAAGGATGAAAAACATTGCCCTCCTGTTTACCCTTGCCTGCTGGCTCTGCCTGCCCCTGTCCGGGATGGCGCAAAGCGCCTGCCAGACGCCGATTACCGCTGCGGTGGATTCCATTACCTGCAACGACAACGGTACTCCGCTCGACTCCCTGGACGATACGTTCGGTTTCTACCTCAGTGTTACGGGCGATTCCACCGCCTGGGCACTGCTATCCGACACCACTTTGTATCCCTATGATTCGGCCTTTGCCTTTGGCCCATTCCTCATCAGCGGTGGCGCACTGACCCTTGTGGTCCTGAATACCAGCGATTCGCTGTGCACCGATACCGTTCAGGTCACACCGCCGCCCCCCTGCTCCTTCGCGCCGCTTTGCCCCAACCCGATCAGCGGCAGCGTCGATTCTATCCTTTGCAGCGATAACGGTACCCCGCTGGATTCGCTGGACGATACCTATACGTT
>CAYVDV010000122.1:0-12402 GCA_964450465.1 uncultured Saprospiraceae bacterium
CCAGAAAATGTGGATCACCAACGCCGGTTTTGCCGACCTGTTTATTGTGTTTGCCAAGATCGGCGGGGAAAAGTTCACCGGCTTTATCGTGGAACGCAATACCGAAGGCCTGACCCTCGGGGAGGAAGAGGACAAGATGGGGATCAAAGGTTCCTCCACCCGGCAGGTTTTCTTTGAAAATGTAAAAGTACCGGTTGAAAATGTGCTCGGCGAGGTCGGGAAAGGCCACCTGATCGCCTTCAACGCCCTGAACATCGGGCGCTACAAACTGGGCGTGATGTGTATCGGCGGCGCCAAAAAAGTAGTGAGCCTGGCTACGCAATACGCCAACGAACGCAATCAGTTCGACCAGCCTATCGGCAATTTCGGCGCCATCCAGCACAAACTGGCCGAAATGGCCATCCGCGTTTTTGCCGGCGATACCGCAGTGTACCGGACCTCCCAACTGATGCAGGATAAAAAAGAAGCCGGGCTGGCCGCCGGAAAACCCTACGGACAAGCTATGCTGGAGGCCGCAGAAGAATACGCCATCGAGTGCTCTATTCTCAAAGTGTTCGGCTCCGAAGTGACCGACTACTGCGTGGACGAGAATGTGCAGATCCATGGCGGCATCGGCTTTAGCGAAGAATACCCGGCCGCACGCGCCTACCGCGACAGCCGGATCAACCGTATTTACGAAGGCACCAATGAGATCAACCGGCTGCTCATGGTGGACCAACTCTTCAAACGCGCACTCAAAGGACAACTCGATATTGTGAACCCGGCCTGGGCGGTGCAAAAAGAACTGGCTTCCATGCCCTCGTTCGAGCAACTCGAAGGCGACTATGCCGAAGAACACAAGGCAGTCGCCGATTTCAAAAAGATCATCCTGATGACCGCAGGCGCCGCAGCCAAAATGCAGATGGACGGCAAACTGAACCTGAAGGAAGAACAGGAGATCCTGATGAACTGCGCCGATATGCTGATCGACCTGTTCACAGCCGAGTCCATGCTGTTGCGCGTACAGAAACTGGCACAGCGGCCGGATAAAGCCCATGCCCAGGAAGTCTATGACGCGATGTTGCAGGTGTTTTTGCACGATGCCACGGCGCGCATGACCAAAAACGCCACCGATGCACTGGCTTCCTTTGCCGATGGCGATTTGCTCAAGACCTTCCTGATGGGGGTGAAACGCTTTACGAAATATCCGCCGGTCAATGTAAAAGAAAAGCGCAGGCTGATCGCCGAAACCCTCCGTGCGGCGAATGGCTGGTGCTTCTGAGACATATTCAAACCAAAACCTTTTATCCGCCGGGTTTCTCTTCGCAGAAGCCCGGCGGATTCTTTTTGCGGTATTATCTTTCGCCAGGCAGCAGCGTGTTCCCTAACTTTGGCCTTAGTGACCTTCTGTTCAACCCAGTCCTGCTAATGAAAAATCTCCCTGTTGTCCTCCTTGCCTGCTTACTTACCCTGCCCGGTCTGCAAGCGCAAAACCACCGCAGTCAGCCCACCTTTACCCGGCAGGATACCCTGCGCGGCAGTATCACGCCCGAACGCGCCTGGTGGGACCTGACGTACTACCACCTTGCTGTCCGGGTAGATCCCTCCGACAGCACGATCCGGGGTGCCAATGCGATCCAATACCGGGTGCTCGAAAGCAGGCAGCGTATGCAACTCGACCTGCAGCCGCCGTTGGCGCTGGAAAAGGCAGAACAAGACGGCCAAATCGTGCCGTTTTCCCGCGACGGAAATGTGTATTACCTCGACCTGCCGGCGCCGCAAACCCCCGGCGCAGTGAAAACGGTGACGGTCTATTATACCGGTAAACCCAAAGTATCCCGCCGTCCGCCCTGGGACGGCGGTTTTACCTGGAAAAAAGACAAAAACGGCAAGCCTTTCATAGCCACCTCCTGCCAGGGCGACGGCGCCAGCCTCTGGTGGCCCTGCAAGGACCACATGTACGACGAACCCGACAGCATGCTCATCAGCGTGACGGCCCCCGCCGGTCTGATGGACGTATCCAACGGCCGTCTGCGCGGGGTGGATAAGAATGCCGACGGGACCAAAACCTTTCACTGGTTCGTGAACAACCCCATCAACAACTACGGCGTAAACGTCAATATCGGCGACTATGTCCATTTCTCCGAAGTATTTGCCGGAGAAAAAGGCAAGCTCGACTGCGACTATTATGTGTTGCGGGAAAACAAAAAGAAAGCGCAGAAGCAGTTCAAACAGGCGCCCCAAATGCTTCGCGCCTTCGAACACTGGTTTGGCCCATACCCGTTTTATGAAGACGGCTACAAACTGGTGGAGGTCCCCTACCTGGGCATGGAACACCAGAGTTCTATAACCTACGGCAATAAATACCAGAATGGCTACCTGGGCCGCGACGTAAGCCGCAGCGGCTGGGGACTGAAGTTCGACTTCATCATAATCCACGAATCGGGCCACGAGTGGTTTGCCAACAACATCACCTACAAGGACATCGCCGACATGTGGGTGCATGAGGGCTTTACCGCCTATTCGGAAAACCTGTTTGTCGATTACTACTACGGCAAAACAGCCAGTGCGGAATATGTAATCGGCACCCGCAACAATATCCGCAACGACCGGCCTGTTATCGGGGTTTACGACGTCAATTACAGCGGCTCCGGCGATATGTACAGCAAAGGCGCCAACATGCTCCACACCCTGCGCCAGCTGGTGAACGACGATGAAAAATGGCGCGGCATGCTTCGCGGCCTGAACCGGGAGTTCTATCACCAGGTCGTGACAAGCCGACAAGTGGAGGACTACCTCGCCCGGCAAAGCGGCCTCGACCTGTCTGCCTTTTTTGACCAGTACCTGCGCGATACCCGCATTCCGGTGCTGGAATACAAATGGGAAAACAATGCCCTGGCGTACCGCTGGACCAACTGCAACGAACGCTTCAACATGCCCGTCCGGGTGTTTCTCAACGGCGCCGAAAAATGGCTGAAGCCCACCCCGGAATGGACCCGCCTGGATGTGCCTGAAACCGAAGGGCATGTGCTGAATACCGATGCTAATTTTTATGTGGACTACGCCGATAAAACCGGCGGTTAAACACCGGATTATGAAAAATAACATTTTCCTCATTGGGCTCTTCCTGACCTTCGGCATGTGTCAGCTTGCCCAAACCCAGGATGCCGGCAAAACCAGTCCGGTTTTCGTGGCCAATCCGCAAGCGGTGGAAGGCCGGCTCGTCCGCACGCTGACCATCGGAGCCGATGCCCCGGATTTCAGGTTGCCTGGCGTGGACAATCGTTTTTACACCCTTTCCGATTTCAAAGAAGCGCCGGTGCTGGTCATCATATTCACGTGCAACCACTGTCCGACGGCGCAGGGCTATGAGGAGCGCATCAAGGCCGTTGCGGCCGATTACCAGGGGAAAGGGGTGGCGCTGGTGGCCATTTCTCCGAACAGTCCGCTCGGCCTGCGCTACGAGGAATTGGGCTACACCGACCTCAACGACGACTACGAGGCCATGAAGATCCGCGCTGCGCAGCGGCAGTTCAACTTTCCGTACCTGTACGACGGCGACACCCAGGCCGTATCCCTGCAATACGGCCCCATGGCTACCCCGCATGCGTTCGTCTTCGACCAGTCGCGCAAATTGCGCTACACCGGCCGGCTGGACAAAGACAAGGCGCCGGACGCTAAAAATGCCGAAGAACTCCGGGCGGCTATTGACGCTGTGCTGACCGGCAAACCCGTTGCCGAGCCGGTCACTGAAACGTTCGGTTGTTCCACCAAATGGGCCTGGAATGCCGAAAAGAAGGAAAAAGTGGACCAGGAATGGGCCGCCCGCCCGGTAACGCTGGAAAAAATTGATGCAGCCGGCGTAGCCGGGTTGTTGAAAAACGAAGGCACGGGCAAGTTGCGCCTTATCAACGTCTGGGCGAGCTGGTGCGGCCCCTGTGTACTCGAATATCCGGACCTCGTGCTCCTGCAGCGCATGTACGGCGCCCGCGATTTCGAGTTTGTCTCGCTATCGGCCGATAAAGTGGAAAAAGAAGACAAGGTGCTGGCCTTCCTGAAAGGCAAGCACTCCGCTTTGACCAACTATCTGTTTTCCGAGGACGACAAATACGCCCTGATCGACGCCGTGGGGCACGACTGGCACGGTGCGCTGCCGTTTACCATTCTGCTGGAGCCTGGCGGGAACGTCGTCTGGCAGCAAGAGGGCGAGCTGGAGGACAACCTGCTCGCCCTGAAGCGCGCGATTGTGGAGCACCGGCTGATGGGGCGGTATTAGAGCATGTTGGGGATTTTCTCACCGGGCCAAAAATGGTTCTTTTCCCGCCATTTCTCATCTTTTTTCAGTCGCGTAACCCCGGTTATGCTCCTTCAAAAACGTGAAAACTGACGAAAAAAGCCCTCATTTTTGCCTCCGGCAGAAAATCCCCAACATGCTTATTGATTGGGTATCGCGATTTTCCCGCTCACCGTTGCACCCCGTTCGGAAATCAGGCGGAATACATACATCCCGCCGGTCAGCGACTGGCGCTGGAAGACATATTGCCCGCCGCTGAATAGTTCCCGGCGCAGCAGCCTGCCCTGTGTGTCGTACAATTCAAACCGGGTGACACCATGCACCTGTGCGGTGGCAAGGAAGGTGGCTGTTTCCACGGCCGGGTTGCCCAGTACCTTCCAGCCAGTTGTTTGTTCGGATGGGTTATCAAGTCTGACGGTAAGTGCGCCTACGGTGTGCCAGGCTGGGTCGGTCAGTACCGGGTCGTTGTAGTCAAAATAGATCGCTGCGCGGTTTTCCAACAGCGTTCCGTTGGGCAGGTCGGGTTTTTGCGCGATCTCGAATTCGAACCAGCCGTGGGAGGCGCGTTCGTTGACATTACTGTCGGGCAGGACGATCGGATCAAACACGACCTCCAGGGTATCGGTGCCGAAAATTTGCCAGCGGCAGGGGTGCGAGCTGGCGCCGGGCCGGAAAGTAGCCGGGTCCAGGGCTGCAGGAAGTACATCGACCAGACGCACCACAAAAGCCGTGTCGGTGCCGGTATTTTGAAAATGGATCGTGTATTCCAGCGGCGTATTGGGCCGGATCAGCTGTTGCGGGCCGACCCCGGACGGAACGGCAATTTTGATATTGGGATCATAGGAACCGACCACGAGGCGGCATTCGATATCAATAAAATCGTCGGCATCGTCGGTAGAGAAGGCCGTGATAAACCCGGAAGAAAGTCCTCCGCAGCCTTCCAGTGATACAGCCGGTTGAGAAAAACCGGGGTGGTTGACTTCCTGGCCGGCTTCCATGCGCCAGGTGGCGCCGTTGGCCAATTCCTGGACCAGCATACTTTCGCCGGGGTTGAGTTGGAAATTGCCACTGCGCAACACGACCTCATCCTCAATGATAATGTATTCCTGCATTTCCGCCATAGGCGCCATGCCGGTATTTTTCAGGGTAAACTCCACCTGGGCATTGCCGATGCATCGAGCCGACAGGTTCACATGCGCACCCGACCAATTGGGGGCAGGCAGACACAGGGAGTCGGGGTAGATATGCGCCTCCAGGCACAACGTCTGTCCGACCAGGCTGCCGTTACAGGGTAATTGCAGGGTGATTTGGAACGATCCGCAGTGCAGCGGCGCCACGTTGCCCAGAGCAAAGAACAGGGTGTCCCCGGACTGTCCGCTTACAGGCAGGCTGCTGCCAGTTAAATTTAAGATGGACGGCACCTCCAACGCCACTACGGCATCCTGGGCCGTTGCCGTGCCCTGGTTACAATAATTAACCACGGCATCCACACTTTGGCAAGGCCGGAAAAACGGCGGCAGGCTCAGATCCACCGACATATCGGCGCAGTAAGTCAGCGGTTGCAGGAGAAAGTCCACATGCGTGCTGTCGGGGAAAAACGGCGGGTTCACCACAAAGGAGTCTGCGCAGAGCGCCCAAAGGTTGTTGGGAAAGCCGTTCAAAGCGATGGTTACAGCGCCGGTATCGGTGTAGAAAAAATGGAATTGCCCCAGCGAATCAGTTGGCCGTAGCGCGCTGTATAAACCGGAAAGGGAAACCGGAATTCCCAGCGCCGGTGTGTCCATGCTGTCCGTTTCACAGTTCAGATTCTCATCGATCCGGACCGTCCCGGTGATCTGGCCGTATTCTTCCGGATCGGCCAGCCCGATTGTGTTGATCGTAAAATCACAGACGTCGCCAGCATACCCGTCCACCATGAGGAAAAATAGTTGTCCGGGATTGAGGGTGGCAGACAGGTTGAGCGGGACGTCGCCGCCGCCCGCGCTACCACCGTTACAGGCGAGGGGACCTGCGGCAAAGCAATCTTCATACAGTGCGATCTGCAATCCATTAGCTACTTCGCAGTTCGTACTGGTCACTGTTATCTGGACATTTCCGGTGGAGTCCGCCAAGACGGGAAACCAGATGTTGCCTTCTATGGTCCCGCAAAAACCCGCGGCGCCATCGCCGGTAGCTCCGGCGTTGGTCCAGGTGTTGGACGACAGGATCACTGCGTCGAAAATACAATTGGCCTCCGCGCAATTATCTGCCGGTAAGCATTGCGATTGAGCCGGCATGGCGCGCCCGAGCGCGAAAAGCAGGATGGTCCAGTAAATTCCCTTCATGAGCAATTTGGATTTGTATGCTCAAAGATGCGCCGGTTTCCAGGCCTTGCAAAAGACAGATTTTATGTTTTGTCGGAAAAAGATGGTTTTATTTTTTTTTAAAGTTTTAATTTTCAGATAATTAATGAAATTTTTGTTCAAAATTTTAACCACACTCCGGATTGAAAACCAGGACTATGCGCGAGAGTTTACTTGGTCATCTGTATTTTTCCCTTTCGACTTCTGACCGACAGCGTTTTCATCAGGCGCTGCGGAGCGGGGCATTCGAATTGCGCCCGGAAGTTATCCGGCTGTTTGATTTTATGGCCCGGTTTGCAGAAGGGCCCGGAACGGGAAAACAAACGGCCCGAAGGAAGGCCATTCCTGTGTTGGACAAGCGAACGGCATTTGCCTATATTTTTTTTGAAAAGGAAGGTGGACGCAGTGCAAGGCCAGCTTTCAACGACGGGAAGATGCGACACCTCATGTCGTACGCCCTGGAGGCGATGCGGCGTTACCTGGCCTGGGATGACTGGCAGAAGGATTCGGCACAAGTTGGCTTGCATCTCATTCGCGCGTTGAAAAAACGGGGCTTTGAAACCCGTTTTGACCGGGAACACGCGAGAATCCTGGCTAATCTGGAGGCGGAGCCCTTTCGGAGCGCCGATTATTTTTACCACCGGTATGCTCTTGAACTGGAAGCCTGGGAACATTTCCGGGCCACGCAACGCAACAGCGAGGGCAACCTGCAGGGCGTAGGCGAAGCATTCGGTGCCTATGTGGCGATCAATACGCTGCGGCAGGGCTGCGCTGCGCTGGCGCAAAAAACACTGGCAGCCCTGGAATCGCCCATGCCTTACCTGGCAGAAACCCTGGCATTGGTGGAAAAAGGCGCCTTCAACGGGAACGCTGCAGTGGAAACCTATTATTTCAGTTACAAGGCTCTTACCGAGCCGGACAATGACGAGGTGTTCCAGGCACTCAAGTTGAATATGGAACAATACGGTGCTCGTTTTCCGGATGCCGAACTACGTGATCTTTACATTCTGGCGATCAATTTTTGCATCCGCCGCCTCAATTCCGGCGAACGCCGGTATATTGACGAAGCATTCGGGTTGTACCGGGCCGGACTGGCGCGCAAGGTCTTTTTGGAAAACGGCTACCTGTCCCGCTTTACCTACCGGAATATCCTTAACCTGGCCCTGGCATTGGGAGAATGGGATTGGGCATTGGAATACCTGCATGGTTTTGCGCCCTTTCTGGCCCCTAAAGAACGGGAGAATGTATTCCGGTACAATCTGGCGACTTACTATTTCCGACGGCCGGAGTACGATCAGGCGCTGGAACTGTTGCGTCACGTGGAATTTCGCGATATGCTCTACAACTTCGACGCCCGGCGTATGCTTCTGCGCATATACTATGCCCGGAAAGAGTGGCAGGCGCTGGATTCTTTGCTCGACAGTTTCACCGTCTATTTGCAGCGGCACCGCGATGCCGGATACCATCGCGAAATGTACCGCAACCTCGTGCGGTTTACGCGGCGCATGATCAACCTGAAACCGGGGGATGCCGCCGGGCAACAACGCTTACAGGCAAGCA
Source organism: uncultured Saprospiraceae bacterium (assembly GCA_964450465.1). Taxonomy (GTDB): domain Bacteria; phylum Bacteroidota; class Bacteroidia; order Chitinophagales; family Saprospiraceae; genus M3007. Next base: position 8,176 of record CAYVDV010000122.1, read on the forward strand.
TCGAGCGGACTGTGCATGTAGCAGAGCGGGAGTGGCTGCTCGGTACCCTGAAAAAGACGGGTTGACTACATTAGCCACTTCTTTACCAGCGGTATCCGCTGCAACAGGGAAAGTATTCCAACGGCCGTCAGGATAGTAAACAATGCAACCAGCGGTGCGCCGATAGCGGGGTGGATCGGATGATTGAAAAAATAGTGTGGCGTAATTCGCCAGCCGAACAGGTAACCGTTCTTGATGCTGTCCAGAATAATTACATGAATGAAATAGATCCCGTAACTGAGCTCGGCCAGGCGGTTGATGGCCCGGTTGATCCGCGGGTAACGGGTGGAAAATGCCCCCCAGTCAAAATCTTTGAGAAACAGGAACCACCCGGTTATCAATAGCACCATGTTCGGACTGGTGTACATGAAGATCTTGTCAGTATAGGCCCCGTTCCGGACGGTCAGCCACCAGGTGCCGTAAGCGCCCAGCGCAGGCATGAGGAGGGCGAGCGGGTAAATGATCCGTTTCCATTTCCATTCAATCGGGTAAGTGCTGAGGTAATACCCCAACACGTAAAACCCGATATATCCCATCCAACCGATGTATTTTACCACGAATACGCCGGGTAGATAATGCTGCAGGGTCGTGATTGTAAAACTCAGCACAAGGAAATATTCGATATCACTGCGCTTCGCATATTTGATATAGATGCGGAAAACCGGTGTCAGCAGGTATAATCCTGTGATCATGGGAATAAACCACAGGTGAAAATAAACGTCCTCGAAAAAGATCTTATGCAGCACATCCTCCCAGGTAGGCAGGTCTCCGTAGTAAAAATTTCCCCGGTAGAGGTAAAGCAAATAGATCGTCCCCCAAAACGCAAAGGGGATCAGTACCCGGCGCAGGCGCTTTTTCAGGAATTCCCCGGTGCTTTCCTCCCGGGAGGGATTGAGCAATAATGCGCCGCTGATCAGGATAAAAAAGGGCGTCGCCCAGCGCAGATGGCCATAGAAAATATCGGCGGTTAGAAACTGCACGCTGGTGGGTTTGGCAGGGTCGAATTCGAACAGGTAACCGCCGACCGAATGCATCTGCACCACGGCACACGCCGCAATAGCCCGGATGTAGTTTGGATAGAGTCGCTTGTACTTCTGTGGCGGCGCTTCCGACAGGAGTACCGGCGCTTCGATTTCGTTTTGTATAGAGGAATTGCCCATACGAACTGCAAGGTTAGGGCATTTCGCGGAAAGTTGGGATAGGAAAAAGCGAACTTAGAAGGATTGGAACGCGGAGTAGGCGGATTGGCGCGGTTTTTTTTGCCGAATAAGAGGGATTGGCGCGCGGATGACGCAGATTGGCGCGGGTTTTTTATTTATCTGATGAAGAGGGAATGGAACCCGAGGCGTGGGAGCCTGGGTTCCATTCCTTCTCGTATTACTGGGTGCCGTTACGGCTTCTGCGCTTTCTTGAAGTCCCCGGCTTTCACGATGATCATTTTGGAATAGTCGAGGTGTTTTTTGATCACGGAATTGACATCCTGAAGCGTCAGTTTTTCCACACGTTGTTCAAACTGGGCATCCCAGCTCAGGTCGCGGTTCAGGTACAGATAGTTGCTCAGCGTGCGGGCCAGGCCGGCATCGGAGGAGCGGTTCACTTTTTGCGATTTGAGCCAGCCCGTTTTGGCGGCATCCAGTTCCTCTGCCGTGAAACCCTCTTTACTCGCCCGCTCGATCTCTTCGCGGAAGGCAACTTCCAGCTTGCCCAGGTTTTCCGGGTTGTAGATCATGAAGCCATTGAAGCTGGCGTTTTTGTCCAGCGAGGAGGCGCCAAAACTGCCCCGCACGCTATAACTCAGGCCGTCTTTTTGCCGGATACGGGTAGCCAGCCGGGAGTTGAGGAAGCCGCCGCCCAGGATCTGGCCGCCGATGGTGAGGGCCGGGTATTCCGGATCGTCGTTGCGCATGGGGAAGCCGAACCCGGCCAGGTACACGGCATTGGACTTATCCGGTGTCAGGATCTGTTCGTTGCGGACCGGCACGGGTTGGTAGTCGTCGGCGATACGTTCGAACTTGGAGGGGCTCTTCCAGTCGCCGAAGGTTTCCCGGATTGCTTTTTCGACCTCGGTGGCGTCAAAGTCGCCGACTACGGCACAGGTAGCGTTGCTGGCGCCGTAGAAGGAGCGGTGAAAATCTTTCACCTGATCCAGGGTAACAGCCTGCACGGCGGCGCTTACTTCGTCAAAGGTCATCGTGCGCCGCGGGTCGCCTGCCGGGTATTCCGGGCTGGAAATGCGGCTGAAGAGGTTCCCTGCCAATGCGTTCGGATCAGTTTTTTGCTCGTCGATACCGGTGAGGTATTGCTTTTTATATTTTTCAAACTCTTCTTCCGGAAAGGAAGGTTGCCGCAGCATCTCGCCGGCCAGGCGGATGGCCTCCGCCAGGTGCTCCCGGTCGGTTTCGATATTAATAAAGGCCGAAGATGCTCCGCCGGAGACCGAGATCCGGGCTTTAAGCCGGTCCTGTTCATCCTTGATTTCAGCCAGTGTTTTCGAGGTAGTGCCTTTGCTGAGCATGGCGCCGGTGAAATCGGCGATAACAGATTTTCCCTGCAGGCTTTGCAGGTTGCCAAAGCGGAAGGTAAAGCTGGCATTGACGGCGTCGCCGCGGGTTTCCTTGGGCAGGAAGGCATACTGCATGCCGTTGGGAAGCTGGCCGCGGGAGGTGCGTTTTTCGATATTTTCCGGCGAGGGGTCAAAGTCTTCGCCCTGGGCAATGGCAGCTTTGCCTTTGTAATCGCGGAGCAGCTCGTTGAGGTCCGGCGCTGCGGGGATCTCGGCGCGGTCCGGATTTTTTTCCGGCAGGAAAAAGCCCATCGTCCTGTTGGCAGCCTTGAAATAGCGAATGGCAACCCGGGCAACGTCGTCGGGGGTAACTTGTTCCACCTGATCGCGGTACAGGAAGGCCAGTCGCCAGTCGCCGGTACCGATATAGTTGCTCAGGCTGAGGCCGAGCCGGTCCGATTGTTTGAAGCCGAGTTCCCAGTTTTTCAGGATACGCGTCTTGGCCTTTTCCACTTCTTCGGCAGAGGGTGGGTTTTCTTTCAGACCGTCGAGAACCTCCAGCATGGCTGTTTTGGCATCCTCGACGGATTGGTCATTGGGGACTTCGGCGGTGAAACCCGTAGTTCCGCCTTCGGCATAGCCGGAAGCGCCGCCAAAGACCGAAACGGCCTTTTTGCTTTCCACCAGCGCTTTGTAGAGCCGGCCGGTGGGGTTGTCGGTGAGGAGGTTGGACAGTACGCTCAGGGCGGCATAGTCGGGATGCGACCCGGCTGGCGAGCGGTAGGCAGCAGCCACCAGTTGCACGTCGCCGGTGCGGCGCAGGGTCACCTGGCGTTCGCCGTCCTGGGTGGGTTCCTGGGTGTAGGTAGTGATCAGCTGGCGGGTGGGTTTGGGAATAGGGCCGAAATATTCGTTGACCAGGTCGAGCGTTTTCTGTTCGTCGATTTTTCCGGCTACTACGAGCACGGCATTATCGGGCTGGTAGTAGTGGTGGTAAAAGGCCTGCAGGCGTTCGATGGGCGCCAGTTCGATGTCTGATTTCTCGCCGATGGTGGAGTGGCCATAGTTGTGCCATTGATACACGGCGGCCATCATGCGCTTGTTGAGCACGGCGCCGGGGCTGTTTTCCCCCCGCTCGTATTCGTTGCGGACCACGGAGAACTCACTCTCCAGGTCTTTGCGTGCGATAAAGGAATTGACCATGCGGTCGCTTTCCAGGTCGAGCGCCCAGCGGAGGTTTTCTTCGGTAGCATCGAAGGTCTCGAAGTAGTTGGTGCGGTCGAGCCAGGTGGTGCCATTGGGCCGTGCGCCGTGCTCGGTGAGTTCCTGCGGGATATTCGGGTGCTTGGGCGTTCCTTTGAACACGAGGTGCTCGAGCAGGTGTGCCATTCCGGTTTCCCCGTAGTTTTCGTGCCGGGAGCCGACCTTGTAGGTAATATTCACCGTGATGATCGGCTTGGACGGATCGGGGAAGAGCAGCACCCGCAGACCGTTGGGCAAGCTGTATTCGGTGATGCCTTCAACGGAGGTGACTTGTTGCACGCCGGGTGGCAGGCGCAATGCTTTTTGGGCGAAGGTCCGGGGCCCAAAACACAAGAGGATCAGGCTGATTGCAGCCAGTCGCAGTGTCGATTGGATCAATTTCATGTGTATAAAAATTTAGTAAGTACCTGGACTGAATTAAT
>CAYVDV010000123.1:0-2511 GCA_964450465.1 uncultured Saprospiraceae bacterium
ACCCCGCCAAGCAAGCCGCCGACCACGATATTGGCAACGACGTCCAGGGCAGCGCCGCCCATGGATACCATATTGGTGGTGCCCATATAGCTCAGGTCAATACTGATTGCGACCAGTGCGCTCATCCATGCACCGGCCATCAGGCCGCCCATGAAGGTGCTGATACCTGCCCAGCGGCTAAAGATCAGGGCATAGAGCAGCGCCCAGACAAGGCCGCCCAAAAAGATCAATATCAGGTCCGGCGGATTTTTTTCCAGACCCGCAATCGGTGGGTTGAGATCCCGCATGACATCCATCAGCAGGATACCCCAGACCAGCCATCCGAGTAAAAAAGCGGCAACGCCGCCTGCAAGTGCAGCGAGTAATACGCGATTGTTCATTTCGTTTTGATTTTAGTTGAACAAATTTATTTTAACTAATGCGAAGGTAATGCAATGTTTCATTTTATTTAAAACAAATAATGTCTTTTTTGTTTTAAAAATAAAATTTGGAGTGGGAAGACTTCCTGGAACTATGCTTTATTTTGCAAATCCGCCGTATAATTGCCTGATTTTCTGAATTTTTACACATGGAAAACCTGAAAACGATCCAAGCCGTCGCCCCGGCCTCCCAGGCGCAATGGGAAGCCAACCTGGCAGCGATTCCCAACCGGCACAGCCGCTACGGTCTGCGCGACTATCTCCTGACCCTCGACCCGCAACGGGACTGTCAGGAAATCTCCTACCTGTTCACCTGCTATGAATTCCCCTGGGACGTGACCCGCTCACTGGAGTTTGCGCTGTTCCGCGTTTTCGGTGTGGCCAAAGGCACCCCGCTGCTGGCGGCTACGGGCGAATTTCTCGAGCGTACCCAGAAGCGCTATGATGACACCACGCTGATCCTTTCCGAGATACTCGAACATGGCTACGATAGCCAGCGCGGCCATGCGGCCCTGGTGCGCATGAATAAACAACACGGGCGTTTTCAAATTCCGAATGACGAATACGTATATACCCTCTCCACTTTTATTCTGGAGCCCTCGCGCTGGATCAACCGGTACGGCTGGCGCAAGGTGACCGAGGTGGAAAAACAGGCCGCTTTTTATTTCTGGACGGAGCTGGGCCGCCGAATGGGCATCCGCGACATGCCGGAGTCGTTTGACGCCTTCGATGCCTTCAATCGCGCCTTCGAGAAGGCACAGTTTCGCTACGCCCCTGAAAACGAAGCCATTGCGGTAGCCACCCGAAACCTGATGCTATCCTGGGTGCTGCCCCGTCCGCTGTGGCGTCTGGGCGCGCCCTTTGTCCATGCCCTGATCGACGATGGCCTGCTGGCTGCCGTGGGCCTGCCGCCGGCGCCTAAGGTCTTGCAAGCATTGGTTCGGGGCAGTGTTCGCCTTCGCGGGCGCCTGATCCGCCTGCTGCCTCCGCGCCGCAAGCCGCACCACCTGACCCAACTCCCCAACCGGACCTATTCCAAGGGATACCGGGTGGAGGAATTGGGGGCACATTAAGACGATGAGGATTCCGCAGACCGGTTATTGATTACCGGTTTGGAACAAATGGTAGAAAAAATGTGCCGGGGAAATAACCGGTTAGGTCAGATAGTTGCTCACCGGCTTTCCGTTCTTCTCAAAAAAACGCAGGGTTACATCCGACCCGTCAAAGACGGCATAGGAGCAAAACGACATCCAGTCGCCCAGATTGACATACCGGCTGCGCCCGTTTTTCAGCAACCAATCCACCGCCAGGTGCCGGTGCCCGAAGATAAAGTAGTCGGGTTCGATGCCCTGGTCGATCTTTCGGTGGGCGTATTGCACCAGCCATTCCCGTTCTTCGCCCAGCCAGGAGCGCTCTTCCTCGGGCATGGCTTCGCGGCTCGCCTGTGACGAAAAACCCGCCAGACGCATACCCAGGTCGGGGTGAAACCATCGGAAAAGCCATTGGTTGACGGGATGCAGGAATACCTTTTTCATCAGTTTATATCCCCGGTCGTTTGGTCCGAGCCCATCGCCGTGTCCGATAAAAAAAGACTTGCCGTGCAAGTTCAGCTGTATGGGTTTGCGGTGCACCGGGATGCCAAACTCCTCTTCAAAGTAACCGAACATCCACAGATCGTGGTTGCCGGTGAAGACATGGATGGGCAAGCCGCCGTCGCGCAATTCGGCAAGTTTGCCCAAAAACCGTGTAAATCCGCGGGGCACCACGGTGCCGTATTCAAACCAGAATTCAAACAAATCGCCTACCAGGTAAACGGCTTCGGCTTCCGGGGCAATACTGTCCAGCCAGCGCACCAGCTGGCGCTCCCGGTCGCGGGAACTCAGCGCGGCCGGGACGCCGAGATGAAAATCGGAAGCGAAGTATGTTTTTTTCACGGTGGACGGTGGAATTTTTTGGGGCGCAAAGTTAGACAATTTCGCGGTGTGTCCCGTAGGGGCGACCCTTGCGGTCGCCCTAAACGAATGTTTGGTCGCCCTAAACGAATGTTCGGTCGCCCTGTATTCCTTCAAAGACCGTACCTTTGCCATCACCC
>CAYVDV010000123.1:2611-12349 GCA_964450465.1 uncultured Saprospiraceae bacterium
CAATCACTCAATGCTCATAGTCACCGGTGCCGCCGGCTTTATCGGCTCTTGTTTGGTGCGTCGCCTGAACGACGCAGGGTATAAAGACATCCTCGTAGTGGACGAGTTCAGCCGTCCCGATAAAATGCGCAACCTCGAAGGCAAAAAAATTTGGGGGCAGGTGCATCGCAACGAATTCGTGCATTGGCTGGAACAGCATCACGCCGACGTGGATGCCGTGTTCCATATCGGCGCCCGCACCGACACCACGGAACTCAGCACGGCTATTTTCGATGAGCTCAATCTGGACTACAGTAAGGCCCTCTGGACCATCTGCAGCAGCTATCAGATTCCCTTCTTCTACGCCAGCAGCGCGGCCACCTACGGCCTTGGCGAGTTGGGTTACTCCGACGATCACGCATTGATCCCACAACTGAAACCGCTCAATCCCTATGGACAGAGCAAACAGGACTTTGATGTATGGTTGTTGGAAAGGCAGGAAGGGGCGCCCTGGGCAGGCTTTAAATTCTTCAACGTCTATGGCCCCAATGAATACCACAAGGGCCGCATGGCCTCCGTGATCTTTCATACGGCCAGACAAATCAAGGCCACCGGCGGCATGAAACTGTTTCGCTCGCACCGGCCCGATTATAAGGACGGCGAGCAGAGCCGCGATTTTATTTATATAAAAGACGTAGTGGATGTGCTCTTGCATTTTCTGGAGAAGCGGCCGCCCAGTGCCATATACAACCTCGGCACCGGTAAGGCCCGCACCTTCCTCGACCTGGCAACCGGCACCTTCCATTCCCTGGGCCTCGAACCCAATATTTCATTCATCGACACCCCGGCCGATATCCGCAACACCTATCAGTACTATACGCAGGCGGATATGGCCAAGTTGCGCGATTTGGCCGGTTACTCCGCGCCGTTCTACAGCCTGGAGGATGGTATAGACGATTATGTGAAAAAATACCTGAAGGAAGAGATTGTCTGGTAAGCCGCTTGCCCCCGTTCAGTCGAACACCCCGACCACGACGCCTTGCGAGGATTTCACATTCCGCACGTTCAGGGATCTCCCGTTCAGCTGGAGTGGAATAGTGGCAGGTGTTGCGGTGGGAAAGTACATGTCCACGCCGTTCAGAAAGGGAAAGCTCCCAAACAGCCCAACCGGGCTTAGTTCTGTGTTGTTATCGCCGTCATCATAGAGAAACCAGGCAATTGCCGTTTTATCGGCGGGTGCAAATTGGGGCGTTGACAGCACGGATCCTGCAGCAGTAAGTGTGTCGCGTCCGTTGACCACCGCCTGGCTGGCCGAAAAAACATTCAGTACAGTCTGGTTATCCGTATTAGGCAGCCCTGCCAGCAGGAGGCCGGCAAGTGAATTCGGGGGTGGTATAGTGCGCAAATAGACCAGGGCGTTGAGATGCCGGAACCCTTCGCGGAAATAATGCACCTTGCGCTGCCCTGCATTTGGCGGCGTGGTCACAAACTCATAGGTCACCCCTCCTTCTACATTAGTGGGCCCCCAGCGTCCGAGTGAGTCGCTGTACCAGGTCTGCCAGGGATCGGCGCTCAGGCGTGCGCCGGTAGCCGGGTCAACCGGATAGATCTCGATTTTGGCATTCACGAGGGGGGTGTTTTCACCAAAATAAAGCGCCTTGCCCCCGATACAAACAATGTCCTGGGGGGTAACGGTCGTCTGGCCGGGCGGTTCGTGGTGAAAAAACGCCCAGACCGCTGCAAACGAGGCCGCGCAGGTAGCCACCTGATAGTGGTCTTTATCGTCCAGCTGAATATTGACGGCGCCAGGGATATCGCCGCCCTGGGCCACTTTGTCCCCCGGAGACCAGATGTTCAGGGTGGCTACCGAGCCGCCCGGCCCGGCCGCTCCGCTCTGGGTCATGGAGCCGATATGTACATAACCATCCACTTTTGCCGCCCGGGCGGGGTCGGAAAGGTAGGAATAGCCCAGGCCGCCGCCGGCCGAATGCCCGATAAGCCGCACCTTGGGTGCGCCGGTCTTCGCTAAAACCCGGTCGATAAAAGCATCGAGTAGAGCCACATGGTTGGCTCCCTGGTTCAGCGAGTTCCAGTCGAAGGCAAAGATCAGGTCCGGATGGTATCCATTGGAGGTAAACAGTTGCTGGAACGGCGCCCAGGTATCACCCGAGGCCAGGAAACCGTGTACCATCACAACCGGATACCGGCAGGTGTCGCACTGTACTTCGGGCGGAGGCGAAGTTTCCGCTTCGGCAAATTGCCCGGGGAATACCTCGGCGTGCGAGCAGGCCAGTGCATGCAGGCCAAACAGGAGCAGAAAAATGCAAGTACGCAACATTATAATTAAGGTTACTGGTTAGTGAATTACGGGTTGACGGTTAAGCAAAAGCCCTCAATAAGCAAAGACCATCTGCCGGACTTCCACCGTTTGCCCGTCGATTTGCAGCGCGTAGGCGAAGGTGCCGCGCATACCGTACCCATGGGTGTAAAGCACCTCGTTGAGGCCGGGTTGCAGGCTGACCGGGATTTGCGCTACTACCCTGCCCTGCAGATCGGAGATCAGCAAGCGAGCCTGTTGGTACACCGGCATGCGATTTACGTAGAACGAGATCCAGGTTGCCTCATCAAAGGGATTGGGGCGGTTTTGGAACAGTTCAATGTCTTTTTTGGCTGTTTCACCGGCTTCTTCGGTGCCGGTGATAAATACGAGTTTTTCCCCCGAAAACAAGCTTTCCGCACCCTCGCTGTCCACTGCAGCGACACTGACGTACAGCACGCCTGTGGGCGGGGCCGGGAACGTGCCAAGGGTGCTGCCACTTAGGGTATGGACGGTGTCCCAGTCGAGCGTGGAGCTGCGCAGGGCGACGCGGTAAGTTCCGACAGCAGCCGGGTCGGTGATATCCACATCGACCAGTCCGCTGCTGCCGTTGCTGGAACGAAGAACGCTGAATTCAGTGGGCGTGGGTACATTGCGGGCGGCCACAGCCGCCGCATTGCCGTTGATGACAACGTTGCGGGCAAGGTAGTTGAATTGCACAAAAAAGGAATCGATGATCTGGTCGCCATCCGTATCCACACCGAGAATATCGTCGGAGGTGTGCTGCCGGTCGGTATAACCCGGGCCGTTGGAGGCATCGCCGTGTTCATTGGCGGAAGTGAAGCGCATGGCGGCATAGCCTTTTTCCCGGAAGGGGATATGGTCACCCCCGCGGCCGCTGCGATCTTCCGGACTCATGATCCGTACGTCCATGGGCACTACGGCCGTGGGGAGGATGTTTTCCCGGTATTCCAGTTTGATAAAACGGGCGAGCTGTTTGTTTTTGGAGTTGGCCCCGCCGGCGGAAAACAGCCGGACACCCGTCGAATCGACATCGTTCAGCCCCGGGCAGGAAGGCGGCGAGGAGGTCTGGCCGCAAATGACGCCGCCGACGATGTCGTTGTTCAACACGGCGCGCAGGGGGATATTGTTGTTTTTTACATATTGGGAAAAAGCTTCCGCGCCCATGAGACCCTGCTCTTCGCCGATCGTGGCCATGAACACGATCGTGTTTTCAAAGCTGTAGCGGGCCATTACCCGGGCGAGTTCCAGGACCAGGGCCGTGCCGCTGGCATTGTCCTCTACGCCCTCGGCGGTGCAGTTGACGTCGCACAATACCGAGCAGCGGCTATCGATATGCCCTTCGATGAGCACTACGCCGTGGCTGGCGGGATTGGTGCCGGGCAATACGGCAAAAATATTGCGGTGCTGCCCCATGCCGCAGATATCCTGGTCAAATTGCAGGTATGACACAGCCAAACGGTTTTCATTGGCTGCACTGAATTCCTGGAATTTCTCATACACCCAGCGCCGGGCGGCGCCGATGCCGGTGCTGGCCGACAAGGTATCGGAACCGGTATTCCGGGTCCCGAATTCGCTCAGCCGGATCAAATAGGCCTTGAGGCTGTCGGCCGACACCCGGCTGTGGATACCGGAAGTAACGGAGGCCATGTCGGCGATCGGATCTGCAGCGGCGTAATCTGCCGGGTCGTAATTGCCCAACAGGATCTGTGCAGCTACAGGATTGGTGCTGAGGATGTTTGTTTGGGCCGGCAAAGCCTGCCGGAAGACCAGCAGGGCCAGCAGGGCAAGGATAGATTGGGGTCTGCAGGACAGGACAGACGGAAGTGCCATAGGATAGTTTTGTATTGATTCGGAGATAAACATACGAACTATCCGGCAAACCGGCTCACTTTCGGTGCAAGCCAAAGTTGGGCAGGGCAAGGTCTTTTTCCGAAACCAGCACCTTGCTCAGGTCAAACTCCCAGTCGATCGCCAGGGCAGGGTCATCGTAGCGGATGCCGCCTTCGAGGTCTTTGGCGTAAAAGTTATCGCACTGATAAAGGAATTCGGCGGTGTCGCTGAGCACCACGTAGCCGTGTGCAAAACCACGGGGCACGAAGAGCTGACGTTTGTTTTCTGCGCTCAGCCGGACACCGTACCACTGTCCATAGGTTGCGGAGTTTTCCCGGATGTCAACGACCACATCGAGCACTTCGCCCTCCACCACGCGTACCAGTTTGGCCTGGGCCATCGGGGCGACCTGATAATGCAGGCCGCGCAGCACCCCGCGGGTGCTGCGCGCCTGATTGGTTTGCACAAAGTCTGTTGTTATGCCAAAATCTTCCCAAACGCGGCGGTTGTAACTTTCAAAGAAGTAACCGCGTTCGTCGTAGAATACATTAGGTTCAAAAATCACCAACCCGGGAATGGGCGTTTCGATAAAAGCCATGTCAGTTTGCCGTTTGCTGGCGCAAAGATGGCGTCTCGAATGGAAAAAGGGGCAGTTTTAGAACTTAAACCCGATCGTCAGCAAAATATCTGTCACCCGGTTCTTGGTCGAAACAGCCGGAGCGCCGGAATACGGTACAACGGAGCCTTCCCCGCGGCCGAGCCGGCAGCCCAGGTCGAGATAGAACGACTCGCCCCGCACGCCGCCGCCAAAGGTGTACGCCATATTATAATCGCTGTCGTTGGCGTACGGTTTGCCGAGCAGATTCACCCCAGCGCGCAGGCGGAACTGGTCCAGCACGGCTTCGCCGCCAAAACGCAAATTCATTTTGGGTTCGAACAGGCGCTGGATTTCGTTGTTCACCTGCCGTTCGGCCTCCTGGTTGGCTGTGTTGGCGATGTCGGCGGTGAAATTGTACTTGTTTGCGCTATAGTCCACCCATTCGACTTCAGCGCTCAGGAAGCCCGCTTTCCGGATCAGGTAAGATCCGCTGATGGAGGCGCGCCAGGGCGTGGCGAGTTTGTAGTCAAAATTGCCGCCCGGCGATACTGCCTGGTCGCTGAAGGTCCCGCTGGCGTCCGTATAGGTGTAGGCAAAAGTATTGCTGTAATCGTCCGTCAGGCTGAGCCAGGTGGGCGAGTGGAAGGCGGCGCCGAGGCGCAGCGCCTGGCTGGCCCGGTAGATCACGCCGAATTTGAAGTTGACCCCGATCCCGTCGGTGCTCAGGTCTTCCGTATAGTTGAGATCGTCGAAGTAGTCCACCACGCTGCCGGCATCCTTCTCCTGATACTCCCCGCTGAGGCGGTAGCGCACGAAGGGGACGCCCACCGTGGCGCCGATCATCAGTTTTTCATTGTAGTTGCCGGCGAAGGAGATGACCATTTCGTTCATGGTGCCCGATTGGGTCAGGGTTTGGGAGCGTTCCAGGGTGGCGTTGGCGTTGCCGGCAAAATCATAGCTCAGGTTGTTATCCTGGTAGTAAATGGCGTTCACGTCGTAAGCAAGCCGGGAGGTAAACGGATCGAGATCGTCTTCGGTGCCGTTGGAGAGAATGACCTGTGCATCGGCAAACCAGTTGTTCAGGATCGTGCCTTCTGCATTGCCGGTGTAATAGATGCCCTGGTTGTAGTTGGCCAGTTGGTTGTAACCCAGGCCTACATTGAAGGTTTTCCAGTTTCCTTTCCGGGGCGTAGTGTTGAACACGATGCCGACGTTGTCGAAGTGAAAGTGGCTTTTGCTTTCGTCGATTGCTGCGTTGTTGCCACCGGCCAGCGTGGATTCGGTATTGGAAAAGCGCAGGGCGGGTGTCAGCATCAATTCGTCGGTGCGGTACATGGCAAGTCCTGCGGGATTTTGACTCAGGGTGCTGAATTCGGCGCCAAGTGCCCCGAATGCCCCGCCGGCGCCCAGGTAACGGGCGGTACCGCCGGGTGTCAGGTACGAATATTTCAGTACATCGGGTGCTGTTTGGCTAAAGGCTGCCGCAGACAGCAAAAGCAGGAGCGGCAAAAGATGATGTTTCATAGTCTCAAGGTATTACCGATGAAAAATGGTGATACGCTCAATCGTTGTTTGGCAAATAAAAATGGGTGGAAGGAGGTGACAGGACCGTTTCCACCCATTTTTCATTGAGCGATGTTCAGGTATTCCGGAGTTGTATTTATTTCGTTAGTCGCGACCGCTTTTGCCGCCACCGCTTCTCGACGAGCCAGACGAGCCCGACGAACTGCGACCGCTACTTCCACTGCTGCTGCCGCTGCTCCGGCTCGGCTGATAGCCGCCATCGCTGCCGCCGCCGGAGCGGGAGGGCCGCTCGTACGAGGGCTCCGAACGCCGGCTCGGGCTGTCGTACGTCCGCTGCGGGGTAGATTCCCGCGCCGGGCGGCTTTCGCGTGCCGTCGGGGTATTATCGCGCCGTGCGGGGCGGGATTCCCGAGTCGGGGTGGTTTCCCGTGCAGGGCGGGACTCCCGGGTAGAAGGGGGTACTTCCCGTGCCGGGCGTGTCTCGCGGGTCGGCGTGGTTTCCCGTGCGGGACGGCTTTCGCGCATCGGGGTAGTTTCCCGTGCCGGGCGCGAGGGTTGCGTTTCGGGGGCTGTACGTCCCGGGCGCTCCGGCGAAACCTCGCGGGGCGGCTGAGTGGTCGAGCGGCCGTTGTTGGCCGGAGCGGTGGTCGGTCGTTGGTTTACAACGCCGTTGCGCTCGCTTACCCCGCCATTGGGGGCTTTGGTGCCGCCGTCAGTCGTGACGCGACCGTTCGGCCGATTCATTTCGATCACCGGGCTGCTGCCTCCTGCCGGCGCCAGGCGGTTGGGCTTGGTGGTGGTATTGCTGGCCAGGCGGGCATAGCCGGGGTTGACGGTGGAGCCTGAACGGCGCACGCCGGTATAGGTCTTTTGCGTGTATCCGCCGCCATTGTTGTATCCGCTGCCCGTATTGTTCCAGTAGTAATTGTTGTTTACCCAGACATTGCCGGGGCAGTAGTAGGGGTTGTACCCGTTCCAGGTCCAGTACGGATCGTAGTAGTAATTGTTCCAGACGTACGGATTGTTCCAGGTGTTCCAGCCCCACGGGCGATTCCAGCCATAGCCCCAGCTGTTGAAACCACCGCCCCAGTAGGGATCGTAGAAGGACCAGGAGTTGTACCGGTGCCAGCGGTTCCAGCGGCGCCAGCGCCAGTAGTCGTTATACCCGCCGACATAGATCGTAGCGCCCGGAAGGTAGAAGGGATCGTAAAACCACAGGTCCACAAAGAACGGATCGTAGTAATCGATCGTCTGTACGGGCTGGTGGAAGCGGCGGATGCGCGAGGAATATTCATAGGCGTATTCATCCTCGTAGTATCCGTCGTCGCCCTTATACCGTTGAGTGATTTTGCTGTCTTCCCGGTACGTATTATCGTCGTACGCCGGCGTATAGGTTGCATCCGTAGCCGGGTCGTAATACAAGTCGTCCTGTGCAAAGGCAGGCAAACCGATCAGAACGGCTGATGCCACCAGGAGACTCCACATTAAAGACTTATTCTTTTTCATAGCCAAGAGTTAGATTTTTACAAAGTTCCGCAAGTCGCGTTTACAGGTACAAAAATATTACCTTTGCGCGCTTTTTTTGGTTAAAGGCTCTTTAATTCAACGCGTTTGCGCCGTTAAAGTTGGCTTAAACCGGCAAGGTAGGAACTTTAAATTGTTAATTTTCTTTAGGATTAGACCGACAAGCCTCTGCAAGGTAACATCCGGCGCCGTTTTTAACGCCGTTTTAACCTGTAAAAATGCGATGCGTCGCGTCTGGACACAATTAATCAAATTTTCTAAATACCGGCGCGATGCATCGCGTCTTCAACGCAATAATAAATGGCCAAAGAAATTACACCTCGCTCGGAAGATTACTCACAGTGGTATCTCGACATTGTGCGCAAGGCGCGCATGGCCGACAATTCACCGGTCCGCGGCTGCATGGTGATCAAACCGCACGGCTTTGCCGTTTGGGAAAAAATGCGCGACGCCCTCGACGCGATGTTCAAGGAAACCGGTCACGTGAATGCCTATTTTCCCCTGTTCATCCCCAAGAGCTTTCTCAGCAAAGAGGCGGCACACGTCGAAGGTTTCGCCAAGGAATGCGCGGTTGTGACCCACTACCGCCTGAAAAACGATCCCAACGGCGGCGGTGTGGTCGTTGACCCCGAAGCCAAACTGGAAGAGGAACTCATCGTTCGGCCTACGTCTGAAACGATCATCTGGCATACGTACAAAGACTGGATCCAAAGTTACCGCGATCTGCCTCTGCTCATCAACCAATGGGCCAATGTGGTGCGCTGGGAAATGCGTACCCGCCCCTTCCTCCGCACGGCCGAATTCCTTTGGCAGGAAGGCCACACCGCCCATGCCAGCAAGGACGAGGCGATGGAAGAGACGTTGAAGATCCTGGACATCTACGCCCGCTTCGCCGAGGAGTTCATGGCCATGCCGGTGATCAAAGGCATCAAAACGGAAAACGAGCGCTTTGCCGGCGCTGATGAAACCTTCTGTATCGAGGCGCTCATGCAGGACGGGAAAGCGCTGCAGGCCGGCACCTCCCACTTCCTGGGTCAGAATTTTGCCAAAGCCTTCGATGTGCTGTTCCTGAACAAGGACAACCAGCAGGAATATGTATGGGCTACTTCCTGGGGCGTATCGACGCGCCTGGTCGGGGGACTTATCATGACGCACTCAGACGATGACGGCCTGGTGCTGCCGCCCAAACTGGCGCCTATCCAGGTCGTGATCGTGCCGATCCCCAAGCCGGTACCGGCCCTGATGGAGGAGGCGAACAAGATCGCGGCGCAACTTCGCGCCAAAGGCATTTCCGTCAAAGTGGACGACGATGACCAGAACCGCCCGGGCTTCAAGTTCGCCGAATACGAAATGATCGGCATTCCGGTGCGCCTCGGCCTCGGCCAGCGCGACCTCGATGCCGGCCAGGTGGAAGTGGCCCGCCGCGATACCAAAGAGAAAAACAGCGTGCCCCTCGAAGGGATTGCCGACTACGTGGCGCAGCTGCTCGAGGATATCCAGACCAACCTCTTCAACCGCGCCAAAGCTTTCCGCGACGAGCGCATCACCCGCGTGGATACCTGGGCCGAGTTTGAAGACGTGCTGGAAAACAAGGGCGGTTTTGCCCTGGCCCACTGGGATGGCACCACCGAAACCGAACTGGAGATCAAGGAGCGCAGTAAGGCGACGATCCGCTGCATTCCGCTCGACAGTGAACCGGAGCAGGGACAATGTATCCTGAGCGGCAAACCGAGCGCCCGGCGGGTGCTGTTTGCACGGGCGTATTGATTTCTTAACCAGACAGGTCGGATTTTTAATCAAAATGGGCCGGCGCAGAAGCGCGCGGCCTGGTAGTGGTTCTTGGTAAACAGGAAGAACTGGCGCCAGTCCTCGGTCTTCACCTTGAGCGCGCGCATGGCCGTCACGCGCACGTCCGCGCTCTCGGGCTGGCCGACGGCCCGCT
>CAYVDV010000124.1:0-12227 GCA_964450465.1 uncultured Saprospiraceae bacterium
GTTCGCCCATTGCGCTCCCGCCTGGCGCTGATCCTCCTGATCCTGCATGAAAAATACCGGAAAACCGGGGAGCAGGAATCTATCATTACCTTTCCGCGGACCGACCTGGCCGATTTTGCCGCCGCCAAACTCGAAACAGTGGTCCGTATGCTGCATACCTTCAAGCAGGAGGGGCTGGTGCGCACTGAAGGCCGGCGTCTGTGGTTGACCGATATACTGGCGTTGATCAGCATCGCCCAGGGATTACCGCCAGTGTGACGACCACCCGGGATTGATTAATATCAAGTAAAAGGTCCCTGATTTTACCTATATTTGCAATAACCGGAAAAAAGAGACGCAAAAAGCCAACTCACGCCTGTTTTCACGTACGGATAACAGGCCGGTTCTGAATAGCCCCGGGCGGCTGTTCGACTTCACTACCAAGCTTTATTTAATATTTATGGAAAAAGTTTTAATAACCACCCTTCAGCCAAAGCACTATAAAGAGCTGCTGGAAGCGATGAAGGCAGCCTATCCAAACTGGACCGGCTCCTACTGGCAACGCGGTACTATCGAACATCTGCTCACTATTTTCCCTCAGGGCCAGTTTGTGGCCGTTGTCGAAGGGAAAGTTGTCGGCTGCGCCCTTTCCATTATCGTGGACTATGATAAATTTGGCGACAACCACACCTACGAGCAGATTACCGGAAACTATACCTTCAACACCCATGACCCGGAAGGGGATGTCATGTACGGGATCGAGGTATTTATTCACCCCGACTATCGCGGCCTGCGCCTGGGCCGGCGCCTGTACGATGCCCGCAAGGACCTGTGCGAACACCTGAACCTGCGCGCCATCGTGTTCGGGGGGCGGATTCCAAACTACCACAACTATGCCGATAAAATGACCCCGCGGGAATATATCAGCAAGGTGAAAATGAAGGAAATCCACGATCCGGTGCTGAACTTTCAGCTGTCCAACGATTTTCACGTCAAAAAGATCCTGCGCAACTACATGCCCAGCGATGAACAATCGCAGGAACATGCCACCCTGCTCCAGTGGGACAATATTTACTACCAGCAGGATTCCCGCCCGGTACCGCGCAAAACCTATGCCCGCCTCGGGCTCGTGCAATGGCAAATGCGCCCGTACCGAAACCTGGACGAGATGTTTGTCCAGGTGGAATACTTCGTCGATATGATCTCCGCCTACAAAGGCGATATCGCCGTATTCCCGGAGTTCTTTAATGCCCCCCTGATGGCCGAGGACAATCACCTCCGCGAAGCGGAAGCCATCCGGCAACTCGCCCGGCATACGGATGCGATCCGGGAGCGCTTTGTTGAACTTGCCGTCCGGTACAACGTCAATATAGTAACCGGTAGCCTTCCGGAAATGCAGGGCGAACAACTGCATAATGTCGGATTTTTTTGCCACCGAAGCGGAAAGGTCGAGCGCTACGAAAAAATTCACGTTACTCCGGACGAAGCGCGTTACTGGGCTATTACCGGGGGTAATAACCTGCACGTGTTCGACAGCGATGTGGGGAAGGTTGGCGTGCTGATCTGCTACGATGTCGAATTTCCCGAACTGGGCCGTCTTTTGTCGGACGAAGGCATGCAAATACTTATTGTGCCCTACCTGACCGATACCCAGAATGCCTACATGCGGGTGCGGCACTGCTCCCAGTCGCGGGCTATCGAAAACGAATGCTATGTAGCCATTACCGGCTCCGTGGGCAATCTCCCGCAGGTGGAAAACATGGACTTGCAGTACTCACAATCGGCCGTACTCACGCCCTGTGACTTTGCATTTCCTTCCAATGGCGTTAAAGCAGAGGCGACGCCGAATACCGAGATGGTGCTCGTGGCTGATCTGGACCTGGAACTCCTGTCCGAACTGCATCACCATGGCGCCGTGCGGAATTTGAGCGACCGCCGGAAGGACTTTTACGAACTGGCCAAGCGGAAAACGGAAAAAGCGCCGGAACCCGAACACGCGGACTGATCCAATTCCGGCGCCTGTTTATTCTTCTTTTTTTACCCAATTTTAAAAACACAAAATATATGTATTGTTATCAAGGTATAACTGAAATCATTGAAACGCTAAAAAAACAAGGCTACGGAAGGGAATTCACCTGCAGTGACCTGCATTTGTTACAACCGGAAAACTGGTCTGTGGACCATGTGATCCGGTATGCAGGTGAACCCGATCAAGCAGATGCGACAACAGTTTATGTTCTGTACCAGCACAGCGGCGGCCGTAAGGGGCTACTGTTAAATGGCTCCGGGGCAAATTCAAATCCGGAAAAAGACGAGTTCCTGCGCCGCATTCCACTTTCCGGCACACAAATTTTCTACCGGTCCTGATCATCAGGACAGGAACCCAGGGCAGGTTCTTTGTCAAAAGAAGACATTTTCCGGCCTGTCCATCAACTTTTCCAGCCGGCGGCTGTCTTAGGGTACAAAACCTGTTCCTATGAAATTTCGCCTGGTTTATCTGCTCTTCCTGGGAGCGCTTTGTTCCATCGTATTGTTAGGCAATAAAAACGGCAGGGCATCCGATGCCAAAAAAGGCAACACCGGAGCCCCCGGAGACGAGACCAACACCAACGGTTCGCCCCGTATTTGCACCTATTGCCACTTCGGGGCTGCCGGACCGGTGGTGTTTGTCCATGTACTCGACACCAACGGCGACACGGTGACGCAATACCTGCCCGGACAACAGTACACTGCCCGGGTAACCATCGCTAACAGTAACCCCGCACTCACCGGCTATGGCTTTCAAATGATCGCCCTCCGCGACAGCGGCAATGTGGATCTGCATGGCTTTTCCGATCCGGGAAACAATACCGTGAATAATTACAAACTGGCTACCATTCCGAACGGCCGCACCTATGCCGAGCACGACAACGTGTCGGTCAATAACAACAAATTCGAGGTAATGTGGACGGCGCCGGCAGCAGGGACCGGCCCTGTTACATTTTACGCCGCCGGGAACGCCGTCAACCGCAACGGCACCACCAGTGGAGACGGGGCCGCCAGCACAGTACTGCACCTGCCGGAAGCAGGCGCTTCGGCAGTCTCGGAACAGGCCGCCGAAGCAGTAACCCTCGAGGTTTGGCCAAACCCGGTCCAGGAGCGCGCTTTTGTCCGGATTCTGGCGAAAAACAGCGGTGTGTTTCAGGTGCGGGCCATCGACTTGCAAGGCCGGGTGCAATGGCAAACGACGCAACAACTGAATGCCGGGGAAAACATGTTGCAGATCCCGGCTGCATCCTGGGCTTCTGGATTATATGTGCTGGAGGTTTCCAACGAAAGGACACGGACGGCAGTAAAACTGCTGCGCTAGTGGCCTGGGCGCCCCGCTTGATGTTGTCACTAAGCGGACCTGCTCCAGCGTTCAAGTCCGCCTGATCCGCACGATATCAGGGATGACGAACACAAGGCTGCTTGGTGAAAACACCAAGCAGGGCGAAATGAACACGCTCTTCGTGGAAACAGGCCGGAAAATAAAGAGGCCACAGCGCGATCATGATCATCGCTGTGGCCCGGGCAGTTATTTTCGCAGGTAAAAAACTACTTCTTGCGGATCAGTGCTTTCAGCACATCTTCATTCACCTTTACCGGATACTCCGTGCGGAGTGTTTCCACCCATTGTTTTTCCAGATAGTCCTGATAGTCGGCCACGGCATAACCCCGGGCTTCGTTCAGTTCCTTGGCGGTAGGTGGAATAATTTCTTCAATTTTCAGGAAAGAAGCCGTTTTGGTGCCGGCGTCCTGTTTGGCGGCGGTGAGTTTGCCGGCCATCCAGATATCGTTCAGGTCCTTGTTTTTGCCCTTCTCGTAGGTTTTCTCCATCCGGACCAGCACTTCTTCTTTTTTATTAAACTTCTTGAGCACATCTTCCGGTCCTTTTTTGGCGGCATATTCGCGCACCTTAAGCAAGAGTTGCGGATCGTCCGATTTCAGCGTATAAATGCTGACGCGGGCGCGCTCATCCCACATGTATTTGCCCTTTAGTTGCTGGTTGAAAAATTGCTCCAGCCCGGTCGAATCGGCGTTGGCGCGGTCCCAGACTTCCTGTTTAGCGGCATCGAACAGAAGCATGCCTTCTTCGTATTCGCGCATCAGGGATTTGAAATCGGGATATTTTTTATCGAGTTGGCTCTCCTCATACTGCATGGCCACTTCGTCGGTCCAGTTTTTATACAATTTATCCACGGTTTCCGCCACCGGGCTGCCCATGCCGCGCATGCGGTCGCGGCTGGCCCGGGCGCAATACGCTTCAAAGTCGGCCAGGGTATATGTTTTCCCGTTGCCGTAACGAAGCAAGGGTGTTTGCGGATTGGAGGGATCGGGTTTCCATTTAAATGTCAGGAAGATGGAATCTTTTTGTTGCGCAGTCCAGTCCGCCAGGACATTGGGGAATTCCGTCAGCTTGCCGTCTTTCTGGATGCGGGCAATCATGCTTTGTTTGGCCACTTCACTGCGGCTGTCGCGCTTGATGCGCTCGGTGAGCGGGCGACGGAAATCTTCGAAACTGCCGATGCCGCGCCGGCTGATGCGCTTGATGATATGCCAGCCGATGGACGTTTCTACCGGAGTGGTAACATCCCCGTCTTTTTCCAGGGCAAAGGCAGCGTCCTCAAACGTGCGCTGGTACCGGTTGATGCCGAAAAAGCCGATGTAGCCGCCTTTTGCCGCACTTACCTTGTCTTCCGAGAAGCGTGCGCAGGCTTCATCCCAGTTGGCGCCGCGTTGGATGGAGGCATAAACGCTGTCGGCGATCATGCGTTTCTTGACGTTTTCCTCTTCACTATTGCCTTTGCGGATCAGGATTTGCGCGACTTCCATTTCGCCGCGCGCGGGACGGAAGCTGTGTACCTGTACCAGATGGTAGCCGGAATTGGTGCGCACCGGTCCCAGCAAATCGCCTGCTTTGGCCGAATAAATGGCTTTTTCCAGATTGTAATAGCCGTCGGGCAGCAAAGCCGTCACAAAACCGAGACGGCCGTTGTTGTCCTTGGCCGATTTGTCGTCTGAACTGTCGCGGGCAAGCTGCTCAAACGACGCACCGTTCTTGATCTGTTGCAGCAAGCGCATAGCCTTGTTATAGGCCGCCAGGGAATCGGCTGCCTTGGCATTTTGGTCACAGGCAATGAAAATGTGGCTGATATCCACGTCCTGTTTCATGTTTTCGTAGGCTTCCCGGATCAGTTTGTCCGTCACTTCCTTATCGACAAGATAGGAAGCAGCCAACTGCCGGCGGTAGCCTTCCAGTTCCGACTGAAAAGCAGGTACCGTATCCAGCTGCATGTCGCGGGCTTTTTGGACTTTCATTTTAAACTTGACATACAGGTCCAGGTATTCCCGCAGCGAAGTTTCCGAGAAATCGGCATTTTGCTGGTTGGTCTTGGTATAGATCTGCTGAAACTCCGAAACGTAAACCGGTTTATTATTAACCGTGAACAAAACCGGGTCGTCGTTATGTGCGCCGGGCTGTGCGAGGCCTGCAACAGCCAGCATGAAAAGCAGGCAGGTCGAGGTAATGAACTGTTTGACCATGGTGGTAATGTACAGTTTTTGTGTTTACAGGAAAAGTATATTAAAAATGGCGGGCAAAGTTAGAAAAGTAGGGGGAAATAGA
This sequence comes from uncultured Saprospiraceae bacterium, assembly GCA_964450465.1. Lineage (GTDB taxonomy): Bacteria > Bacteroidota > Bacteroidia > Chitinophagales > Saprospiraceae > M3007. Next base: position 5,627 of record CAYVDV010000124.1, read on the forward strand.
GGGGCGAGGCCAACGCTTTTCAATTCATTAACAGCCCGTACCATGCCAGATCCCTAGGGCCCGATTGATTTTACCAGTAGTGCCAGCACGCGTTCGCCCTGCCAATCGTCTTCAAACAGGCTGAAGGCAAGGTCAAAGGACTCGTTTTTAACGGCTTGAAAGGCGTCACCCAGTCCAAATCCCACCCCGGTGAATACCTGCCCGTCGTCCTGGCAAACCGACAGGCGCACGTGATTATTGGACAACAGCCGGCTGTGGCCGGTATCTCGCACGCCGCTGGCCCAAAAGACCGGATTCAAATTGCCCGGGCCAAAAGGTTCGAATTGCCGCAGCAGGCGCCAGAACTTTGGGGTGATTTCCGAAAACCGGATTGGTGCAGCCAGTTCGATTGCCGGGATTTCCGCTTCCGGTGTGATGGTCTCCCGAACGACGGCCTCGAACTGCCCGATAAATCCGGGTACGTTTTCCAGGGGCATCTGTACGCCGGCGGCATGCGCATGCCCGCCAAAGGAACTGAACAGGTGCTCGCAGCGGCTCAGGGCGGCATGCAGGTCAAAACCCGGCACCGAACGGGCGGAGCCCACTGCTTTCCCTCCGCTTTGGGTCAGAACCACGGCCGGCCGGTGAAAATACTCGACCATACGGCTGGCTGCGATCCCGATGATCCCTTTGTGCCAGCCGGGGTCAAAGAGGACAATACTTTTCCTGCCGGCCAGGGCGGGGTCAGCGGCCACCCGGCGCCGGGCTTCTTCAGCCGTGTTCCGATCCACTTCCCGGCGCTCGCGATTGCGGGTTGCCAGGGTTCCTGCTGCTTCCAGGGCGCTGTTGCGCTCAGCGGCGAGCAACAGGCGCACGGCATCGCGGGCATCGCCCAGGCGGCCGGCGGCATTGATCATCGGCCCGATCCCAAACACCAGATCGTTTACGGAAAGCGGGTAGCGCCGCCCGCTGCGCTGGATCAGCGCCCACAAACCCAGGCGCGGATCGCGGTTGATCATTTGCAGTCCAAAATGCGTCAAAACACGATTTTCCCCCGTCATAGGCACAATATCGCAGGCGATGCTTACAGCCACCAGATCGAGCAGCGCATGCAGCTCTTCGGCTGGTATATTGCGGTGCAAGGCCAGTGCCTGCGCCAGCTTGAATGCAACACCGCAACCGCTGAGTTCTTTGTACGGATAGGGGCAATCGGGGCGCTTGGGATCGAGCACCGCCACTGCCGGCGGCAGCTCGGCATCGGGCAGGTGGTGGTCGCACACAATAAAGTCGATGCCATAGGATGCCGCCAGCCCGATGGCTTTATGCGCTTTGATCCCGCAATCCATGGCTATTACCAGCGCAGCGCCGGTTTCCCGGGCGTATTCCACACCGGGCAGACTGACGCCGTACCCCTCCTTGTCCCGGTCGGGCAGGTAATAATCCAGGTTTTGGTAAAAGCCGGAAAGGAACGTGTACATCAGCGCCACACTGGTGGTGCCGTCCACATCGTAGTCGCCGTAAAGCAGAATGCGCTCGTTTTGTTGTATGGCCCGTTCGAGCCGTGCGACTGCGCGCGCCATGTCGCGCATCAGAAAGGGGGCGTGAAGGTCGTCCAGAGAAGGCCGGAAGAACCGGCGGGCCTCTTCGAATGTTTTAATACCGCGCTGCGCCAGGAGGCGGCAAAGCAGGGGCGATACGTGAAGGGTTTCGCATAAATGTTGGGCAGCAGCTTCATCAACGGGAAGCATCTGCCAGCGTAGAGCAGGCATGGTACGCGTTATTGGGTTACATTGGCTGGACGGTGAAGATACGCTGTTTTTTAATTATCAACAAGCGGACAACATACCGGCGATTGCTTGACGGAAGCTTGTATTTTTGCCGCCACCCCGTTCAAATGCGCAGAAAAGCGCTTTTTTTCGATAAAATCATGTCTAGGAAAAATAAATACGTTTGTGTCCACGGCCATTTTTACCAGCCGCCGCGTGAAAACGCCTGGCTGGAGGTGGTGGAACAACAGGAAACTGCCCGGCCATTTCACGACTGGAACGAACGCATCGACTTTGAATGCTACGCCCCGAACGCAGCCGCGCGAATTCTGGATGAGGAGAGCTGGATCGTCAAGATCCGCAACAACTACAACCGGATCTCCTTCAACTTCGGCCCTACCCTGCTCACCTGGCTGGAGCAGAACGATCCCGAAGCCTACGATCTGTTGCTCAAAGCCGACAAGCGAAGCATGGAGCGCTACGGCGGCCATGGCAGCGCGCTGGCGCAGGTGCACAGCCACCTTATTTTGCCCCTGGCCAATTACCGCGACAAGGTGACTCAGGTGTATTGGGGGGTCCGCGATTTTGAATACCGATTCGGGCGCTATCCCGAGGGCATCTGGCTGGCCGAAACGGCCGTTAACACAGAAACCCTGGAAGTCCTCGCAGCGCATGGGCTCCAGTTCACCGTGCTGGCCCCCCGGCAGGCCAAAGCTGTGCGCAAGGTGGGCGATACCGCCTGGCGTTTGGTAGATGCCGACAGTATCGATACCCGCCACCCCTACTGGTGCAAGTTGCCCAGCGGACGGCAGATCGCCCTGTACTTTTACCACGGCGGAGTGGCACAGGAAGTTGCCTTCAACGGCTTGCTCACCAACGGCAAGGCGTTTGCCCAGCGGCTGACAAGCATCTTTGACGCTTCGGATGATACGCAACTGGCTCATATCGCTACCGATGGCGAGAGCTATGGCCACCATCACCGCTTCGGCGAAATGGCCCTTGCTGCCGCCCTCAATCATATTGAAGACAATCAGTTGGCTACCCTGACCAACTATGGCCAGTTTCTGGAAATTTGTCCGCCGGAATGGGAAGTTCAGCTCCACGAAGACTCCTCCTGGAGCTGTGTGCATGGCATCGAGCGCTGGCGCAACGATTGCGGCTGTAATACCGGTGGCAATCCGGGCTGGCACCAGCGCTGGCGCAAACCGCTCCGAGATACCCTTAACTGGCTGCGCGACCAGCTCATTCCAGCCTATGAAAAAGAAGCCGGCCGCTACCTCCGCGACCCCTGGAAAGCCCGCAATGATTATATCGAAGTCATGCTTCGTCGCAACGACGATGCCGTCCGCAGCTTCCTGACCAAACATGCGCGCCGGAAACTCAGTGCACAGGAGGAAGTGGCCGTACTCCGCCTGCTGGAAATGCAGCGCCATGCGGTGCTGATGTTTACCAGCTGCGGCTGGTTTTTCGACGAGATCTCAGGCATTGAAACCAACCAGATCCTGCAATACGCCCTGCGCGCCATGGACTATGCTCAGGAGGTGACCCAGCTCAACCTGCATGCAGAATTTGCCAAGCGCCTGGGCACGGCCCCCAGCAACAAATACGCCAGCGGCGCCGCCAGCTACCTGCAAAATGTGCTGCCTGCCCGGGTGGACCTTGAGCGGGTAGCCACCCACTTTGCCGTCGCCTCGGTGTTTGAAGACGACCCCGCAAAACTGGACCTGTTCAACTACACCGCTACCGTCGAGGTGTTCGAGCGGATCGAAGCGGGCACTCCCCGCCTGGCAATCGGGCGCCTGGGCATCCGTTCCCGGCTGACCCACGCCGAACAGACCTACTGTTACGCCGTGCTGTATCTTGGTCAGCAACATATCATCGGCAACATCAGCGGCGCCGTCAACCGCTCGACGTTCGACGAAATGCACCAGCGCACAGCGCAAGCTTTCCGCGAGGCGAACCTGGGCGAAGTGATCGGCATTTTGCAGGAGTATTTCGGTCCGGACAAGTTTACGCTCTCGTCCTTGTTTGCAGATGAAAAGATCAAGATCATCCGCGCCATTACCGCCAACAGCCTGCTGCTGGCCGAGGCCAACTTCCGCAATGTTTTCAACGACAACTACCAGCTTATGACGGGGCTGCAGGAGGCCGGCCTGCCTCTGCCCGATACCTGGCGCAACATCGCCGCCTATGTGTTGAACGACGATTTGCTGCATTTTTTTCAAAACGGCGCGCTGGGTAACATCCAAAACCTGCATCGCGTGGCCACAGACCTGAAAAACTGGAATGTGCGGCTCGCGGACGAAGAAGCCGTTCAACACGCCGCCGGCAAACGCATCTACCGGGAGATCCTGCTGATCGAATCGGATGAATCGCCGCTCTCCCGCGTGCAATGGCTGTGCGAAGTGCTGGAAACCATGATCAGTATGGAACTCAAACCCGATATCTGGCGCAGCCAGAATGTGTTTTACCTGATTACCAAGGGCTACCGCAAAGCGTTGTGGGATTTCATCAATGCAGACTGGAAAGCAGCGTTCGAACGGCTGGCCGGACTGCTGAAAGTGCGCCTGTAACGACCCTTACTCGTAGCGCAGCGCTTCGATCGGGTCCAACCGGGCAGCCTTCATGGCCGGGTAAAAACCGGAAACCACCCCAACCACCATGCAAAGCGCAAAGCCCAGCAGCATCCAGCCCCAGGGGATGAGGAAGGAGCCGCCCAGCAACGGGGTTACGATATTGCCGATCAGGATGCCGAGCAAAATACCGACCAGGCCCCCGATCTGGCAGATCACCACGGCTTCGGTGAGGAACTGGGCGAGCACACTGCGACGGGTGGCGCCCAGGGCTTTGTAAATACCGATCTCCCGGGTCCGCTCGGTCACGCTCACCAGCATGATGTTCATCAGACCGATCGCAGCGCCGAGCAGCGTCATCAGGCCGATGGCCACGGTGGCCAATCGCAGGTTGGTGGTATTCTCCTTCAAGATAGCCACCAGGCTGTCGCTGGCGAAGAGTTCAAAATCTTCATCCTCGCCGGGGCGAAGACCGCGGATCTGGCGGAATAAGCCGGTGGCTTCCGACTGTGCGGCTTCCATATCGGTGGCATTCCGGACAGCCACGACCAGATCGTAATTGGTATCGGCAGTGCCGTACAAGGCGCGAATATTAGTCAGCGGTACAAATACCGCCCGGTCGGTCGAATTACCCATGGAAGCGCCTTTCGATTTCAGGACGCCAATCACCCGGTAACGGTTATTGCCCACCAGCACGATCTGATCCAGGGCTTTTTCGGGGCGGTCGTTGAACAGCGTTTTTACAATATCCCGCCCCAGCACCACCTTGGGCAGCCCGTCTTCCACCTCTGTCAGGGAAAAATTCCGCCCGTATTCGATCTCCAGGCCTTTTACGCCAAAAAAATGCTCGTCAACCCCGACAAAACCGATATTGGGGTTGGTTTTTTCATCGGCATGTTTCACGGTGGCCAGGTTGGTGGCCCAATAAGAGATCGATACGACGGCCGGGAACTCGAATCGTTCTTTGAACTCCATTGCGTCGTCGTAACGGATCGGGTCGCCTACTTTTTGCCGGCGTCCGCGCTGGTTGCTTTTTACATCGCTCCACTTGCGTTCGATGCTGAAGGAGTTGGCGCCCAGACCGGAGAAGTTGTCGTTCAGCGAATAGGCGATGGCGTCGATGGCCGTCAGGATACCTACCAATGCCATAATGCCGAAAGCTATGATGAGCAGGGTCAGCACCGCGCGCAAAATATTGGCGCGGATGTTCTGGAAAGCCATGCGAAGGATCTCGATGAAAGGCATAACGGATGCTGGTTAAAACGTTTTGGACAGAAGCCGGAAAAAATGCTGCCGCTGTGAACCTCCCAAATGTAATGCAGTTTACTGTATCATTGCCCTCAATTAGAGCCAGGCGGCTTATTTTTCGATAAACCGCCGGTTCAAACAGACCGCCACTGCACACACCATGGATTTATTTCGCCAGCCGGATCTCTTTAAGCCTTTCCCCGGCCTGATCGCCGCGGAGAGCACCCGGCACGGCGGCGTCAGCCGGCCACCTTACCATACGCTGAATCTGGGCAAACACACCGATGACCATCCGGATGCTGTGCTGGAAAACCGCCAGCGTTTTTGCACAGCGTTGGGTATCGCCCCCAATCAATTGGCCTGGAGCAAACAGGTGCATGGCGCCGCGGTACGACACGTTACCGCTCCCGGAGGAGCAGAAGGCTTTGATGCCCTGATTACCCAAACGCCGGGTGTGGTGCTGGCCGTATCCGTAGCCGACTGTACGCCGGTGCTGGTGTTCGACCTGGTCCACCGGGCCGTGGCTGCCATCCACGCGGGCTGGCGGGGCGCAGCCGCGGGGATCGTTGGCAAGGCGCTCGAGGCCATGTCGGAACAGTTCGGCACCCGGGGCGCCGCTTGTGTGGCGTATGTGGGCACCTGTATCGATGAATGTTCCTTCGAGGTGGGCGATGAGGTCGCCGCCGAATTTGACGATGGTTTCAAACGCTTCGACTCCGAACGCAACAGGTTCTTTGTCGATTTAAAAAAAGCATGTGCTGGCCAACTCCGGGCTTTTGGCATCCCGGCCAGCCAGATTGAGGTTTCGCCATACTCCACCGTGCTACACAACGAACACTATTTTTCCCACCGGAAAGAAGGCGGGGTGACCGGCCGGATGATGGCGGTGATCGGGGTTAGGTAAATCCCCCCCCTTCCGCGCCAGCAACCACGCACACCCTGCCGCCGCCAGCACCAGTCCCAGAAATTCCCGCGCAAACTCGATATAGGGTTTCTCTGCCTTCATGGATTCCACGATCGACGGGCTGCCCATCT
>CAYVDV010000125.1:0-12168 GCA_964450465.1 uncultured Saprospiraceae bacterium
ATTGGCGGGTAGTTGTTCTATGGTCCGCACATTGTCGAGCGCGCATTCCCAACCTTTATAGTTTTTGAAAACGGACTCAATCTCGACCTGGCAGAGGTCGTACGGCAGGTTCATGGTTTGCTGACCGTGATAGCGGTAATGAGTAGCCGCAGCGATAGTGGCAAAAGTATTCAGCACATCTATCTTGGTCATGCAAAGTTCAGTGGTACCTGTGAGCTGGATCGTGTACCGCAGCTGAGGCAGGTCGATCCAGCCGCAGCGCCGGGGGCGGCCGGTCGTAGATCCGAACTCCTGGCCGGCCTGGCGCAGCAAATCGCCCATTTCATTATCCTGTTCAGTGGGGAAAGGACCGCTGCCCACCCGGGTACAATAGGCTTTCGTAATGCCAATGACACGTCCGATACGTTGCGGCGCGACGCCGAGCCCGGTGCAAACGCCGGCAGTAATGGTATTGGAGGAGGTCACAAAGGGGTACGTGCCAAAGTCAATGTCCAGCATGGCGCCCTGGGCGCCTTCGGCGAGCACCCGTTTGCCGGTCGCCAGTGCATCCGCCAGGTAATATTCGCTGTCAACCAGCGGCAGGGTACGCAGGGTATCGATACTGGCAAACCAGGCTTTTTCTTCGGCTTCCAGGTCAAAAGCAACCGGCGGGTAAATCTTGAGCAGTTCCAGATGTTTCTGCTTCAGGGCTTCGTATTGATCGCGAAATGCGGGCAGTTCGATATCGCCGACACGCAGGCCATTCCGTCCGGTTTTGTCCATGTACGTCGGGCCTATGCCCTTCAGGGTGGAGCCAATCTTTGCTTTGCCTTTATGGGCTTCGCTGGCAGCATCGAGCCAGCGGTGGGAGGGCAGGATCAGGTGCGCTTTGCGGGACAGGAACAAACGGTGCAAAAATTGCACCCCGCTTTTTTCCAGGTTCTGTAATTCGCGCTGGAATACAACCGGGTCAAGAACGACGCCATTACCGATCAGATTGATTTGCCGGGGGCGAAAAATACCGGAAGGGACGGTGTGCAGAATGTATTTATTGCCGTCAAATTTGAGTGTATGGCCTGCATTGGGTCCACCCTGAAAGCGGGCCACAATATCGTACTGCTCTGCCAGTACATCCACTATTTTGCCTTTGCCCTCATCGCCCCACTGGAGGCCTAGAATGACGTCGATTTGCATGGTGATGGTTGGTGGTATCCGGTATTTGTTGAAAGGAAGGGCAAAGGTAGGAAAAGAAATCCGGCATGGTATGATGCCGGGCATTTCTTTACCTTTGCAGCATGCGACTCCGGTTGTTTCTCCAAATCTTGTTTTTCCTGCTCCCGGCTGCCGGCCTTTTGGCGCAACAGCCGGCAGGCAATCCGTTTGAGATCATCAGCCGCCTGCCGGCAACGATGCAGGCCGCGGCAAAGGCTTCTGCCCAAAACACAACTGCGGCATCCACGAATACTACAGCCAATCCGTTCAATATCGTAGCCCACCGGACCCCTGGCGCAGCCCGCGGGATCAGTGAAAGTATTGAACAGTCCTTTCAGCCTCTCGAGGCATTGCCTACCGGGGATTCTTTGTCCGACACCTTTATTTTTTGGCTCTTGATCGCCCTGCTGGCCTTTTTATCCTTTTCCGTGACGACCCAGCGCAATATCGTGATCAAGGCCTGGCGCGGCTTTTTGAACGACAATGCATTGAGTATTGCACAAAAAGAGGCTTCCGGGCTTACAGGAAGCGCTCCTTATTATTTGTTATATGCGAGTTTCCTACTGAATGCCGGCGCCTTTATTTTTGTGATCGCCCGGCATTTTAACCCGGGTGCATTTAACAATTTCGCTTTCCTGAGCATTTGCATGGTACTCGCGGTGGGGTTGTTTCTGGCCAAACATCTCCTGCTTGGTATCCTGCGCACCTTGTATCCGGTTTCAACGGAAATACGCCGTTACAACTTTCTAATTGTCATATTCAACTGCGTGCTGGGGCTTTTCCTGGTGCCTTTTAATTTCCTTATCGCCTTTGTGCGGGAGTATGGCGACTTCATGGTATTCTGGACACTCGCGCTGGCCGGCATTTTTTACCTCTACAGGGCCCTCCGGGCAGCCGCAATCGGACAGAAATTTTTGAGCGGCCATCTTTTTCACTTTTTGTTGTACCTTTGCACCGTCGAAATCGCTCCGGTGGTCATTTTAATTAAACTGGCGATGCTCGCATCGGAATAACCTTCAGTTTTAATTATTTCTTTCCGGTGCATTTCATTTCGGTTTAATACAGTAAAAACGCCTACCGAAAGGCTTCAAATCCAATCACCGAACAAATTTAAAAACACAACTCCCGAATGTCTGCAACTGCTGCACCTGTTCAGGAAGAGACCTACAAAAGGGTTCAGAACATCCTTATTTCTCAACCCAACCCGAACTCCACGCAACGCGCCGCATACGACGAACTGGAAAAACGCTTTAATGTTCGCATCGACTTTGTGCCGTTTGTTTCTGTGGAAGGGTTGACGGAAAAGGAATACCGGAAAAACCGGGTCTATCCGAATGATTACACGGCCATTGTATTTTCCAGTCGAACGGCTATTGATCACTTTTTTCGCCTTTGCGGCGAGCTGCGGATCAAGATGTCGGACGACACCAAATACTTTTGTTCTTCCGAAGCGGTCGCCAATTACCTGCAAAAATTTATCATGTTCCGGAAACGGAAGGTATTCAACGGTACGAAATCCGTACTCGACCTGAAGACCTATATCCTCCGCAATAAAGAGGAAAAATTTTTCCTCCCCTGCAGCGATCCCGGCAACCCGGAAATCACCCGTTTTTTTAACGAACTCAAGGTGCCGATCCAGGAAGCGGTCATGTACCGCACGGTAAACACGGATCTGACCGAGCTCAAGGACATCAAATACGATATCATCGCTTTTTTCTCGGCGCTGGAGATCAAGTCCATGTTTGAACAGTTCCCGGACTTCAAACAGGAAGACCGCCGGATTTGTGTATTCGGAAAAGCGGCGTATAAAGCGGTTACCGACAGCGGCATGATCGTCCAAATTCAGGCCGGCACGCCGGAAGCGCCTTCCATCGCCGTGGCACTGGAGAATTATCTTAAGATCTCCAACGAAGGAAAATAGTTTTTCCGAAAAGGACTCATACGGAAGAGGCCGTCTCCTGAGGGAGGCGGCCTCTTGTCATTTCAGGGTTATTCTGCGTTTGCGTATAATGAACTACCGGTCTGCATCTACAGATCCAGGTACTCTGCCCAATCCCGTGGGCTTTGCGTTTGGTCGGTGATATCGGTTACCGTGAGGGTATTGAATTCCCGGCTTCGAATATCCAGGCGCGCATACTGTTCGCCCGGCAGATGGTAACGGCGCCCATCGCCGTCAATGACCACCACATCCAGTTGGCGTCCCGGTATAACAATTATTTTATCGGCTGAAGGAAGCGTGAAAAACAGTTTCGTGTTGCGCTCCATGACACTCACGGAGGAGGCGTAGATCCGCTTGCCTCCGGTTGTTTGATAGGCGGCAAAGGCGTAATCCGGGTTTATGTTTCTGCCCAGGCGGAAGATCTGATCGCAATTATAGAGGCCGAAAGCAGTCACCTTCAGGGCATATTGCAGATTTGTCCGGTTATCCTTAATGGTTTTGGCAAATCGCTCGCCGCGCTCGAAGTACAGCTCGCGCAAACGTTTCCGCCAGTTTTCCCAGGTCGCCCGGGCGAGGGAATCGTTGGTAGTGAGCCCGGAGTGCACCAGTTCGCCGTAGCGTTTGGCCATGAGGGGGTGTTGTTTTTCAAAGTGTTCCAGCCAAAACTGTTGCCCCATACACCATTCGGACTCTTCCTGGAATATTGGCGCCATGAACAGGAAGCAGCGCAGGTTTTTCACCATCTGCTCAAAATTGTTTTGGCGTTCGGCACGCATACGCCGGTATTCATCCATTACCCTATTGGCATTGAAGGCTTTGTTTCCAATGCTCGCCGTAAGGGTGGCGTAAAATTGCATCAGCCCTTCCTTTTCGCTGAACAGCGATATCCAGCACTGATTGCCTGCCTCCTGGACGACAGCGATCCGGTCCCAGTAAATGTCCGGGTCGAGGGCCTTGGTCATTTCGACCGAGTCGCCGGAGCGGAGAAAATAGCAGTCTTTAAAGGCCTTGAGTTCGGTAAAGACATTGTTGACGTCTTCCGGAAAGAAGAGCTCGCCCTGATCGCGATTCCGGACGATCCGGATCAGGCCGTGTTCCATGCCATTAAGCAGGTTTTCATTGCTCAAATGCGGCCGTTTGCGGAACCAGACGGGCAGATTGGTCTTTCCGGAAGCTATATCATAACCCATTTGCACGCCGGTTTTCATCCATGCTACGGGATCGAAGTTTGCCGGAAGCTCCCCGGTAGGTGGAAGGCAGTTTTGCCGCTTGCTGTTGAGATTGTTGCGCACGACCTCGTTTTCACTGGCCACCGGCGGCTGACCTTGCCCGGCGGGGAATCCCAGGCTGGCAAATGCCGGGCTGGGTTGATACTGCCAGGCGCCGTTTTGTTCGTCGAGGTAATAGAGGCTGGCGTCGCTGAGTTCGGCTGTGGGCGAGAATAAGACATCATAGCTTTGGCCGGGAGCCATTTGCAGGTTCTGGCCGTCTTGTACTACCCGTACCTCAAACATTCCGCCGGAGTTAAAGAAAAAAGAGCCGCGCCCATCGGCATAATGCATTGGAATGCCGGAGGCCAGAAAATCCGCGATGTCGCGGTATTCCCGGAGCATTAGTTCCGCTTCGCCGCTAACCGGGTTGCCGGCAGCATCGGTCAGGGCATTGGCCGGAATTTGGACCCGGGTGCCGGTAACGGGGCTCTGATAGTCCAGCCCACTGCCCACCTGAAAACGGACGGAAGTAGCAGGCACGGTATTCGTCCGGTGCACAGCAGCCGGAGCAACAGCCCGGATCGAGGGGCCGGCCGGTGTCGCGAAGTCCGCGTCATTTTCTGCCGGCAGAAGTATTCCGGGCGCCCGCGCTACGGGCGTCTGTGGGGGCGCCGTTTGATGACCGGGTGTCTGTTCAACCGGAGCCGGCGCGCTCGCCTGTGTTGTGCTCCCGTAATACCACCAACCCAGTGCGGCAAGCAACACCACAAGCGGCAAGGCAAAGGCGCCATGGTAGCGAATTTTCAGCCAGGTGTTGCGCGGATGCTGGCGGGCAGCAATCTGTTCCCAGGTATCGGCATCGGGCGATTGGTTGACCTGCTGCAGCCCCTTGCGCAGTAAATTTTCAAGATCTTTATTTGGTGTAGATCGCTGTTCCATGACTTAATTGTTTTGTTGCCCGGCGTACATACCGGGCTGCTGTGTTTTTTGTTAAAAGGTTGCCGTCAGTATTTTTTCCACCATACCGCGCAGTTGTTTACAGGCCCGTGCGTACTGCGAGCGCACGGTACTTTCCGTAATACCCAGTTCGACTGCTATTTCCGCATAAGAATACGCCTCTACGCAGTATAAATTGAAGACGGTGCGATAGCCGGTTGGCAGTTGCTGGACCATTTTCAAAATCGCCTCTCCGTTCATCTCCACTTCGGGTGGAATGTTCCAGGTGTCGGCGTGGAGGCCGTCATAATCGTCGGCGAAACGAAGTGGATTTTTCCGGCGCAGGTATTGCAGCGCACTGCGGACCGTCACGCGGTGCAGCCAGGCATCAAAAACACCACTGCCGTTGAACTGCCCCAGGTCGCGAAAAATAGCCAAAAAAGCCTCCTGCAACATATCCTGCGCCTCGGGCCGGTCCCGGGCATAACGCAGGCACACGCCAAACAGCGCAGACTGGTACCGCTCAAAAAGTTGCCGTTGCGCCTTGTCCTCGCCACGCCTGCACGCCGCGAGTAATTGTTTCAATGGTGTATCGCTCATCGGGTAACATTTTAAATATGGTGCAGCCTTCGGCTGATTTGCTGCACGGCCCGTTTTTTTTCTTTAGCCTTTCCCGGAGTTTTTCCCTGCTTCGATCTGCTAAGGGCCATGGCACGCATTTCACCGAAATCGCTACTTTTGCCCAACCCGAAACCTTCTAACCAGATAAATATGAAAAATCTACACAATTACGTCCTCGGCGCCTGGGTCCCCGGCGATGGAGAGGGCATTCCGCAATACAACGCATACACCGGCGAAATAGTGGCCACAGCCTCGGATGCAGGGCTGGACTTTGAAAAAATCCTCGATTACGCACGGCGAACCGGCAGCCCTGCCCTGCGCCGGATGACCTTTCACGAACGCGGACGCATGCTCAAGGCAATGGCCTTGTTCCTGCTGGAGCGCAAGGAAAAGTACTACACCGTCAGCCACTGGACCGGCGCCACGCGCGCCGACTCCTGGGTGGATATCGAAGGAGGGATCGGCAACCTGTTTGCCTACAGCAGCCTGCGCCGGCGCTTTCCCAACGAGCCTTACTATGTAGAGGGCGAAGTGGTGCGCTTGTCCAAGGAAAACACCTTTATCGGGCACCATATCCTGGTACCCAAGCACGGTGTGGCGGTGCATATCAATGCGTTTAATTTCCCGGTCTGGGGCATGCTGGAAAAAATTTCGGTCAACCTTTTGGCGGGTGTGCCCGCCGTAGTGAAAGCGAGCGAGCAAACTTCCTACCTCACCGAAGCCGTCGTACGCGACATGATCGACGCTGAGATCATGCCCCCCGGTGCGCTGCAACTCATCGTAGGGCAGGGCCATGGCATCCTCGATCATGTGCAGAGCCAGGATGTCGTGACGTTTACCGGCAGCGCCGAAACAGGCAAGAAACTGCGCGCTACCCCGGCCTTGCTCCGGCATTCCGTGCCTTTCACCATGGAAGCCGATTCGCTGAATGCAGCCGTGCTGGGCGCTGACGCCGTCCCCGGCACGCCGGAGTTCGACCTGTTTATCAAAGAGGTGCGCCGCGAAATGGTGACCAAAGCCGGCCAGAAGTGTACGGCGGTCCGCCGTATTATTGTGCCGGAGGTTTTGCTGGAAGACGTGCAAAAAGCACTTTCGAAGGCATTGAGTCAGACCACTGTTGGCGACCCCTCCGTTGAAGGCGTTCGCATGGGCGCCCTGATCAACCGCCGGCAACTGGACCGTGTGCGGGAAAAACTGGCCTTCCTGGCGGAAAAAACGCCCATCGTACACGGCAATCCGGAAGACTTTGAAGTAGTAGGGGCCAGCCGCAATGCCGGTGCGTTCCTGCCGCCCATCCTGCTGCGCAACGACAAGCCCCTGCAGCAAACAATCAGCCACGAAACCGAATGCTTCGGACCGGTCAGCACGCTCATGCCCTATAAGACCCTGGAGCAGGCCATTGAGATCGCTCAACTGGGCAAAGGCTCCCTGGTCAGCACCGTATGTACCTACGACCGGGGGATCCAGCGCGAATATGTACTAAATGCCGCGGCCTACCACGGCCGGATCCTGATGCTCAACCGCGACTCGGCGCGCGAAAGCACCGGCCACGGCTCGCCGATGCCCATGCTGGTGCACGGCGGCCCCGGCCATGCCGGTGGCGGTGAGGAAATGGGCGGCATGCGCGGAGTGTTTCACTATATGCAACGCACCGCCCTGCAAGGCCACCCAAGCGATATTACCAATGTCACCAACCAGTTCCAAACCGGCGCCGCGCAAACAGAGACTCCGGTGCACCCGTTTAAAAAACACTTTGAAGATCTCTTTGTCGGCGAAACGCTCATCACCGCCAAGCACACCGTGAGCGAAGCAGACATCCACAACTTCGCCAATGTCAGCGGCGACAACTTCTACGCCCACATGGACGCCACCGCGCTTGAAGGGACACCCTTTACCGGGCGAGTGGCCCACGGCTATTTCGTACTGTCCAAAGCCGCCGGTTTATTTGTAGATGCCAAGAAAGGACCCGTCCTGCTCAACTACGGTCTCGACGAATGTCGATTCACCAAGCCCGTTTACCCGGGTATGACGATCGGGGTCAAACTGACTGTTCGGGAAAAAATAGAACAGGAGCACGACCCCGCCAAAGAAGGCGTGGCGGCCATCCCGCGCGGCATTGTCAAATGGCTGGTGGATGTATATGATGAAACGGGAGAAACGGTAGCCATCGCGACGATCCTGACAATGGTGCGGCGGAAAGAATAGCGCTACCGGCCGTCTTCCACCTGTTCCAGAAGCCATTCTTTTTCGGCAATTGCCTTTGCCGACTCGATTTCTGTCCGCAAGGCTGCGCGCTGTTTTTTATCAAATGACGGGCATTCCAGCAATTTGCGGGTAAAGTGGATGGTATTGCGGTAGTTTTCCCGATGGTAACCCAGGTTTTTTTTACGGCGTATAAAGGTCTGAAAAGCCTGCAGGTGCGATTCGAGCAGGTCGGTGGCTTCCATTTCGTAGTAGATTTTCAGTTGGAGCATTTTGGCGGCTAAATGAAGCAGGATATCCTTGTATTCCGCCTTTTGCAACAGGGAAAGAGCCTGGTCGGGTCGTTGCCGGTGGTACTCGAGGCGGGCGAGGTTAAAACTGAACAGACTTTCGCGGTAAGAAGGGGGAAGCATCGCGCAGTAGCTGTGGATAAAGGCATCCACCCAATCGTATTCGCGCAAGACCAGCCCAATAGTTGCCGCATTCTGGTAAGTGTACCGCGACAGGACACCTTCGACCAGAAAGTAGCCTTTCGCCAGGCCCTCGCGATAAAAATCAAACTGCTCGGGCAGGTATTCCTTATTACCGGCATTGTACTGGCGGATACAAAAATTGACAGCCAGGACGTACAGATCGCGCAGTTCGTCTTCCGGGAACAGGCTGCTGTGCCGGTACAGCAATTCCCGGAAAGTTTGAAAATAGGCCTTCTCCCCCGGCGTATTAAGGGCCTTGAAACAGTAGTAATACAGACTTATCGCCGGCGTTTCCAGGCCGGAGGAGTTGTCCAGGCGGGTCAACGCAAGATCCAGCAGACCGAAATCGTACTGAAAATTGGAAACCGTCTGATGCGAGAGCAGGAAACAGGACTGCCAGAGTTTCCGGCTGAGAAAACTGCGGTCCAATTGATCCGACAGTTCCTGCAGGGAACCGGAGGGCACGGCATTATGCTCAATGTCCGACCGGTGCTGTTCCAGCAAGAGTTGGTATTCCGCTTCCTGCATATCTGCATTCCGGTATGAAAGGCTGTGCAACACAGCAGCGGATGCCTGCCGGGCTTGCCGGGCAAGTTCGGGCAGTTTGCGCCGGCGCAGGGAACGGGCCAGTTGAGCCTGCTGTTGCTGCTGATCGGACAAGAAATCCCGCACCGACAAAAAACGCAGGGCTGCCTGATACAGGAAACTGATCGCCATACGGATGCGATGGTCGTCATAGGGTTTATCGCCAAAAACAGCACGGAACGCGGCGGTTTTGTCGGGTACAGGTTGCTCCGACCGGAGATATTTGGTCAGCCAGTCCGACAACGCTACAACCTCCGGTCGTTGATTGAAGAAGGGGCTGCGAACGAATTTTTTCAGATCGCGTACCTCTTCCCGGGTAAATGTGCGTAAAAGTTGCACCAAACGGGTGTTTTTCAAGCAATATTTTATTAACTATTGATAGACAAAAGCAAAGTAAGAGCAAAATCCGGTTTTAAGCAATATTCGATGCAAAGTAGTCATATTTACAGGCATATTGAATGGTTTTCGGGTATTTAAAATCCAGAATCAGTCTTATTTATCGTAGACAAATTCCCTAAATTGTTTTTGCCGGCTTGCATTTGTCCCTTCACTTTTGCACCGTATCATCACATCAACAAATAAATTATCCCATGCGTACTCTACCTACTCTTCTGCGTTGCCTTGGAATATTGCTGCTTTGGTCTTTTGGCTTAAACGCATTTTCCCAAACCCATACCATATCCGGTCGCCTGCTCACCCCGAATGGCGTTCCGATGCCCGGTGTGATCGTCCACATTACCGGTTCCGTGAACAGTTTCGCGGTTTCAGATACCACCGGGCACTATGAAGCAAGCCTGCCTACAGGTGGCGCCTATACGATTGCACCTTATTCCAATGCAGAGCCCCTGAACGGCGTGAGCACCTTCGACGCCGTACTGATCTCCCGGCATGTCAGCGGCGTCCAGGTTTTTGATTCGCCGTACAAGATCATTGCCGCTGATGCCGACAACGACGGCCAGGTCACCATGCCTTTAGATTCCATAGAGCTCCGCAAACTGATCCTTTTTCAGGTAACCGAATTCTCGAACAATACCTCCTGGCGTTTTGTACGCACGGACTACGTATTCCCCGATCCGGCCAATCCCTTCCAGCCCCCCTACCCGGAAAATTTCACTACGCCCAATCTGAATACCGACTTGAGCAATATCGACTTTATCGGGATCAAGATTGGCGATGTCAATTTTAGTGCCGCCATAGTTCCGGGTAGCCTGACCGACACCGCTTACCTGTCCTGGATAGACGGCCTTGTGGCAGTTGATGAACAGAACAATTGTCAGCTCGACAGTTCGGCCCAACGCCTCCAAAACTGGATCGTAAAAGCCTCGGGGCTGTACGGGAACTATTACGGGAAGACAAACGCGAATGGCGCCTACAGCATCGCCGCGCCGCCGGGTACCTACGATGTTACGGTTTTTCCGCCCAATGACTTGTGGGATCCCTGCACACCAACCCAAACCGGGGTCTCGACTACCCTCTATAACCACTCTACCGTAGATTTCCCAATTGGAGTAGCTATTGAATGCCCTTACCTGGAAGTGGATCTCTCGGCGCCCTTATTGCGGCGCTGTTTTCCAAATCACTACTATGTTTCGTATTGCAACCAGGGTACCATAGCGGCTACAGATGCCTATGTGGAAATTGCGTTCGACACCTTTCTGACCGTATTTAGCAGCAGCATTCCCTGGACCACGGTATCCGGCAACACCTATACTTTTCCGTTGGGCGATGTGCCCGCCGGCGCATGCGGAAGCTTTTCCGTCACCGTTCTGCTGGATTGCAACGCCGCGCCGGGTCAAACCCACTGTTCTACCGCGCATATTTATCCCGACTCCCTGTGTATGCCTACTTCACCGCTCTGGAACGGCGCCAATCTGGAAGTCAGCGGCGCCTGCAACGGAGATCAGGTCGAGTTTACCATCCGTAACACCGGAACAGCAGTGACACAGGCCGCAGACTATGTTATTATCGAAGATGTCATGATCCAGATGACCAGCAGCACAGTTCAACTGGGCCCCGGCGAGCAGGATGTCATTACAGTCCCGGCAAATGGCTCCACCTGGCGTCTGGAGGTGGATCAGGCGCCCAATCACCCCTGGAGCCTTACCTCCAGTGCTACGGTGGAAGGTTGCGGTACAAATGGAAACGGCAGTTTCAGCATGGGCATCGTTACGCAGTTTCCCTACGACGACAAGCGCCCCGCGTTTGATATGGACTGTCTGACCAACATCTCAAGTTATGACCCCAACGATAAAGCAGGATTCCCGGAAGGAGTGCTGGATGAGCACTTTATCCCGAGAGGGCAGGAACTGACCTACAAGATCCGCTTCCAGAATACGGGCACCGATACTGCTTTCAACATTGTCTTGCTCGATACCCTGTCCGATATGCTGGATCTCCGCACCTTTCGTGCCGGCGCTTCCAGCCATCCGTACACCTACAATATCCTGGGGCCGGGCGTCATTCAGTTTCTGTTCCAGAACATCCTGCTGCCGGACAGCAACGTGAACGAACCGCTGTCGCACGGTTTCGTGCAGTTTACCATCGCGCCCCGGAGCGATCTGCCCAACAATTCCGTTATTGAAAATTCGGCCGCCATCTATTTCGATTTCAACGACCCGGTGATCACCAACAAGACCTGGCACACCGTCGGCGAGCTATACCTGAGCATTTCGAATGTAGTGTTCCAGCCCGGGATCGAACTGGAGGTGTTTCCCAATCCGGCGGTGCAGCATGCCACGTTCCGGATTAAAAGCCCCCGGCCGATGACCGGCCGCTTCCTGCTGTTCGATCCGGCAGGCCGGCAAATACGTTCCGGGAATTTCGATTCCAACCAGTTTGACGTCCGCGCCGACGGCCTGGCGCCGGGGCTGTATTTCTTCCGCCTGGAGTCAGATGGCAGGGCTATCGCCGCCGGAAAATTAATCGTTGGGGATTAGGGTATCCAGGTATTTTCACAACAGGAGTCATCCCGAATTTTGGGGTGACTCCTGTTTTATTTAACGGATTGATA
>CAYVDV010000126.1:0-12075 GCA_964450465.1 uncultured Saprospiraceae bacterium
GTCGCCTATGGTCTTTATTTTTTCCAGTCCATGTTCTTTTACGATCTTGTCAAAAAGGCTGAAACACTCGTCGAGCTCTTCGATCAGAACTTCGAAGGAAACCTCTTCGGCAATTTTTGTGAAGCCCCGGAAATCGGTAAACATCACAGTGACGGACTCATACCGCACGGGTTTAACGCTGGCATTGACCTTCAGCTCGGCAGCCGTGGCGGCGGGCAGGATATTGGTCAGCAGCTCGTCGGCACGCTGACGTTCGTGCTCAATCGCTTTGTTTTTGGAGGCGAGTTCCCGGTTGGCACGGGCGCGCAGGCGGTTGCGGCTGAAAAGCAGGGCCACCAGGCCAAGCAGCGCCAGCGCGCCGCCAAACAAGGCGTATTGCCGGAGACGCGATTTGGCGAGCTGGGCTTCCTGAAGCTGCAGGGCGGATTGTTGTTCCCGGATCTGTTGTTTCCGTTTATCGTCTTCGAACAGGGCTTCTTTCCGGGCGAATTCTCCGCTGATCTTTTCATTCAGGTTCTTGTAGCGGAATTCATCGTATTGCACCCGGTAATCGTAGGCTTTTTGATAGTTTCCCATGGCGGCATATACCTCGGCGTAATCCTTCAAGGCGCCCTGAAGGTATTTGTTGTCGTTGGTTTCCTGGGCAATGCGGTAGTATTTCTGGATAAGTTCGAGCGATTTTTCCTGTTTGCCATCGCGGTAATAGGTGTCGCCCATGGTGTTGTACACCTCCATTAGGCCGAGTTTGTCATCCAGTAAGAGGCAGATCGATTCTGCCTGCTGCAGGTACTGGATGGCCAGTTGGTAGTTGCCAAGGTGTTTGTGTGCATCTGCGAGGTTGATATAAACATTGGCCTGCCCGGGCAGGTCGTCCAGTTGTTTCCAGAGTTCAAAAGCGCGGAGGTAATAGTTGACTGCTGTTTGGGACGAGTCGAGTTCATCGAGGGCATTGGCGTAGTCGGTGAGGGCCTCGGCGAGACGGGCGGGGTCGTCGAGTTTTTCGCGCAAGGCAAGTTCCCGGGCATAAAAATCGCGTGCTTCCTCATAGCGGTCGAGTTCGAACCGGATATGGCCCAGTTGGGCGTACACTTTGGCCATGCCGTCGAGGTCTTTGCGGGCGTCGAGGATCTTGCGGGCGTCAGACAAATAACCCTGGGCTTCGACATACAGCCCCATTTCCTGGTAAGCGCTGGCGATGTTGAACTGGGCGCGGGCGATGCGCACGGTATCGGCGAGTTCTTCCTGTATGCTCAGGTTTTCGCGGTGGAATACGAGGGCCGAGTCGAAGCGGCCGATCATTTCAAAGAGTACCCCCAGGTTGTTGAGCGAGGCGCCGATTTCGCGCTTGTCGCCCAGCTTTCGGCGCAGATCGAGCGCTTTTTGGTAGTACTGGCGGGCCTGGTCAAGGTTGCCACGGTTTTCTTCCACCACACCCAGGCCATTCCAGGCCAGCGCTTCGCCGCGCAGAAAGTGCAGCTGCTGTGCCAGTTTTACGGCTTCCTGCAAACGGGCATCGGCTTCGTCCGTATTGGTTTCATTGATCTCCCAGGCATAATCGGTCAGGAGGATAACGCGCTGGGTATCGGGGGCGGACCGGGCGAGCAGGCGGGCCAGCGAATCGGCAACCTGGGCCGGCAGGGCCACCTGGCACAGCATAAGCCACCCCGCGATAAACAGGGTGCGCGTAAATGCATGTGCGGGTAAATAAGATAGCCAGGCCTTCATTTTCGAGGGGAAAATAAGGCATTGTGTGTTCCCGAAGGGGATTTTTTGGTCAAAGCGCAGCTTCCGGGGGATACACGGCATCCCTTTTCCCTTCTTTCGCTGTATTTTTGCCCCGAAAACCTGCTGCCGGAAAAATCTTTTTCTTGCCGGCGGCGTTGTTGTAAGGCACAAGTCGTACTTAACCCTTTCACCCGTGCAAAAACATTCCCTTTTATCATGATCCGTCGTATAGTATTTACCCTGGCCTTATTCGCCTGCCTGGCTTCCCAGGTACGCGCTTCTTATATGTTGATCCCCATGGATGAGAAC
The DNA here is from genome assembly GCA_964450465.1 of uncultured Saprospiraceae bacterium. Taxonomy (GTDB): domain Bacteria; phylum Bacteroidota; class Bacteroidia; order Chitinophagales; family Saprospiraceae; genus M3007. The sequence goes on from CAYVDV010000126.1 coordinate 2,035, forward strand.
AGCCAGCGCAACCACCTGAAAGCATACGGCATCGCCTACTGGGTGGTGGCACAGGGCGTAGAGTGTTACTGGTTGCTCAACTACCGGGGCGGTAGTTTCGCATTTCCCTACACCCCCACGTTTGACCGGGAGTGCAAAACCCGGGATGTCAGTTTTGAAGTGATTGCCGATGCCCAGTTTGCCGCTATCCAGAATGAGATTCTGAATCCCGAGGTCAATATGGATGTCATTAAGCTGGAAAAGGCGCCCAAGATTGCCGTCTATACCCCCGAAAAAAATGAAAAAGGCGAAGTGATTCAGCCCTGGGATGACGCCGTGACTCTGGTTTTGACCTACGCAGAAATCCCCTACGACGTCGTGTATGATACCGAAGTGCTGCAGGGCAAACTACTGGAATACGATTGGCTGCACCTCCACCACGAGGATTTTACCGGCCAGTACGGCAAGTTCTACGGCAGCCAGGGCAACCAACCCTGGTACCGCGATCATGTGCGGCTCATGGAAAGCCTGGCCCGTGAAAATGGTTTTGCCAAAGTGAGCCAGCTCAAACTGGCCGTGGCCCACCGGATCCGGGAATATGTGGCCGGGGGTGGCTTTATGTTTGCCATGTGTTCGGCAACCGATACCTATGACATTGCCCTGGCTGCCGACGGCGTCGATATCTGTGCGGATATTTACGATGGCGATCCCGCCGATCCCAATGCCCAGGAAAAACTCGACTTCTCCCAAACCTTCGCATTTCAGAATTTTCAGCTGATCCGCGATCCGCTGACGTACGAGCACTCCACGATCGACCGCAGCCAGGCTCGCAGTATCAATCCGGAGCAGGACTATTTTACCCTGTTCGATTTTTCCGCCAAATGGGATCCCGTTCCGACCATGCTCACCCAGTGCCACACCCGTACTGTGAAAGGGTTCATGGGGCAAAGCACCGCTTTTGTCAAGCAAACGATCAAGCCTGCAACGCTGATCATGGGTGAAAACAAACCCGCCGATGAAGCGCGCTATATCCACGGCACTTTCGGACAGGGATTCTGGACCTTCTACGGCGGCCACGATCCGGAGGATTACAAGCACTATGTGGGCGATCCACCCACCGACCTGAGCCTGCACCCCAATTCGCCGGGCTATCGCCTGATCCTCAACAACATCCTGTTCCCGGCCGCCCGGAAAAAGCACCAAAAAACGTAATACTAACTTTACGCTGGCTTAACATCTCTTTTCTGGCGCCAATCTACCTTTGTACCGTCAAGCAGTACGAAGAAATAATGTATTTATACCCGCGCCATATTACTACCACCCATTCTCTTTTCGGTCGCTCTACACTGAGGCTCCGGCGCTCGCCCAATTTTGCTTCAGGTTTCTTTTCGAATGGGCCGTTTTTACCGGCGCGGGATTTTGAACACTTGAACATGCAACATACAATCCGGTAGCCTAATGAAAAGAGAACTCGATATCGTCATATTATCGGATATCCATTTGGGCACCTATGGCTGCCATGCCGCGGAGCTGCATAACTACCTCAAAAGCATCAACCCCCGCACCCTGATACTCAATGGCGATATTTTTGATATCTGGTATTTCAAAAAAAGTTATTTCCCGAAAGAACACCTGGCGGTAGTGCAGCGGATCATGAAAATGGCTGTGAACGGCACCCGCGTGTATTACCTCACCGGCAACCACGACGACCTGCTGCGCAAGTTTGGCGAATTATCCTTTGGCCTGGTCCACCTGCGCAATAAAATGGTATTCCAGATCGATGGGAAAACACACTGGGTATTCCATGGGGATGTGTTCGACGCGAGTATCCAGCGGGCCCGGTGGCTGGCACGCCTCGGCGGCGAAGGCTATGATCTGCTGATCCGTATCAACCGGATGATCAACACAGGGCGCCGCCTGTTCGGCTTTGCACCGGTGTCCTTTGCCGCCAAGGTGAAAAAGTCGGTAAAAAGTGCGGTTAAATATATCAGTGATTTTGAAGAAACGGCAATTCAGCTGGCGGCAGAAAAGAAATATGACTATGTCATTTGTGGCCATATACACCGGCCGGAAATGCGCGAAGTGACCGCCGCCAATGGGCATAAAGTACACTATTTGAACAGCGGCGACTGGGTCGAACATCTTACCGCCCTGGAGTTCAGCCAAGGTAAGTGGGCGATCTACCGATATGATGAAACCGAGTTTGACGTAGTGAATCCCAGATTGCAAGTTCCCGATAGCAATCCACGGATGTATGCCCTCAAGCGCGAAGATGTTATACCCGACCTGGTTTCGGGGATCGCGGCATTCGACGCCCTGTAAACCCATTGCGCATTAAACGCACCGCGTTATAAACCGGAGTGGACAGGTTGAATTATGCGCTCCGGTTCTTTTTAATCTTACAGGCACATGCACCATAAGTAGAGGCCATTTTTGAGCAGAAGCAGAACCGGGCACAATAGCGTCGCCCGGTTTTTGGTTTATTAATGCCCGGTGCCATGGCATTGCATGGTATCTTCCTACTTTTGCCTCCCCAATCTAAATTCGCACTGTGACTGATCCTGTAATTCCCCATGATGTTGATGCTGAAGGCCGGCGCATTCTGCATTCGATGCGCATTTCCCGGATAATCCTGCCTGTTGTGTTGGGGGTTTCGGCGGTTGCTTATTTGTTTTACCGCCAGTTCGACCCGGCGCAGTTCCGGACGATCGAATGGACGGCTACGGCTTTTTTCTGGATCGGGGTCGCGGCTCTTTTGCTGGTGCTGCGGCATTTTTTTGTTTCTTTCCGCTTGTATGCGATCACCCGCGGGTATTTTTCGTTTCGCAAATGCCTCGAACTGATCGTGCTGTGGGAGTTCAGCGGCGCCCTTACGCCAACCAGTAAGGGCGGACCCTTCGTGATGCTGTTTGTGCTGACCCAGGAAAAACTCCCGGCAGGGCGAACTGCTGCCGCTGTTTTTTACACGATGATCTGCGATTCCGGTTTTTTTGTACTCACACTGCCGTTCTGGTTGTTGGTGTACGGTCCGATCATGGTGTATCCGGGTATGAAATCGTACAGCGATGTAGGCTTGGCCAGCGGCGCTTTTTTTGTCACCTATGCCATGATGGTGATCTACTGGCTGATCCTGGTCTTTTTGCTGCTGCTTCGCCCGCAATACGCCCGCCGTTCGCTGTTCTGGCTGGCTGGCCGGCGCTGGTTGAAGCGCTGGTCGCCCAAATTGCAGCGCCTGGGCCAGGAATTTGAGCGGGCGGCCGGAGAGATCAGCGGCCAGGACTGGCGGTATCACCTGAAGGTAGTGCTGAGCACCATCGGCGCCTGGACCAGCAAGTTTATCCTGATCAATTTCCTGATCGTGGCGATCGTGCCCAGCATACCGCTCGACGGCGCCACCCAGGCCTTTATATACGCCCGGCTGGTGGCCATGTTTGTGATCATGACCTTCAGCCCCACGCCGGGTGGAGCCGGCCTGGCCGAAGTGGCGCTTGCCGGCTTTATTTCAGACTTTGTGCCGCCCGGTATTGGGCTCGTCGTTGCCCTCCTGTGGCGGGGAATGGCCTATTATGGCTACCTCCTGCTGGGCGCATTCGTGGTGCCCAACTGGGTGGCCAGGCAGGTCGCCGCCCGGAAGTAGGGTAGTCGTATCTATCCCTCCAGCAGCTGTGCGCTGTGGTTTTGCGTATCTACTTTGGTAATGATCTGCTCGATCTTGCCGCCTTCGTCGATCACAAACGTCGTGCGGTGAATACCGTCATAACTGCGGCCCATAAATTTTTTGGGTCCCCACACCCCGTAGGCTTCTGCTACCTGATGGTCTTCATCGGCCAGCAAACTGAACGGCAGGCTGTATTTTTCGATGAACTTGACGTGTTTCTTCACGGAATCAGGGCTTACGCCCAAAATGGCGTATCCTTTTGCCTGAAACTGCGGATAGCCGTCGCGCAGGCTGCAGGCCTCCGCCGTACAACCGGGGGTGTCGTCTTTCGGATAAAAATAAAGTACGAGCTTCTTGCCCTGATAATCAGCCAGGCGGACGGTTTCCCCTTTCTCATTCAGGACGGAAAAATCGGGAGCGGGGTCGCCTTCTTTTAAATGGAACATGTGAACGATTCGAGTTTTGAGTTTTGAGTTTTGAGTTTTGAGTCTTGCGTTTGACGCCAAGTGAACGGTTAATTTGCGTATTTGTTCAAACCGGCCCTGGTTCACAAATCGCCCAATTGCGGTCTTACGATCAGTTCTTCCACTACGGCCGAATCGGAGAGTTGCCAGGCAGCCCAGACAAGTTTGGCGATATCCTCCGCTTGCATCAGCCGGTCGGCCGGAAAATCTGCGCCGCGCCAGGAGTCGGACCAGGTTGCACCGGGCATCAGCGCGGTGACCTTGATACCCTCGCTCTTCATTTCCTCCCGGAGTGCGCGGGAAAAGCCCAGCAGGGCAAACTTGGAAATAGTGTAGGAGGCGCTGTTGGGGTAAGCGGCCAGGCTGGCGATGCTGCACAGGTTGAAGATATGGCCGTGCCGGAAAGGGCGCATGAGCGGCAGCAGGGCCCTGGTCAGGTAATAGACACTGTAAAGGTTCAGGTCCATCATCCGTTCCAGACTTCCGTCCGGATCACCGGCAATGGTGCCGGGCGAAAAAACGCCGGCGTTGTTTACCAGCACGTCAATTTGCGGGCAATGGCCGTGTACGGCTTCTGCAAATTGCCGGACTTCCGGTTTTTGACTCAGATCGACGGCGAGGGTAAACAAACGGCGTTGTGGAAAGTGCGCTGTCCAGTATTCCTGCATGGCTTCCAGATCAGAGGCGGTGCGCGCACAGACGTAAAGATCAAAGCCATTGGCAGCAAAAAGTTCGGCAATGGCCCGGCCAAGTCCTTTGGTGGCGCCGGTAACTACGGCGGCCGGTACGCGGTTTGGTGTAGGTGTTGTCGGCACGTTTTTATAGATATGGGTTGAAAATGAATGGGTTGAATAATTTTTTACAACAAAATACAGTACTAAAACCCCATTCGCTGCCCAAAGTTTGGAAAAAAACACAACCTTTGAACCCTCAAAAAAGGACGAACGCGTATGATAGCAGTAGATAAGCGCTTCAATTTTCTCTACCATTTCGGGCGGTACCTGCAGATGATGCGGCACGTATTTGGGCGCCCGGAAAAGTTTTCCATGTACTGGCGGGAAACCATGCGCCAAACCAACGACATCGGCATTGGGTCGCTGGTGATCGTGTGCCTGATCTCCATCTTTATCGGCGCGGTAGCTGCGGTGCAATTTGCTTATCAGCTGGACGGGCAATTGATCCCGCGTTATTACATTGGCTATATCGTACGGGATCTTGCCATCATCGAGCTCTCTCCCACAGTCACCTGTCTGGTGCTGGCCGGCAAGGTTGGGTCGAACATGACTGCTGAAATAGGCGGTATGCGGCAAAAGGAACACATCGATGCCATGGAAGTCATGGGGGTGAATACCGCAGCCTACCTGATCCGGCCCAAAATGGTGGGCGCTCTGCTGGCCATCCCCCTGCTGGTTACGTTTTCTGCGTATGTAGCAATTCTCGGCGGCTATGCAGCCAGCGTTCCCACCGATCTGATCACGGATGACGAGTACATTCAGGGGCTGCGCTCTTTTTTTGTGCCGTACAACGTCTTCATGATGTATGTAAAATCCTTCGTTTTTGCCTTTATCCTCTCCACGGTTTCCTGCTACCAGGGCTATTATGTGGAAGGCGGCAGCATCGAACTGGGAGCGGCCAGCACCCGTTCTGTGGTGTACAGCGATATTCTCATCCTGCTGGCCGACTACCTGATCGCCGTCGTACTGACCAGCTAAGCGAAAACCATTTAAGTCCCGGTTACAAAACCGGCAATACGAATTATGTCTGACGCATTGAAACCCATCATTGAAGCGGCCTGGAATGACCGCTCCCTGTTGCAAAAAAGCGAGACGCAACAAGCGATCCGCGAAGTGATCGCTTTGCTGGATGCCGGCGACCTGCGCGTGGCCGAACCCGGTCCCGGCGGCGCATGGCTGACATACGAGTGGATCAGGAAAGCAGTCATTCTGTATTTCCCGATCCAGGCCATGGAAACCATCGAAGTAGGGCCTTTTGAATACCATGATAAAATTCCGTTGAAAAGAGGCTTCGCCCAAAAAGGCGTTCGCGTAGTGCCGCAGGCGCTGGCGCGATATGGTTCTTTTATCGAAAAAGGCGCAATTCTCATGCCCTCCTACGTTAATATCGGCGCCTGGGTGGGAAGCGGGTCCATGGTCGATACCTGGGCTACCGTGGGCTCCTGCGCACAGATCGGCCGCAACGTACACCTCGCCGGCGGGGTTGGGGTCGGCGGCGTGCTGGAACCCCCGCAGGCAACACCCACGATTATCGAAGACGAGTGTTTTATCGGTTCGCGTTGTATCGTGGTGGAAGGGGTGCATATCGAACGGGAGTCGGTGTTGGGCGCCAATGTGGTGCTGACTCAAAGTACGCGGATCATTGATGTGACCGGCCCGGAACCGGTCGTGCATAAAGGCCGTGTCCCGGCCCGCTCGGTCGTGATCCCCGGTACCTACACCAAAGAGTTCCCGGCGGGCACCTATCAGGTGGCTTGCGCGCTTATTATCGGCCGTCGCAAGGAAAGCACGGATAAAAAAGTTTCGCTGAACGATGCCCTGCGCGATTACCAGGTAGCCGTTTGATGACCCATGCAGAAATCGATTGAGATCACTACCACCCAGAACGTTACCATCGAGTATGAACTCGCGCGTCTGCGCGACCGGGGGCTCGCCTGGTTTATCGACCTGGTGGCTGTTCTGATCGGGTACTTGATCTTTTTCCAACTGGTGAGTGCTATCGTGGGCTCTGCGATCTCTGATGAGGCCGGCTGGCAGGTCGTAATGGTCCTTTTCCCTTTTCTGGCGTATTTCCTGTACAATATTTTGTTCGAAATCTGGAATATCGGCCAGACACCGGGAAAGATGGCCATGGGCATCAAAGTCGTGCGCCTTGACGGGAAGGACCCCGAATGGAGCGATATGGTCTTGCGCGCCGTCTTGCACCTCGTCGATTCGATCTTTTCGTTCAGTGTGATCGGCGCCGTTCTGATCAAAACCACCGACAAAAGCCAGCGCCTGGGCGATATGGCCGCCAATACCACGGTGATCAAGATCCTTGGGTCGCAGTACCAGTTCAGGCTGCAGGATATTCTCAGTATCTCCACCCTGGAAAACTACCAGCCCATGTACCCGCAGGTGCGCAACCTCGGTGAACGGGATATGATCTTTATTAAAATGGTGCTTTCCCGCCTGCAACGCTACCCCAACCGGGCCCATGAAGATGTGGTGGAAGATCTGGTTACCCACCTGATGCCAATCCTGGAAATTAGCCAACGCCCGGCCAACCGCGTCGAATTTCTGAAAACTTTGCTTCGGGACTATATCGTACTCACGCGTTGAAATCCGGCCAGAGGGCTTACTTTTGCAGCAAAACAGCCGATATGCGCCGCGAATCTATTCTGTTCCTTTGCCTGATCACGATTGCTGGCCTGATTTCCTGCGTACCGCCGGAGAAAAAACGCCCAGCTACCCAGATCATCAATCTCGACCTGAGCAATCCCCAGATACAACACCTGTACAACCTGCGCGACGAAGGCCGCACGGACAGCCTGCTGCGCTACCTCAGCAATCCGGCCGCAACCATGCGCTACCTGGCCGCCATGTCTTTTGCTTCCGTACGCGATTCCAATGCCGTCGAACCCATCGTCCCTCTGTTGAAAGACACCCTGGAAGAGGTGCGCATCGCCGCTGCTTTTGCACTTGGCCAGATCGGTTCGCCACGCGCCGAGCAACCGCTGCTGGACGCTTTCCGGCAGGATGATTCCCTGTCGGAGCATCAGCGCTTTAATGCGATCGTGCTGGAAGCGATCGGTAAATGCGGCAGCCTGGCCAATCTCAAACATATTGCCGCTGTCAGCACGTATTACCCTTCGGACACTCTGCTTCTGGAAGGGCAATGCCGTGCAATCTACCGGTTTGCCTTGCGCGGCATGATCGATCCGGTAGCTACGGACCGTATGATCGCATACGCGGTCAATGAAAACATCCCTGCTTCCGCCCGCCTCATGGCCGCCAATTACCTGGCTCGCGCCCGGGAAGTAACGCCCGACAGCCTGCAGGCCGTCCAACTGGCCGCCGCATTTGTCCGCTCTGCCGATCCGGATATCCGGATGGCCCTGGCTCGTGCATTGGGCAAATCCAAAACAGGTCCCGCGTTTGCCATCCTGTCCAAGGTGATCGGCACGGAACAGGACTGGCGCGTCAAATGCGACCTGATACAGGCCATGGCCGGCTTCGATTACGATACCGTGCGCGCCCTGGTCACTCCTTTTATTCAGGATTTCAACCCACATGTTTCCCGCACGGCAGCCGAGTTTTTTGTGGCTAACGGGCAAGCCCAGGACGGCGATTTTTATTGGCGGGTGGCCCGGGACAATCCCAACCTGCCCTGGCAGACGCGCATAGCCCTGTACCGGGCATCCTACAAGTGGATGCCGGGCCGGACCCAGCCGGAGAAAAAAGAGTACCTGAATTACCGCTTGCGCGATTTTTTCCAAAAGTCCCAAAACCCATACGAACGGGCAGCATGCCTCTCCGCGCTCTCCGAGTTTGGCTGGCAGTTTCGATGGATCCATGACAAGGGCATGAATGACCCCAGCCCGGTCGTAAAATCTGCCGCAGCCGAAGTATTGGCCGGAATTTGCCAACGGCCGGACTTCTACCGCATTTTCGGTGAAAACGGCGGCAGCGTGCGTCGGGAATTGTACCATTACCTCCGGGAAATTGTCTTCTCTGGCGACCCCGGTATGATCGCAGCCGCAGCAGAAGGTTTTTGCGCCGAAGCGCTGGATTTCAAACGGCTGGCCGATACGAGCCAGATCAACGAACTCAAAACGGCTTTGGGGAAATTGCAGCTGCCCCGCGATTACGAGGCCTATACTGCGCTAAATAAAGCTATCAATTGCCTGGAAGGCCAACCGGCCCCCCAGGCCCGCAAGCCCGCCTTTAACCATCCGATCGATTGGCAGCTGCTCGGCAGTGTCAACCAGGCCACCCGTGTGGTGCTGCAAACGGCGCAAGGCAATATCAGCCTCCAGCTGTATCCCGTTTGGGCGCCGGGCTCGGTGGCGAATTTCCTGGATCTGGCTAAAAAGGGTTTTTTCAACGGGAAGGTATTTCACCGGGTCGTGCCCAATTTCGTCGTACAGGGCGGATGCCCGCGCGGCGACGGCTATGGTGCGCTCGACTACTCCATCCGCACCGAGATCGGGCTGGCCTGGTACGACGACGAAGGCTATCTGGGCATGGCTTCGGCGGGCCCGGATACCGAAGGCACCCAGTTTTTTATCACCCACTCGCCGACCCCGCATCTGGACGGGCGCTACACCATCTTTGGCAAAGTGGCCCAGGGCATGGATGTCGTAAACAAATTGCAGGTGGGCGATGTCATTGAAAAAGTAACGGTACAGTAAGAACGATATGCGCGTAGTTATTCAAAGGGTTTCGCAGGCCTCTGTTGCGATCGACGGGCTGGAAAAAAGCCGCATTGCCTGGGGTTTTCTGATCCTGTTGGGTATCGAACACGATGATACCCGCGAAGACGCAGACTGGCTGTGCAAAAAAATTGCCGCTCTGCGGGTCTTTTCCGATGAGGCCGGCCTGATGAACCGCTCGGTGCAGGATATCGGCGGCGAAATGCTGGTCATCAGCCAGTTTACCCTGCACGCCAGCACCAAAAAAGGAAACCGCCCCTCTTTCATCCGGGCGGCGCGACCCGAGCAGGCCATACCCCTGTACGATTATTTTGTGCAAGCCCTGGAACTGGAATCCGGCCGGCCGGTGTTTACCGGAGCATTCGGAGCAGACATGAAAGTAGCGCTGGTAAATGACGGGCCGGTTACGATCTGGATCGACTCCAGGGCCCGGGAATAAAAAAACCGCCGGACATTGCGTCCGGCGGTAAACCCCAAAAAACCAAATGAAAACAATCTTCCTACTGTGATTA
>CAYVDV010000127.1:0-12047 GCA_964450465.1 uncultured Saprospiraceae bacterium
CCCCCGCCGGACCGGGCTCTGCGGTGCTGGAACGACCGACCAGGAATCACCGACACGCGACCTGAATCCAATTGTGGACCGGATCGGCGGCGGTGATGCCTTTATGGCGGGTTTTATTTATGGCGCCCTGAATTATCAGGATACCGCCCGCACGCTTGCCTTTGCCACAGCGGCATCGGCCTTAAAACACACGATCGAAGGGGATTTTAATCAGGTAACAGCGGCTGAGGTCGAACAAATCGTACAAGGCGATACCTCGGGGCGCCTGTTGCGCTGACCCTGTTAGTCTTAACCAATTTTACATTTAAGAACCTATGCATCAAACAATTGGAAAATACCGCTGGACTGTCGTTGCCCTGCTTTTTTTCGCCACAACCGTTAATTACCTGGATCGGCAGGTTATCGGCCTGCTCAAACCCACCCTGGAGAAAGCCTTCAGTTGGTCCGAAACGGATTATGGAAACATAGTGATGATGTTCTCTGCAGCCTACGCACTGGGGCTTTTGTTTTTCGGACGGATCATCGACCGTATTGGAACAAAAATGGGCTATGTTGCTTCAATTATTGCCTGGAGTGTGGCTGCCATCGGACATGCCTTCGCCCGCAGCACCTTTGGGTTCGGGGTAGCGCGCGCCGCCTTGGGCCTGGGTGAATCCGGCAACTTTCCGGCAGCCATCAAGGCCGTAGCCGAGTGGTTTCCCAAAAAAGAAAGAGCGCTGGCTACCGGTATTTTCAATTCAGGGGCAAACATAGGCGCTGTCGTGGCGCCGATCATGGTGCCCTGGATCCTGGGGATATGGGGCTGGCAGGAAGCATTTATCATCACCGGTGCTATCGGCTTTATCTGGCTGATCTTCTGGTGGATCTTTTACGAGATCCCAAGCCGGCAGAAACGGCTTTCCCCGGAAGAGTTTGCCTATATTCACAGCGATGAGGAGGAAGGCGATGAGGAGAAACCGGTAAAGTGGTCGACGCTGTTCAGGATTCGTCAAACCTGGGCTTTTTTCTTTGGCAAATTGCTCACTGACCCAATCTGGTGGTTTTTCCTTTTTTGGTTGCCCTCCTACTTTTCCACCACATTCCAGATCGACCTGAAGAAACCCAGTCTCGAGCTGGCCGTCGTTTACACGGCGACAACGATCGGCAGTATTGGCGGCGGATACCTGTCGGGCTATTTCATTCGCCTGGGCTGGCCGGTATTCCGCGCCCGCAAAATTGCCATGTTGATCTTCGCTCTTGCCGTGGTGCCTATCGTACTGGCACAATATGCTACCAATGTATGGGCTGCCGTTGGCCTGATTAGCCTGGCCGCGGCTGCACACCAGGCCTGGAGCGCCAATATCTTTACTACCGCCTCCGATATGTTCCCGAAAAGAGCCGTCAGTTCAATTGTGGGTATCGGCGGTATGGCAGGTGCTGTCGGCGGCATCCTTTTCCCCATGCTGGTGGGCCGGCTGCTCGATTCGTATAAAGCCGCCGGTAACCTCGGCGGCGGATATAATCTCCTGTTTATCATTTGCGGTTGCGTTTACCTGCTGGCCTGGGGCATTATGCATTTGTTTACGCCCAAAATGGAAAAGGTAAAAATTTAGTGTATCCCGGGATCGGACAATTATCGATAAACTGAGTTGTCATGTGCGTAAAATCAATTTTCCGGACCGCGCTGCTTGCCTGGTTCGTCCCGATGTTGTTGCCCGCTCAATCGACTTCCAAGCCCTATGTATCCGGCGTTTGGGTGGCGGATCAGGGCGACGGCACCTATAAAAATCCGATACTTTACGCCGACTACTCCGACCCGGACGTAATCCGCGTAGGGGAAGACTATTACATGACAGCTTCCAGTTTCAACTGCATCCCCGGGCTCCCGATTTTGCACTCCCGGGACCTGGTGAACTGGACCATTGTCGGCCATGCCCTGAAAAAACAGGTCCCTGCCGCACATTACGCCCTGCCCCGCCATGGCAACGGCTGCTGGGCGCCCTGTCTGCGGCACCACAATGGCGTCTATTTTATTTATTGGGGCGACCCTGATTTTGGGGTTTATATGGTACAAACAACAGATCCTGCAGGGGACTGGTCGGAGCCCCTGCTCGTACTGGAGGGCAAGGGCATTATTGACCCCAGCCCTTTGTGGGACGACGATGGCAGCGTCTGGCTGGTACACGGCTGGGCCGGCAGCCGTGCAGGAGTCAACAGCCTGCTGACGGTAAACCGCCTCAGTTCCGACGGAACGAAAGCAGTAGATGAAGGCAAGCATGTATTTGATGGCCACGACGCCCACCCCACGGTGGAAGGCCCCAAGTTTTACAAACGAGACGGGTATTACTACATATTCACCCCGGCCGGCGGCGTGAGCACAGGCTGGCAACTGGTGCTGCGATCGAAAGAGATTTACGGCCCTTACGAAGAAAAAATTGCCCTGGCGCAGGGCAAGTCTTCCGTGAATGGCCCGCATCAGGGCGGATGGGTGGAGACACCGGAAGGAGAATCCTGGTTTATACATTTTCAGGACCGCGAAGCCTACGGGCGAATCACACACCTGCAACCCATGCGATGGAAAGAGGGTTGGCCGGTGATCGGCGTGGATGAAGACGGCGACGGAACCGGCGAGCCGGTGCTCAGTTATGCCAAACCAAAAACACAGGCAGCTGCTTTGATTTGCACACCGGCCGAGAGCGACGAATTCAACTCGGATACCCTGGGCCTGCAATGGCAATGGCATGCCAATGCTTCTATTACCTGGAGCGCCCTGATGCGGGGCGCTGGTTATCTGCGCCTGTTCCCGATTGCCCGGGATGAGACGGAAACCAATATGTGGATGATGCCCAATCTGTTGCTGCAGAAGTTCCCGGCGCCCGATTTCGTTGCCACAACCAGCGTACGCTGGACCGTTGATTCTGTCGCAATGGATGGCAAACGCGCCGGCCTGCTGGTCATGGGAAATGACTATGCCCTGATTGCTATTTCCAGGGACAACGAGGGGTATAAAATTAGCCAGGTTGTATGCCGGAATGCGCGAAAAAATCCGGAAACGCTGCTTGCAGAACAACGGATACCTGGAAACACTGCTTTTCTCCGGGTGCAGACAAGCGGACCGGATGCCCGCTGCCAGTTTAGTTTCAGTACCGATGGCAGGCATTTTTCTCCGATCGGAGAGCCCTTCCAGGCGCAGCCCGACACCTGGATCGGCGCCAAGGTCGGAGTCTTTTGCAGCAGTCGCAATCCAGCTCGCAGGGGAGGCTATGCGGATTTTGACTGGTTTCGAATCGGGAAGTAAACGAAAACGCTATCTTTGGTGCCAAAGAGAGAACGAATTCGTGGATACCATTACCATCAAAGATATCGCAAAAGCACTTAGCCTCTCCACCTCCACCGTTTCCCGGGCGTTGCGCGACAGCTATGAGATCAATCCGGAGACGAAACGCCTGGTTCTGGAGTATGCCGAACGCATGCATTACCGGCCGAATCCGATTGCGCTCAGTCTGAAAGAAAACCGGAGCCTGGCCATTGGGGTCATGGTTCCGGAAATCGCGAACAATTATTTTTCGCAGGCGATCAACGGCATTGAAGCGGCGGCGTATGAGCGAGGCTACCATGTAGTCATCTATCAGAGCCAGGAATCCTACGAACGGGAGGTGGATAAAGTCGAATACCTGGCAGCGCGGAAGGTAGATGGCCTTTTGATGTCCTTGTCCAGCCATACGACCGACATCGAGCACCTGAGATCCTTGCAGGAACGCGGGTTGCCCCTGGTCTTTTTTGACCGGGTTCCATCCGACTTCGAAACCCACAAGATAGTGGCGGACAATGCCGGCGGCGCCTTCAAGGCGACGATCCATCTGCTGGAAACCGGCCGGCGGCGAATTGCCCATATCACCAGTCTGCCCGGCCTCTCGATCACCGAGGAGCGCCTGAGCGGCTACCTTTCTGCATTGGAGCAGTACGGCGTGCCGTTTGACGAAGAACTGGTAAAATACTGCAACTATACCCAGGAAGAAGTCGAAACGAATCTGGACACCCTGTTTTCCCTGCCCGTACCACCCGATGCGTTCTTCACAGCCTCCGATCGCCTGGCGTTGGGGTATTACGCCGGCCTGAAAAAACGGAACATCCGCATACCCCAGGACGTCGCCTTCGTCGGCTTTTCCAACCTGAATGTGGCCGAACTGCTCAGCCCGCCCATGAGTACAGTCGTACAACCGGCCTTTCAGATGGGCCAAACAGCGGCTGAACTACTGCTCAATATGATCGAGCAAAAAAGCAAACAGGTGGAATACCAAACGGTCTGCCTGCCTACCGAATTATGCGTACGGGAATCCTCCCTGCCCAAAAAGTAGCATTTCCCCACGATACACGCCGGAAACCTCTTTTCCGGCAGCAATAAACTGAAACGGCCCGCTCCGGGAACGTTCCCGATAACGTTTGCGTAAAAAAAGTAGCCAATTTCTTACTGCCCGACAAGCAGCCGGACCTAACTTTCAGTGGTTAAACGGAATTTCAAATAAATTTAATTTGCAAAAAACGCGCGAAAAACAAGAGATAATTAGCGATTTGAAAAAGCAAAGCCCGCCTGAGTCCCGCTCAAAACCAACCGTTTTCTTTCGTATTTAAAACTGTATTAAGCGAACCTTTGATTATGAAATTAAAGATTGTACAAAACCCATTTATTCTGCTGCTGATCTTTATCGCTTTGGGAAGTACCACGGCGATCGGACAAGGTATTGTCCGCGGAAATGTCGTTTCCAACGAAGATGAAGCCCTGATCGGCGTCACGGTTGCCGTGAAAGGTAGCAGCAGGGGGACGAGCACCGATGCCAATGGCTATTTCGAGCTCAGCGCTTCCCCCAGCGATACCCTGGTAGTTTCCTATACCGGATTCGACACCCAGGAAATCGCCGTTGGCTCTAACAAAATCCTGCACGTGGTGATGAGCCCGAGAGCAGAATTACTCGGCGAAGTAGTCGTAGTCGGTTATGGTACGGTTAAACGCTCCGACCTTACCGGTTCCGTCGCTTCTTTGTCCGGACAAAAACTCGCCAAGATCCCGATTTCCAGTGCGGCGGAAGCAATCACAGGGCGTCTGCCGGGGGTAAATGTACTCACTACCGACGGCTCTCCCGATGCCGAAGTTGTTATCCGGGTCCGGGGCGGCGGCTCCATTACCCAGGACAACTCTCCGTTGTTTGTGGTAGATGGATTTATCGTGAACAGTATTCGCGATATCCCGCCAACCGATATCGAAAGCATCAGCGTACTGAAGGACGCTTCCGCAACCGCTATTTACGGCGCCCAGGCATCCAATGGCGTGGTGGTTATTACCACAAAACGGCCGCAAGCCGGAAAGGTAACGGTATCGTACAACGGATTTGCCCAATTCAAACAACTCCCGCAAGACCGGAAATACGAGGTGCTGTCGCCTTATGAGTTTGCTTTGGCCAATTACGAATATGCAAAACTGCGCTCGGATGCCGATCTCCGGAATTTCGAAAAATTCTTCGGCAAGTTCGACGATCTGGAACTGTACCGGCAGAAAAAACCGACCGATTGGCAGGATGAGTTGTTTGGCTCGCCAAACTGGTCGCAGTATCACAATATTAATCTCAGCGGCGGCTCGCAAAATACCAAGCTGAGTCTCAGCCTGACCAACAATACCGACGAAGGGCTGATGATCGGTTCCGGGTACACCCGCAACGCGCTGAACTTTAAACTGACCCAGGATATTTCCAAAAAACTCCGGTTTGAAGCCTCCTCCCGGATCACCAAAACGATCGTGGATGGCGCCGGCACCTCGGGCAGTGCGCAAATCAACATCAAGGATGCCGTGCAGACCCGTCCGGTAAATGGTATCGCCGACGAACTGGTCATCGACCTGAATGCGATCGATCCCAACGACGATTACCAGACCTTCCTGAAAAGCCTGGTGAACCCCACCGATCTGGTCAAACAGGACTGGAGGAAGCGGACCACCAACGATTATGTGCTGAATGCAGCCCTTAACTGGTCGGTATTTCACAATTTTGATCTGAAGAGTACGATCACCGGATCCAAGACATTTGACACTAATCTGCGTTTTTACGGCCCGCTGACCAGCGAATCCTTTAACAACGGCGGCAGTTTGCCACTTGGTCAAAAAAGCAACACCGAATACAATTCCTACCGCTGGCTGAATACCTTGTCCTATAAAGTGGACGGACTTCACAACCAGGAGCTGGACTTCCTGCTCGGCCACGAGATTTACTCCAATGGCGGTAAATCCGACTTCATCCGCGCCGAAGATTTTCGCTTGTCCATCACTCCGGAGGAATTGTTTGCCAATATGACCTTCGGGCGCACCGACCGGCATGAGACATCGGACTTTACCAACTCCAACCGGGTTTCGGGTTTTGGCCGGATCAACTATCAACTGAATAACCGTTACCTGCTGACCACCACGTTCCGGGTGGATGCATCCAGCAAATTTGCTGCCGGCAACCGGGTGGGTATTTTCCCCGCCGTAGCGCTGGGCTGGAAGCTCTCGGAAGAAGACTTCCTGAAAGATGTGCGGTTTATCAATGAACTGAAACTCCGCGCCAGCTATGGCGAAACCGGTAATGACCGGATCGACCCGACTGCCACCCAATTCCTGTTCGTCGGTTCTACGCTCCGCGGCCCCGGTTTCGGCAATGTGGACAATGTGTACTATACCCCCACGGGAAGCACGCTGTACAACCCGAACATCAAGTGGGAAACCACCGTGAACCGGAACATCGGCCTTGACTTCACCTTGTTCCAGGGCAAGGTTTCGGGCGCCTTTGACCTCTACAAGAACACAACCCGTGACTTGCTGCTCCAGTCCGCCATTCCATCCAATACGGGCTTCAGCACCCAGTGGAACAATATCGGCACCACATCCAATCAGGGCGTGGAACTGGGGCTTACCACCTACCTGGTTGACAAGAAGAACTTTTTCCTGTCTGCCAACGTCAACTTTGGCATAAACAAGGCCAAGGTGGAAAAACTGGACGGCACGGACTCCCGTTTCTTCCAGTCGAACTGGGCCAGCACCGATCTGAAGGACCAGAATGACTTCTACCTCGAGGTGGGCGGCACCCTGGGCGACATTTACGGTTATGTAACCGACGGGTACTACTCCACGGATGATTTCCAGAGCTACGATCCGGTGACCAATTCTTATCTTCTGAAAGACGGCATAGCGAATGCAGGCAATACCGTGGGCAATCAAAACATCCGCCCGGGCTTCCTGAAACTGAAAGACCTGAACGGCGACGGCGTCATCAACAGCAATGACCGCCAGGTGATCGGCAACACCCTGCCGAAGGCAGCAGGAGGCTTTGGCTTCGATGCCAAATTCAAAGGATTTGATGCGGCTGTTTTCTTTAACTGGTCTGTGGGTAACGACGTGTACAACACCGGTAAAATCCAGTACAATCAGTTCCGCCGTGTTACATATGGCAATTTGCTGAACACTATGAACTCCGACAACCGCTTTACCTATATCGATATGGACGGGTCGTACACCGGCACGCCGGGTGAAGTGGTGACTGCGCTGGATCAACTGGCACAGATGAATGCCGGCAAGACGATTTGGTCGCACAACAGCTATGGCGTGGCACAGGCCGTGATCCACAGCTGGGCCGTTGAAGACGGTTCCTTCCTGCGCCTGAACAATGTAAATATCGGGTACACACTGCCAAGCCGGATGAGTTCCCGCCTGGGCATGTCGCAATTCCGGGTATATGTCACAGGCACGAACCTCCATCTCTGGACCAAGTACTCCGGTTACGATCCGGAAGTCAGCACTACGAGAAGTTCTTCGTACGCTGCCCTCACGCCGGGTGTGGACTATTCGTCTTTCCCGCGCAGCCGTTCGTACACCTTTGGCTTAAACATCACTTTCTAAATTGCTATCATTTCTAAACGAAATCTATATGAAACTGCGAAATTTTCTGATCATTGCCGGGGCGATACTTATGTTGCCCTCCTGCAAGGATTTTTTAGAGCCGGATTCCATCTCAACTTTTGATACGCAATATGTATATTCCAACGTGGACGACGCCCGCAAAGGCGTGAACGCCATATATGTACAGTTTGGTGTGGATGGCTTCCGCTCCAGGTTGTCGAACAATATGACCGGCAACACGGACATCGAGCGTCAGAGCGGCTGGACCAGCTCCAGCGACCGCTACCAGATCTGGGATTTAAACGCATTGTCCAGCAATGGCGACCTGCGCCAGTTCTGGAATGCCGCCTACACAGCCATCCGCGATGCAAACATCGCCATTGAGGGGATTGAATCGAGCAGCGCACTGAATTCCAGTGATGTCCAGACTTCCAAACAAATGTATCACATGCTCGGCGAGGCGTACACCCTTCGTGCATACTGGTACAGCATGCTGGTCTATTACTTCGGCGATGTGCCGAACGTCCGTCTGGCGCCTAAGGCTGGCAACGATTTTTTCCTCGGAAAAGAAGACCGCAACGAGATTCTGGCCCAATGCATCCGGGACATGATGGATATCGAGGGTAAAATGCTCTGGGCCGATGAGTTACCCAACGGCATCGAACAGGTAAACCGCGAATACACGCTTGGGATGATCGCCCGCCTTGCCCTCCAACGCGGCGGGTATTTCCTGAAGCCCGATCTGAACATGGACCGCAAGAGCGACTACCTGACCTATTATCAGATCGCCAAGGATTATACGGAAAAACTGATGACGCTGAAGGATCGCCCGCTGCCTGCCGACTACCGCCAGATCTTTATGAATGAATGCAAGTTCATCTCTCCGTTGAACGACGAAATCCTCTTCGAGGTTCCTTTTGCCATCGGCAACGGCGATGTGGGCTGGAATATCGGGATTACCGTTCGGGGCGGTGCCACGGCATCACACGATTACGGCTCCGGCAACAACTACATGGCGATGCCGCCGACGTATTACTACTCCTTCGATACGCTCGACAAGCGCCGGGACGTCGCCTGCGCGTACTGGGAAGTCAATACCAACTTTGAGGAAGTGTTTTGCAATGGCGGTATTTCCAATATCGCTCAGGGCAAGTGGAGCCGCTATTTCCTGGATAAAGGCCCCGGGGCATCCTCTGCCAAAGGCACGGGGATCAACTGGCCGATGCTGCGGTACTCCGACGTATTGCTCATGTACGCGGAAGCAGAAAATGAGTTAAACGGGCCTACCGCGTCTGCACAGGCAGCCTTCAAGCGGGTACGCCAGCGCGCCTTTGATCCTGCACATTGGGGCGACAAAGTTGATATGTACGTAGCAACGGCCGCGTCCAGCAAATCGAGTTTCTTTGAAGCGCTGGTGAATGAACGGGCATGGGAATTTGGCGGCGAAATGATCCGCAAGTACGAACTGATCCGCTGGGGTATATACTCCGAAAAAATGTCGGAAACGGTAGATGCTTTAAAACAAATGGCCGACGATGCTTTCACCGGAACCGGGCAGTACTCCGAATTGCCGGACTATATTTATTGGAAACGGGATGCCAGCGGGCGCTTTACCGTGTTGAACCCGAATCACAAAGTGGCTGCTGCGCCGGACGATACCTGGACCCGCGAATCATGGCTCCTGGCCCTGCATAGCGATGCCACCACGTACCAGAACTGGATTCTCAAAGATTGGCGAAACTATACTACCGACGGTCCGAGGCCCGGCGTGGTGCGGTATATCTTCCCGATCCCGGAAGAGGCCATCACCAACAGCCAGGGTGTGCTGAAAAACGACGGTTATGGTTTCTGATGCCAGCGCCTATTTCCATAAATACTAAATTCAACAACAATGAATATACTCAATTTTAACATAAGCAGGGCGCTGCTCTTTCTGATCGCAGGTGTGACGATGGTGCTTGCCGCGTGCGAAAAAGAGGTTACCTACGAGAAGACGCGTCTTTTCCGGCCGGTGCTGAATGAAGAACTCAAGGCTGTGGGCAATTCCATTATCGTGAATATGGGAAATATCAAAGAGGCCGTTTCCTACACCATCGAACTCAGCCGGGACACCTTCGCCACGATTGATTATACCATCCAGTCCGATACCAACTATGTGGTTATTGACGACGCGTTGCTGAATGGCGACCCCTTGTTTTGGAATACCCTTTATCAGGTTCGGGTGACGGCCCATGCAGCCGACCCTCAATACGACAGTAAGGTATCTGACCTGGGGAACGTCCGCACGGAGCGCTTTCCGTCCATCCTGAATATCCCGGAGCCCGCGGACGTCATTGACGTTGCGGCCCGCGTGAGCTGGCAGGTTGCAGGAGCTGCGGTAACCAAAATACGGACCTTTACCACTTCGGATCTGAAACTGACCACACCGCTGGCTGAATTTGATGTGGATGCCGCCGCACAGGCAAATGGTGAATTTATCGTTACCGGCCTGGACCCGGAAACGGCGTACCAGATCGCTATTTACAGCGGCACAACGCTCCGGGGTTGGGAAACCTACCTCACCCTGGAAAGAGCGGTAGATCCTAACGATCCCAATGTGATCGACCTGAGTACTTCGGAAGATCCCGACGCCGTAGTGAATGCCGTGACTACCGCAACCGACGGCCAGATCATTCTGGTGAAAAAAGGGTTCCAGTACAATTTGCCTTCCGCAGCGCTGGATAAATCCATCACGATCCGGGGAGCGTACGGTTTTGGCACGCAGAAAGCCATCCTGTACACCACCGGCAACTGGAATGTAGCCGACGGGGCTACCGTGGACCATATCCGCTTCATTGACCTTGAACTCCGGGGCGAGGATATCGGAGGCGACTATGTGTTCAATCCGAACAACTCGAACGTGACGACGATCAACGAACTGACCTTCGACAATTGTATCATCAATACCTTCCGGGGAATTATTCGCATCCGTTCCAAGGTGTTCCTGAAAAAGTACACCATCAATAATTGCATCGTGCATCATATCGGGGGCTATGGTATTCTCACTACCGATACGGATGGCGACGGCAATGCCGCCGTGGATGATATTGCGCTGACCAACAGTACGTTCAGCAAGATTCATTCGTTCATGACATCCCGGCAAAATTCCCAATCCATCCTGATCGATGCCTGTACCATGAGCGAACTGGCAGACCCGGATGGCATCGTTTTCCGCTGGCGGGGCACTGCAGGTTTATTGAGTAATGTACTGAACGGCATAACGATCACAAACACGGTTTGGGGCCATGCCTGGGATGAAGGTATGACGGGCAATCTGGCGGTACGCGGTATTTATGCCGGTCTGGAAGCTACGAGCTTTAATATTGTCAATACGTATGCCACTTCGGACTTCGCATTCACTGCAGGTTCGGAGATCCCGGGATTTCCTGCCCTGACCTACAATGGTACGGCAGCAAACTTGTGGAAAGATCCATACACCGGACTGGACTTCAATTTCAAAGACAGCGGTTTTGCCGGAAAATATGATTCAGGCGATCCCCGTTGGAGAGCGAAACTCTAAGATTAGGTTTCATTGATAGATTTGATAGATGATGAAAGGGCATGGTCTTCACGTCCATGCCTTTTCTCGCTTTAATTTGAAAAAAATTACCATGAACCGTTTCACTTGCTGGAGTTTGTTTTCAGGTATTTGCCTGAGCGCCGTTTTACATGCCTGTCACAAGCAGAAAAACACGGAAGATCCCATTATCCCGGACGATGGGCCGGTTCAGGTGGTGGAAGAAGCCTTTGCCTTCCCAGGTGCGGAAGGTTTTGGCCGGAAAACAACCGGCGGCCGCGGCGGGAAAGTGCTTTTTGTTACCAACCTGAACGATTCGGGCCCCGGAAGCCTGCGGGCAGCCGTGGAAGCGCTTGGCCCCCGCTATATACTGTTCAAGGTTTCCGGTACGATCGCCCTTCAATCAAAACTCACCATCCTGAATGGCGACCTCACCATCGCCGGACAAACAGCGCCCGGCGACGGGATCTGTATCCGCGATTTTCCGGTTGTCATCAACGCGGACAACGTGATTATCCGGTTCCTGCGTTTCCGGCTGGGCGATGTCAAAAAACAGGAAGCAGATGCCCTGGAGGGCCGCTTTCATAAAAA
>CAYVDV010000128.1:0-10870 GCA_964450465.1 uncultured Saprospiraceae bacterium
GTAACATCGAAACAATCCGGTTTGTCGTAGAGCAGAAACGCCTTGCTGGGGCTAAAACGCCGGTGGGCTGCTCCTGCGCTTTTTTCGGACCGCAATTCCGGTGCTGCTGTTGCGAGGGTACGAGCGGCTGCCTGCGGCATTGCGGATACGGTTGTCTTTTTCTGTTCACACTGGGCGATCAAAGCCTTCAACTCTTCCAGTCGCCCGTTGTCCAGCAATACCTCCGGGCAACTTTCCGCATCGCGAAACCAGCGCAGGGCCAGACGGCAGTCGCCCCGGCGTTGTGCCGCCAGCCCTTCCTCCAGATTGCGCTCGTAACAATTGAGCGCCATTTGCTGAACGGGTGCCTGTTGTATGTAATACGGCGCTTTTTCATCCTGGGCGGACAGCTGGAGCGAAAAAATCAGGACGATACCAACAAAGCGGGTGCGCATAATGGCGGAAGTTTAGGAACTATGAAATCCTTGATATACAATGCCGGGCACGCCAGTCGCGTAGCCGGGGCTCTGCAAATTTGCCGAAAAAATATCGTTTCTCAAAAAGGCGTACGCGTACTGCCACCGCAAGCCGCCTGCGGCATTTAGAGAAAATCTACATCGATTGCATAGGGGTAGGTCATCAGGTACTCCAGCGCCTTTTCAACAGGCAGGCCTTCAAAGACAACGGAATGAAGCGTGGAGGTGATGGGCACGTGCAATTTATATTGGCGGGCCAGTTGCCGGGCAATGCGGAGGGTTCGGACCCCTTCAGCCAACTCGGGCATTGTTTCACGGATCTGCGCAGCCGTTTCCCCCTGAGCCAAGCGGGTACCAAAGGTGTAATTGCGACTGTTAATACTGGTAGCCGTTGCCACCAGATCGCCAATGCCGGCCACACCGATAAAGGCCTGGCTGGAGGCGCCCAGTGATTTGCCGAAATAGACCATTTCCGCCAGCCCGCGGGCAATCAGCAGCCCCTGAATATTGCGGCCGAGCCCAAGCCCGCCTAATACGCCGGAACCCAGCGCAATGATATTCTTGAGCGCCCCGGCCAGCTCGGCCCCCAGCAGATCATAAGAGCCAAAAACGCGAAAACGCGGACTGTTGAGCGAATTCTGCCCGGCTTGGATCACTTCCCGGAAGCGGCTGCCGACCAGCGTGGCCGCCGGCTGCCCTGCCATGATCTCGGCAGCCAGATTGGGCCCAGACAAACAACCCACCCGAACGACACTGCTTTCTTCCTTCACGACTTCACTCATGGTACGCACATTCGCCCGGGTCACTACGATACCCGGCGTATTCAGGTCCTCCTCTTCCATATCTTTCAAATCAAATCCTTTGGTACCATGAATTACAATATGATGGGGGCGCAGGTGTGGGCCCAGGGCATGCATCATCCGGCGAAAGCTGGTAGAAGGAACAATCGGAAAGAGCAGGGTGCAGTGCCGGGCCAGTTCGGCAAGATCGCTGGTGGCTGTGACGCGCGGGGATATATCCACCCCCAGATGCCGGCGGGAACGGTTAATCTCCTCCATGGTCTCTGGCTTTCGGCTAAAAAGCAAAACCTCGGCATTCTGCGCGAGGATATTAGCCACTGCCGTGCCAAAACTACCCGCGCCAATGACGCCTACCGGATTGTGTGATGCTGCCATGTATAATTTTCAAATTTCGCAATTGCCTAATTTCCAATCTCCCCATTAGGCAGGATGGTATTGGTCCAAAGTTCCTGCCCGTCAACGCCGTACACGGTAATAGAAAGTTGCCGTTTGGTGCGCGGCCCGGAGAAGCGGAGCACGGAAAAGTTGTGCTGGGCCACCAGGGTGCCGTCAATCCGGTAACTGTTGGTCTCCTGAGACGCGCGGGTATTTACCCCGGCTGTCAGCGAAGACGTAGTCAAGTCATAAACCCAGTTTCCGGCATTGTTTTTAAGGGCGCTGAGTTCGGTGAAATGCCGGTCGCCCGTCAGGAAGATCACGCCTTTGATCTGTTCCCGCTCGATATGCGCCAGAATACTGTCGCGCTCCGCCTGAAAAAAGTGGGCATAGGTTTCGTTGTTATCGTTTGAGGTGATCACCTGGTTGCCGATAGCCACGATCTTGAACGGTGCCCGGCTGGCGGCCAGGGCGCTCAGAAACCAGTCCAGCTGCGCTTTGCCTAGCATGGTCCGGTCACAGGACCCGCACTCGTTGGGCGTGCGGAAATACCGGTTGTCCAGTAAAAAGAAATCGACGTCGGCATACTGGAACCAGGTGGTGCATCCCTTCTGGCCATTTACGCCGTAGGTGGGATTCCCCCAAAAAGCGCGGAAAACATCCCAGGCGGTTTCTTTGTGTATCCAGGTGCCATCGCTGTCGTTGGGGCCGAAGTCATGGTCATCCCAGATCGCGTAGTGGCTGGTGGAGGCCAGCAAAGGCTGCAGTTCGGGCAGCGAGCGGTCATGGGTGTACCGGTGCAGCATGCCGGTTCGCGTGGCCCAATCGGGCTCCCGGTAATACGTGTTGTCGCCCAGCCAGACCATCAGATCGGGTTTTTGGGCATTGATCGCAGTAAAGATCTGGTATTCGCTGCCGTATGGCGTGCCCGGCCGGTCATAAACCGGTTCGTTGATATAGGCGCAGCTGCCGGTGGCCAGGGAAAAAGCAGGCGGGTCGGTGCGCCATTGCCAGAGGGGCTGGGTTTTAAATTCCGTCGGATAAGGAAGGGCAATCCGGATCTCGTCAATGAGCAGCGCATAGGCGTAGCGCCGGCCGGGCTCTACCTGGTCGGCAATGCATTTTGCCGTATAACCATCGCTTTTTCGGGTCTGCACCGGGTCGGTATGAAACTTTTTTTCCGGTTGCTCCAGATCCCAGTATTCAAATTTCACATCAGCCGGGCGGGTGGTTTGTGCCCAGAGCAGGACCTCTTTCATATCGGCATAGCCCACCATGGGGCCGGATTGCAGCAAAGCGTTTTGGCCGGACAGGCGTGGGC
Organism: uncultured Saprospiraceae bacterium; assembly: GCA_964450465.1. Taxonomy (GTDB): domain Bacteria; phylum Bacteroidota; class Bacteroidia; order Chitinophagales; family Saprospiraceae; genus M3007. Next base: position 2,952 of record CAYVDV010000128.1, read on the forward strand.
TGATACCAAGGAGAAGCAGCCAGATAACAACAGAAATGGGACGCATAGTGAGTTTGAACGGCATGAATCGAGGGAGCAGGGTTAAATATTTCTTAACTTAACCGGAGCACCCAGCGTTTGCCTGTTTTATTTCGTCTTAAAGAATAGCCGCGAAGGTAATGCAAAGCAGCTTTAAACAAACGCTTATACGCATCGTCAAATAAGCGGCCTTTGCCAGGTTTTTCACGGCAACGAAAATTAACATTTAATATTACTTGACAATCCCAAAAAAAATGCTTTATTTTGGACCAATAAAAAAGGAGGTTTGTTATGACAAAACGCATCGCATCATTCGTACTCCTCCTGACGTTCGCGCTCGGCGCATTCGCTCAGACGGCTGAAAAAACGTTTACCAAAGCGTTCAACACAGAGGGCCACTCGCGCATCATTTTTGATCTACCCGGAACAGTTGACCTGAAAGTTTGGAATCACAACACAATTCGCATCGAGATTATGGTTAACCTGCCGTCCGGCAGCATGTCCATGCTCGACCAGCTGGCTACAGTCGGCCGCTACAACCTGCGAGCAGAAACCAAGGAAGAAACTATGCTTATCTCCGCTCCGAACCTGTATAAGTTGGTGCGGGTAAAAGGAGAAGAACTCCGGGAAAACATATCCTACGTCGTTTTTGTCCCGCAAGATTTAGAAGTGGTACTGCAAAACCCGCCTGCCATGGCGGACAGTTCAAAATAAGACCTTCCCGGTGAAGTAGCGATTTCAAGTCCTGTGCCGAAAAAGGCACAGATGCAGTATCCAGGCGCGCCTGCTATCCATACGATTGGTGGCAGGCGCGCGTTTTTTACGACTACAGGCTGCGCCGAACCGGATATATCACCGGAACACAGTGGTTTTCCTGCAGGTTTAGCCCTACTTTTGCGTTTCAAAAAATAAATACATGACCAACCGGGCATTCTTTTTTTGGTGCAGCCTGCTCCTCAGTTTTCATGCTTCCGCGCAAATGGAACGCACCGTATATCAGGTTTTTGAAGTGGACTCGATTGAAACGGTTGAACTCGACATTGTGGGTTTTACCTATCCCGAACTGCACGTGTGGGCCGGCAACAGCATCCTGACGGAGGCCAATATCCAAATTTGGGACGCCTCGCCGGAAATCGTCAATTACCTGATCGAAAAGGGGCGTTATGCGTTCGATACCACGGCTAACGGCAACACCATGCGCATCTATACCCGGGTGCGCAAACGCGAAGACATTAAATTGCCCGGTATGCGCGCCAAATGCGTGGAACAGACCACCGTCAAGATCTTCGTTCCGGATATTTACGAATGGGACCCCGCCGAATGGACGCCCGAGCAAATTGATCAGCCGAAGACATTGCGCCGAAAACCAAACTGACCATACCTGTTTTTCCGATAAATACGGAACCACTCTATGCCTACTACACTCGAACTTGTCCTCCAGCCGGATGAACGCTACGACGATGCCCTCCTGCTTCGGAAAGCCGCCCGGCAGACCGGTATTGCACCGGAACGGATCGCACACCTGGAAGTGCTGAAAGCATCGCTCGATGCCCGGGGCAGCAGCCCGGTTTTCCGCCTGCGGGTGGAAATCTATGGCCCTGGCGAGGTTTTTCACCCCGAACCCGCCCTGCTGGGCAATTTCCGGCCTGTTGACGGGCGGCAGGGCAAAGTGATCATTGTCGGCGCCGGCCCGGCCGGTTATTTCGCCGCATTGGATCTCCTGGAAAGGGGAATCCAACCCATCGTGCTTGACCGGGGCAAAGATGTCCGCACCCGGCGGCGGGACCTGCGCGCCATCCAGCAATTCGGCGAAGTGAACCCGCATTCCAACTACTGCTTTGGCGAAGGCGGGGCGGGCACCTACTCCGACGGCAAGCTCTACACCCGCTCTGTCAAACGCGGCGATCTGCGCAAAGCCTTGCGCCTGCTGGTCGAACATGGCGCCAAATCCGACATCCTCGTTGAGGCCCACCCCCATATCGGCTCCAATAAATTGCCCGGCGTGGTGCAAAACATCCGGGAAACTATCCTCCACTACGGCGGCGAGGTGCATTTCGGCCAGCAGGTAACCGATATCCTCCTGAAAGCCGGGCGCGTAATGGGCGTCCGAACCCAAAACACGGACCCGGAACAAACAGCGCCGGAGCGCGAATGGCTGGCTGATGCCGTGCTGCTCGCCACCGGCCACTCCGCCCGCGACATTTACCGGCTTTTGCACGCCAAAGGCATTCGAATCGAACCCAAGCCCTTTGCCCTGGGCGTACGCGTGGAACACCCGCAATCGCTGATCGACGGGATCCAGTACCACCAGAACCCCCGCCACGAAAATTTGCCTGCAGCCAGTTACAGCCTGGTCTGTCAGATACAACACCGGGGCGTATTCTCGTTTTGCATGTGTCCGGGCGGGCTTATCGTGCCGGCAGCCACGGCCCCCGGCGAAATTGTGGTGAACGGCATGAGCATGAGCCGCCGCGATTCGCCCTTTGCCAACTCGGGTGTGGTTACAGCCGTGGAAGCGGAAGACCTGGCGCCCTGGCAAAAACACGGGGTGTTTGCCCATCTCGAGTTTCAGGCCGAAGTGGAACGGCGCATGTTTGGCGCCGGCGACGGCAGCCAAAAAGGCCCCGCCCTTCGCTTGCCGGATTTCCTGTCCGGGCGCCTGTCCGCCAACCTGCCGGCTTCCTCCTACATACCGGGATTGTTCCCCGCGCCCCTGTACGAATTATTGCCGCCATTTATCTACCAGCGGCTCCGCGACGGGCTGTCCCAATTTGGCAAAATGATGCGCGGCTACTATTCCCGGGAGGCGGTGGTGGTGGGTACCGAAAGCCGGACCAGTGCCCCGGTGCGCATCCCGCGCGATCCGGCTACGCTGATGCACCCGGAAGTAGAAGGCCTTTATCCCTGCGGCGAAGGCGCGGGCTACGCCGGCGGGATCCTTTCCGCGGCTATGGACGGGCAGCGGGTGGCACAGGCCATCGCCGATCGCCTTTGCTGAGTTTTTTTGCCAATCCCGTTCAATCTGCCCAGCTCCCTGCAACAGTGCGGGACCAATTTGTCATTTTTACCGCAAAAATCGACGTGATGTTCCGCTACCTCTTCGTATTACCCCTCATCTGGATTGCCGCCTGTACCCATACCCGCCCGGACCGGGACGAGCACTCCCCCTCCCACGCGGGTGAGAGTCTGCGCATGTGGGCTATGGCCCGCAGCTATCCGGACGGCCATTTTCACACCGAAAAATACGCCGAAGCGCTGGCGCAAATGCGTCTGGAAGCCAGCCTGCACAGCTCCGGCCGCAGCGGTAACTGGGAAGCCATCGGCCCTAAAAATATCGGCGGCCGTACCCTTTGTCTGGCCATACATCCCCTCGACACGACCATTTTGTACGCAGGCAGCGCATCCGGCGGCCTGTGGAAATCGACCACCGGTGGCCGCGGCGCCAAGGCCTGGCAGCGCGTGGAAACCGGATACCCGGTCATGGGCGTCAGCGCCATAGCCATCGACCCGCAAAACCCCGATGTGCTTTATATCGGTACCGGAGAGGTGTATAATATGGAAAATTCCATGCCTAACGTGGCGTTCCGGACCACCCGGGGCACTTACGGGATCGGTATCCTGAAAAGTACCGACGGCGGCCAAAGCTGGACCAAAAGCCTGGACTGGAGTTATGGCGATCTGCGCGGTGTGCAGGACATCAAGATCAACCCGCTCCGCCCCGCAACGGTGTATGCCGCTACCACCGAAGGACTCCTGCGCAGCACCGATGCCGGCGCCAGCTGGCAAACCGTGCACAACCGCAAAATGGCCGTGGACATCGAGATCAGCCCGGCCGACACTGGCGTCGTTTTCGTGACCCACGGCTCGCTGAACGACGAGAACATCAGCGGGATCTTCCGCTCTACCGATGGCGGGAACACGTTCACCCTGCTGAACAACGGCATCGCAAGCATTTACTCCGGCAAGGCGCTGCTCGGTATTTGCGCCGGCCAGCCCAATGTCATCTATGCCTCCGTTGGCAATGATTTCGTGCAGGAAGGCTTATACAAAAGTACGAACAACGGCGACTCCTGGACCAAGGTCAGCACCAGCGATGTTTGCAGCTACCAGGGCTGGTATTCGCACGACATAGCCATACACCCCACCAAACCCGACCGGATCATCTGGAGCGGCATTGACCTCTGGACCTCCACCAACAGCGGCGCCAGTGTGGTGCGGCAAACGCTTTGGTACAGCTGGTATTTCGGCCAGGTGCCGGTGGGTGGCCCCGAAGGCCCGTCCAATTACGTACATGCCGACATTCACCGGTTGTACTGGTCAACTCAGGATGTCAACAAGGTGTACTGCGTGACCGACGGCGGCATCTTCGCCTCCAGCGACGGCGGAAATACCTGGGAAGGGCGCAATGGCGGCTATCAAACCCAGCAGTTCTATGCCAACCTGGGCAACTCCACCACCAATCCGCTGCTGTGCATCGGCGGCATGCAGGACAACTCAACCGCCATTTACACCGGTCAGGACGCCTGGACCCGGGTGATCGGCGGCGACGGCGAATGCACTGCGATCAATCCGCTCAACGATCAGATCATGTACGCCTCCGCGCAGTACCTCAACCTGTTCAAGAGCACGAATGGCGGACAGAGTTTTTACGGGATCACCACGTCGGAAATGAACAACGAGGACCCCTGTTTCAACGGCCCTTTCGAACTTTGGCCAACCGATCCCCAGCGCATGTACGCCGGCGCCCAGAGCCTGTACCGTTCGAAAGACGGCGGCGAAACCTGGACCAACGCCACCAAAGGTTACCTGGCCGACGGCGACCCCATACTGACCATGGCGATCCACCCTTCCGACCCTGACATTCTGTTGTGCAGTACGGCGCCCTTTATCAATGATGCCGCACGGGTATTCCGGGTAAACGCCGCAACCGGCGAATCACTGCCGATCAGCGGGCTGCCCGACCGGCTTTGCATGGATATAAGCTACGACCCGCTCCGGCCGGACATGGTCTATGCTGCGTTTGCGGGGTTCAATACCGGCCACGTGTACCGGAGCTTCGACGGCGGCGACACTTGGCAGGATATCAGCAATAACCTGCCTGACGTGCCCGCCAGCACGATCCTGATCGACCCGCTCTATCCCGACAACGTTTATGTCGGCAACGACCTCGGCGTATGGCTGTGGCGAAACGGCACGCAGTCCTGGGAGATCTTTTCCGCCGATGCACCCAGTGCCTTTCCGGTTATGCACCTGAGCGTCAGCGCCGACCGCAAGCTGCGGGTCGCCACGCACGGGCTGGGGGTCTGGCAGGCGCCCATGGCGGAATTTGTGGGAACCAATGCCCCTACTACCGCTCTCGCCTTGTCGGTCAGCCCCAATCCCGGCTCTGTAGAATTGCGGGTGCAGGCGGAATTACCGGCAGAGGCAAAACTTGGGCTCCGGGTACTCGACGGGCAAGGACGCGAAATACTCCGCAGGGCGCCGCGCCGCTATCCGGCAGGCCGGCAGGTATGGACACTGGATTGCAGTACGTGGCCGGCCGGAGCCTATGCCGTGGTGCTGGACGGAGACGGCGGAGGGAAATCCCTGTCGGGAAGCCGGGTGTTTATAAAGCGCTGACGCTCCTTTTACTCAGCGCCGAACGATAAATTTCCGTGTAATCTGCCGGTTTTCTGCCAGCAGGTTTAGCCAGTACAAACCTTCCGGCAGAGCGCCCAGCGGTAATACCCGCTGGTGTTCACCTTCCGGCGCCCATTCTGCCGGGAGCCGCAGGACTGTCTGGCCCAGGCTGTTGACCAGCGCGACGGAGACCAGCGTGCGCTCCGGCACGGCAATATCCAGGGTAATGGATTCGCCGGCAGGATTGGGGTACAGGGTCACTGAAAACAGTCCCTCTTCCGGCTCGTTGGCCGCCGTGGACAGGTCGGCGCCAAAAGTCCGGTCGTCGTAAGCCCGGAATGCACCGCCGGAAAGCAGGGGGTGCAGGGGATCATCCAGATTGTACAACCGGTAGTACCCCGTACCGTAGTTGCAGCATATGCCGTCGCCATAGGCATCGACAAAGTGTATAGAATAGCAACCCGGAGAGGGCAGGTTCAGCGTATCCCGGATAATGATGTTATTTCCATAGGCGCCCGGCCCGTCGTCAATGCCGGTGAACATACCGCCGCCATTAGGGCCTACCTCCTGATTGCCGCCGGATTCCAGCACATTGCCCTGCGCATCGCGCAATTCCCAGTAGGTTTCTGCCCCGTATTGATCGGTACGGATCTTGAGCAGGATTTTCTGGCTGTTGAAAGTGCAGGCCGACAGGAAGGTATCGGACTGCAGGTTGTTCGTTCCATCGTCATCCAGAGGCGCCTGGTTGATATGAATAAGCCGGGTTTCAAGTTTTCCACCTTCAAGTACGACAACGGGATCAAACACAACCGGCACCTCGCCATACAGACCCAGGTTGCCGGTCCATTCCACGGTTTGTACGGTATTGTTATTCCATTGCAGCGCGATGGTAGCCTGGGTAAGCGCCTCCGACCCGAGATTGATCAGGGAAAATGCCGGCTGGAGCCCGAGTTCGTCGCACACTTCATAAAATGGCGTGCCGGTGGAATAATTGAATATCCCGGCATTGGTATTGCCAAAAGCAACCGGACACTGAAGGGCTTGTTCCCAGAGATCGGTGGCATTCCACTGCCCCACTTCGTAAACTTTCCGGTTGGGGCAGACCACATAAATACTCGGATAATAACTGACCTGAAAGGTATCTGCGATTTCCGCATTATCGAGGATCGGGAAAGGAGTGCCGGCTACCCAGTTTCCGGGGGTATAGTTGTTGCAACCGGAGCTCCCGTACAAGCAGTTTGTATTTGTGTTCGGGTCGCCCTCGATAAAGAGCACCCGTGCCCGGTCATCGCCATCCGGCCCGTGCTGCTCGTAGAAGTGGTGCATGGCATGGCTATTGTGGTACGCCCAGCAAGGCGGACACCAGGTAGCGGAGAATTCGAGCACGACGATTTTGCCCTGGTCCAGCAATTCATACAGATGCCAGCTTTGTCCATCCAGATCGGAAGCCGTAAAATCCGGGGCGATTGCTCCAAAAGGCAGTTGCGCATTTACCTGGAGGGATATGGAGATCAAGAGCGCGACGGCTCTAAGTTTTCTCATCATATTTTTTGCTATTGGCATACAAGAGGTAAAAAAAACCTCAGCCAAAACAAAAATAGGGCGGAGTATCCGTCCAACCGGCTTATCTTTGTTTAAATATTACAAAACCTGCTAAAAATAGACATTTTGCTTATGATCCGTTTATTTACTACCCTGTTCCTTCTGGCCATTTGCGCCGGCTTTGCTTCTGCACAAACCTTTTCAGTTTCAGCCAATGAGGTTTGGACTATAGCCCCCCAAAACGAGCCAGATGTAGAAGGCTATTTTGTGATCACCAATGTGACTGGCGTTCCGCAAACCATAAAATGGGAGCGTTCGGTTGTCAATATTACTACCGGTTGCGCAACGAAGGTATGTGATATCAACCTGTGCTATTTGGAGGGCGTTAATTCCAAAACCTTCGAGCTGGGCCCCGGCGCTACAGGCAATATCATCATGCACTTTCTCAACTGGGACAGCCTTGCAAACGCTTCCGGCGTGATCAATCTCAAGATGTCCAACGTGAACAACCCGGCCGATTCCACGATCGTGACCTTCCTGTTCACCTCGCCGTCGTCCAGCACGCATGATGGCCTGGCTAACGCCAACGTCGTGCTGTTCCCGAATCCCACGACGGACTATTTCCGCCTCGAGCAAGCCGATGCGGTACACCGCATCCGCGTGTTTTCGCTCGACAGCCGGGAGGTAGCCCGCTTTACCGCAACCCCGGGGGCACAGTATTCGCTGGCCGGACAAGCCGC
>CAYVDV010000128.1:10970-12029 GCA_964450465.1 uncultured Saprospiraceae bacterium
CCGGGCTTTGCCTTTGCTTGCAGGCGCTGTGCGGTATTTACCACATCGCCGATGACGGTAAAATCAAAACGGCGCAGAGCAGCCGAACCGACATTGCCGGTAATCAGTTCTCCGGTATTAATGCCGACGGTGACGCGCGGCAGGAATGGTTGCCCGCCCGAAAGGGTATCTTCAACGGATTGCAAGCGCTCGTGAATGGCCAACGCTGCCCGGATCGCCCGCTCCAAATGGTTTTCACGACGGAAAACGGCCAGCACAGCATCGCCGATAAACTTGTCCACATTACCGTCCTCCCGGATGACTTCCTCCACCATAATGTCGAAGTATTTATTGAGCAGCCGGATGACGAGCTCGGGCGGTTCCTGCTCCGAAAGAGCGGTAAAACTGCAGAGATCAATGAACGCGATGGTAGCATCGACCGCCTCCGTGGCCATGAGGGACTCTTCAAAATCTTTGCGGCACATGAAGTCCAACACACTTCCGTCCACGTACATTTTCAGAATATTGTTTTCCCGGACGGATGCCAGCGTATGCCGCACCTGCTCGATTTCCCGGACGGTTTTTATCAGGGTCTGGTCCAGGTCCTCAAAATCAAAGGGTTTGCAGACAAAATCAAAGGCGCCCCGGTTCATGGCAACCCGGATGTTTTTCATGTCGCTGTATGCGGAAATAATGACCGTTTTAAGCAACGGGTAGGACGCATGCACCTTGCTTAACAGGGTAAGCCCATCCATTTTAGGCATGTTGATATCGCTGAAAATGGCGTCGGTATCGGGGTGTTGTTGCAATAAATCGAGCGCTTCCTGTCCATTTTTGGCAAAGAGAAATTCATACAACCGCTCCCGCACTTGCTGGCGATAGCGCTGGCGGACGAGCAATTCGAGGTCATCTTCGTCGTCGACGACTATGATTTTATAGTTGGCATTCATAGGTTGGCAAGTTATTTTCCGGTTATAAGAATGTCCTTTGCAGCGTCGCAGATCACGCTGATTTGGGTTGTGTTGGTAAAAATAGTATAAATTCAGTTCCTTCCCCTTCCATTGTTTCCACCTCCAGCGT
>CAYVDV010000129.1:0-12009 GCA_964450465.1 uncultured Saprospiraceae bacterium
CCTGGTGTCAGGCGGGCGCTACCGTCCGCTGACGCTGGTGCTGTTCGCCTGTTTATATCAATTTGCCGGAAACAATCCCTTCCCGTTCCACTTGCTCACGGTGTTGCTCTTTGCCGGCACCTGCGTGGTACTCTACCGCACCTTACTGCTTCTGCTGAAAGGCTGGGAAGCAGGGCGGGAGCAGGCGCCTTTGATCGCCTGGATGGCCGCACTGTTGTTTGCGGCCCACCCCATTCATACCGAGGTGGTGGCCAACATAAAAGGCTGCGACGAGATTGTCACTTTGTTGGGCAGCCTGGGCGCCTTATGGCTCACCCTGCGCGCATACGATACCGGTAAGATGATGTGGGGAATTCTGGCGGCCGCCGTATTTTTTCTGGCCTGTTTGTCGAAAGAAAATGCGGCCACTTTTGTCGTGGTCATCCCGCTGGCGCTCTGGTTTTTCCGCCCGGCAACCCCAGGACAAAGCATCCGGACGTCCGTGCCCGTGTGGGCAGGCTTTTTGGTGTTTTTCATCATCCGGGGCAGCATTTTGCAATGGAAGTTTGGCGCAGCGCCCATGGAACTGATGAACAATCCTTTCCTGAAGATCGAGGGCAGCCAATGGGTGGCATTCAGCAGCGGCGAAAAACTGGCCACGATCATGTACACCCTGGGCCGCTATATCCAGTTGCTCGTATTTCCCTATCCGCTTACCCACGACTATTACCCGCGCACCATCGGGATCATGACTTTTGCCAAGCCCATGGCCCTGCTGAGCCTGGCCGGTTACGGTTTCCTGTTGTGGTATGCCCTGAAGGGTATTACCCAACGCGATCCGGTGCGTTTCGGCATCCTGTTTTTTTTGCTCACCATCAGCATTGTCTCCAACCTGGTTTTTCCGGTTGGTACCAACATGGGCGAGCGCTTTGCCTTCATGCCCTCCGCAGGTTTTTGCCTGGCCGTGGCCACCCTGTTGAGCCGTTTGAGTAACTGGAAAACTGCCGTGGGCATTGCCGGAGCCGCGGCGCTGGTATTTTCCGTCATGACCCTTCTGCGCAACCCCGTTTGGGCCAGCAATGAAAAACTGTTCTTCACCGATGTAAAAACCTCCGTCAACAGCGCCAAGATCAACAACGCCTGCGGCGGCGTGCTGTTTGAAAAAGCGCAAAAGGAAAAGGACCCTGCGGAACAAAAAAAGATGTTCGAGCAAGCCTTCAACTATGCCAGCCAGGCGATCAAGATCTATCCCAACTACAAAGACGCCCTGCTCACCCGCGCCGGCTGCCAGTTCTACCTGAAAAACTTCGACGGCGCCGTGGCCGATTATCGCCTGGCTGCGCAAATCGCCTCGGGCGATCCCAAACCCCAATCCTACCTGGCACTGGCCCTGCGCGAGGGCGGAAAATACTTTGGCGAGCAAAAAGGCGACCTGGCAAAGGCGATGCAATTCCTGAGCGAATCGTGGCAGATCAACCCGAAAGACGCCGAAACAGCCCGCCTGCTGGGCGTGGCCAACGGGGTGCAGAGAAAAAATGCCGAAGCCCTCGAATGGTTTAAAAAAGCCGTGGAACTGGCGCCGGAAAACGCCAGCTACCTCTTCGACCTCGGTACCGCCTACTACATCATGGGCGATGCCGTGAACGGTGAGGCGTACCGCAAACAGGCCATAGCGATCAATCCGGATATCGTGAAGGAGAAAACGAACCGGTAGGGACAGCACTACTGTTTCACCACCACCAATTGCTGCAACAACTGCCGGTCGGCAGGGCTGTATACCAACAACAAATAGGTACCCGGCATCAGGCCGTCAAGCGAAAAGGTTGAAATCCCGGAGCTGGGTTCTGCTATCCGCTCCCGCCGGATCAACCGGCCGGGTAAATCGGTCAGTACGAGCTCCAACTCTGTGCCGGCTTCCCTGTTTTCTGCCTGTACAAACAGTTCGCTGCCGCTTACCGGGTTGGGGAAAACCCGGACCGGGTTGTCTTTTTCACCATAGGCTACAGCGATCATGCCCAACAGGTGCCGGCTGCCGTCGAAGTCGGTTTGCCAGAGGCGGTAGTAGTTCAGGCCCGGAAAAGGTTGTTCGTCAAGGTGCCGGTATTGCCGGAGCTGCACGGAGGCGGCTTCACCGGGTATTTCCCGCAGGGATTCAAAGTGCAACGCATCTGTAGCGCGCTCGAGCGTAAAGTGGTCGTTGTTCCACTCGGAGGCCGTCGCCCATTCGATCAGGATACCCTCCGCCCGGGCTGTACCCTGAAAACTGACGAGCTCCACCGGCAGGGCAGCGGTGCAGGGGCCTGCGCTGTTGCAGGCGGCCGGCAGGGTCAGATTCAGGCAATTTTGAGCAGGCACAAGCGCCATGGGAGCCGGTCCGCAGGAGTTGCCGGCCTGGCCAATAATGAAATTGGCGCCATTGACCTCATCCGCATTCAATGTGCGTTTGTTGACTGTGCTGGAAATGGATGGGTACATAACGGCCGAGCTGTTGTAAATATGGCCGAGTTGGTGGCCATGGCCCAACTCGTGGAAGACAACCGACTGAAAATCAATTTTCCCGGTGGGCACTGTAGCCGCATCGCAATAATACCAGTTGGTTGCCTGGTCCAGGTTCACGTCGATTTCGTTGACATACCACTCTGTCCCTCCGGGGCAACCGGTGTAGCGGCTGGTGGTACGTCCGATCACGCCATTGGTAAGCGGGACGCTTACATCGAAGGTGACAATATTGACGCCATCGGATGCAATGGCGGTACTGGAAGTCGTCGAACCGGAAAAGTCCCAGTTTACCCCCGTCACGCAGCGCCATTCGCGCATGGCTCTGCCGATGGCGTTCACAGCATCCTGGTTGCTGCTGCTGCACAGCGAAGTGCTTAAGGTAAACGTCATACCGCCGTTGCCGTTGTCTTCCACCAGTTTACCACCGTATTTCTGGCCATTGTAGGAAATGTTTGTATAAGCGTATTCGACGTAAAGCGAGCTCGGGCTGGTGCCCGTTTCATTCGTGCTGTTGCGCACCTGAAATGTGCCGGTACCGGCCGTTCCGCTACTGGTGGAGCGCGAGGGCACTGTGATCACGATCTGATTGTCGTTCCAGGAGACAATATCGGCAACATCGGCGTCAAATGTCCCACCGGAATTGGAATTCAGAAAACGGACTACGCCGGGATTTGCGCCGAAATTGCTGCCATTTATGGTCAACGTAGCGCCCGTACCTGCAGTAGTGCTCGTGGGAGAAAAGGAGCTGATCACAGGAACAGCGCGATTGCCGGGCACCGGTTCGAGTTGTTCGCCCGGTAAATCCAGGAAGGCCGTTCCGGTGTATTTGCGGACCTGCTCGCGAAAAGCGGCAATCCCGGCAAACGGATGAAAGGGATGGGCTACGGTGTTCCCGGGCAGGTCGTAGCGGAAAAACCCGTGCGGCGAACCGTAGTTCTCCCACGCCGGGCTTACCGGCAAATCCAGCACACAGGGAACCAGGCAAAACAAACCGGCATCGCCCGGGGCGTACTGCACCGACTCAGACACGAGCTCCATGCGATCATCTACAATGCCACCGAGGGTGATTACCTGTATTTCGGCCGGTGCGGAAGTGACGCCTTTGAAGATCCGCGTGACCCGGACCGTGTTTTGGGTGTAAATATTGTGTCTATTGTTATCCCAGAAGGATTTCTGCGCCAACACCCGGCCTTCCAAAATTAGGGGGGAACGACCGAGGATTTCATCCAAGGGGAGTTCGATCAATTGTGCCCGGAGGGGCTGAATACAACAAGACAGGGCCAGCACCAGGCCGGCGGCGGGGGATAAACGGAGCATGTTCGTTACGGATTAGATTAGTGTTCATCGCAAAAATATCTAATCCGTTCGAAAACGGCTACATATTCCGGCGGTATTGCCCGCCCACCTCATACAAGGCATGCGTGATCTGCCCAAGCGAGCAGAATTTCACGGCTTCCATCAACTGTGCAAAAATATTTTCGTTGTGGATAGCCGCCTGCTGCAGGTTGCGCAGGGCATCCTTCGCCTTGTCCATGTTCGCTTCCTGCAAATGTTGCAGGGTCTTGATCTGGGCTTCTTTTTCTTCCTCGGTGGCGCGAATAACCTCTTTGGGCAAAATCGTGGGCGAGCCCTCTTTGCTCAGAAAAGTATTTACGCCCACGATCGGCATTTCGCCGGTATGCTTGAGCGTTTCATAATACAGGCTTTCTTCCTGGATCTTGCCGCGCTGATACATGGTTTCCATGGCGCCCAACACGCCTCCGCGTTCGGTGATCCGGTCGAACTCGGCCAGCACGGCCTCCTCTACCAGATCGGTCAGCTCCTCAATGATAAAACTGCCCTGTATGGGATTTTCATTCTTGGCCAGCCCCAGTTCTTTGTTGATGATCAACTGAATAGCCATGGCCCGGCGTACCGATTCTTCCGTCGGAGTGGTAATGGCCTCGTCGTAGGCGTTGGTGTGCAGCGAATTGCAGTTGTCGTAAATGGCGTACAGCGCCTGCAGGGTGGTGCGAATATCGTTGAACGCAATTTCCTGTGCGTGCAGCGAGCGGCCGGAAGTCTGGATATGGTATTTCAACATCTGGCTGCGCTGGTTGGCGCCGTACTTAAAGCGCATGGCCTTGGCCCAGATCCGGCGCGCTACCCGGCCGATCACGGCATATTCGGGGTCCACGCCATTGGAGAAAAAGAAAGACAGGTTGGGCGCGAAGTCGTTGACGTTCATCCCGCGGGAAACGTAGTACTCCACAAAAGTAAAGCCGTTGGCCAGCGTGAAGGCCAGCTGGGAGATCGGGTTGGCGCCGGCTTCGGCGATGTGATACCCGGAAATGGATACCGAATAGAAGTTGCGGACGTTGTTCTGAATAAAATACGCCTGCACGTCGCCCATCACCCGAAGGCTGAATTCCGTGCTGAAAATACAGGTGTTTTGCGCCTGGTCTTCTTTCAGGATATCGGCCTGAACGGTGCCACGCACCGACGAAAGGGCGTATTGCTTTATTTTTTGATACACATCGGCCGGCAACACCTCATCGCCGGTAATGCCGAGTAACAAAAGGCCAAGCCCATTGTTTCCGGCCGGCAGCGCATCGGCGTGATAGCGCGGCCGCGGCACTCCCTGTTTGTCGTATTTTTCCCTGAGCCGGGCTTCCACCAAATGCTCCAGCTGATGTTCCCGGATATATTTTTCACATTGCTGGTCGATGGCGGCGTTCATAAAAAAAGCCGCTACGGTGGCTGCCGGTCCGTTGATGGTCATCGACACCGAGGTTTTCGGGTCGCAGAGGTCAAAACCGGAGTACAGTTTTTTGGCATCGTCAAGGCAGCAGACCGACACGCCGGAGTTGCCGATCTTGCCGTAGATATCGGGGCGGTAGCCGGGATCTTCGCCGTAAAGCGTCACCGAGTCGAAGGCCGTGCTCAGGCGCGCCGCAGGCAAACCCTGGGAGACGTAATGAAAGCGTTTGTTGGTGCGCTCGGGGCCGCCTTCGCCGGCAAACATCCGGGTGGGGTCTTCACCCTCGCGTTTGAACGGAAACACGCCGGCCGTATAGGGAAACTCGCCGGGAACGTTCTCCTGCAGGCGCCAGCGCAGAATATCGCCCCAGTCTTCATATCTCGGAAATACCACGCGGGGGATGCGCGTATGCGACAGGCTTTCGGTATAGGTTTTCACCCGCACCTCCTTGCCGCGCACCGAGTAAACAAATTCATCGGCGGCATAGGCAGCCTTTTTCGCTTCATGTCCCTCCAGGATGCGTTTGCAGCGCCAGTCGATTTGCGCTTCCAGCGCTTCATATCGTTTTTGCAGGGCGGCTGCCACCTCTTTGTCGCCCGCTTCGCGTGCCGTTTCAAAAGCCTCTTTGGCTTTTTTCAGGTTCCACATTTGCCGGGCAATGGCGACCTGTTCTTCCACCTGCTTGTCGTAGTAGCGGTTGTTTTCAGCAATTTCCGACAGATAGCGGGTGCGCTGGGGCGGGATGATGAAGATCTTTTCCGAGAGCTCGTCGGTGGCAGTAAACGTGGAATGGAAATCGGCGCCGCATTTTTCCCCCAACAGGTCGATCAGCCGGCGGTACAGCTGGTTCACCCCGGGGTCATTGAACTGACTGGCGATACAACCGAACACCGGCATGTTCTCCACCGGTGTTTCCCAGGCATTGTGATTGCGCTGTACTTGTTTCCGCACGTCCCGCAGAGCGTCGAGGGCGCCCCGTTTGTCAAATTTGTTGATGGCGACCACATCGGCAAAATCGAGCATGTCGATCTTTTCCAACTGGGTGGCGGCGCCAAACTCCGGGGTCATCACATAGAGCGACAGGTTGCTGTGGTCGATGATCTCGGTATCGCTTTGGCCGATTCCGCTGGTCTCCAGAATGATAAGGTCGAATTGGGCAGCCTTGAGGATCTCCACGGCCGACTGCACATATTTCGACAGGGCCAGATTGCTCTGGCGCGTGGCCAACGAGCGCATATAAACCCGGGGGTTGTCGATCGCGTTCATCCGGATCCGGTCGCCGAGCAGGGCGCCGCCGGTTTTGCGCTTGGAGGGATCTACGGAGATAATGCCGATGGTTTTTTGGGGAAAGTCGAGCAGGAAACGGCGCACCAGCTCGTCCACCAGCGAAGATTTTCCGGCGCCACCGGTACCGGTGATACCCAGCACAGGCGGGGCGGGAGTCGATTCCCCGGAAGCAGCGCCGCCGCGGAGTTCCGGCCGGATCTTCTTTTCAAAGAATTCCGGATCGTTTTCAGCAATCGTGATCATCCGGGCAATGGCGCCAGGATTTTTTTCATGGAACCGCTGAATTTCCCCGTCAAGGCCGCCCCCATTCTCCTCGGTAGAAGGCAGGGGGGTATCGCACTGTTTGAGTACGTCATTGATCATGCCCTGTAGCCCCATGGCGCGGCCATCGTCGGGGTGATAGATCCGGGCGATTCCATAGGCGTGGAGTTCTTCGATCTCGGCAGGCAAAATAGTGCCGCCGCCGCCGCCAAAGATCTTGATATGCCCGGCGCCGCGTTCCTTCAGCAGGTCGTACATATATTTGAAAAACTCGTTGTGGCCACCCTGGTAGGAAGTGATGGCGATACCTTGCACGTCTTCCTGGATGGCACAGTCCACGATTTCCTGTACGGAGCGGTTGTGCCCGAGGTGGATGATCTCGGCGCCGCTGCTTTGCATGATGCGGCGCATGATGTTGATCGCTGCGTCGTGCCCGTCGAAGAGGCTGGCGGCAGTGACGATCCGGACTTTATGCTTGAGTTGGTACGGTTGCGGATTCTGCATGGTGGTGTGGTTAGGCCGTTTTGGCTCCTTCGGAGCGGCATTTGGTTTGGGCGCCGCAAAGATAATGGAAAAGGAACACTCGTCCTACGGCTGTACATAGCGGTAAAAATCTTAATTGAAATTATATTTCAAATTTGTTCCTTTGTTCGGAATTGCCGGCAGGCTCATTTTTAAATTGCCTAATAATATCCGAATTATGCGCTACCTGTCCATTGATTTTTACCGCGGCCTTACCATTGCCTTCATGCTCATCGTGAACACGCCGGGCACTTGGGAGCATGTGTATGCGCCGCTCCGGCATGCCGACTGGCATGGCTGCACCCCTACCGACCTGGTTTTTCCATCTTTTATGTTCATCATCGGGGTGTCGATGTGGTTTTCCTTTGAAAAGTACGGCCGTGCGCTGAACGGGGCGATCCTTCGAAAGATCCTGCGCCGCACGGCGGTATTGTTCGGCCTTGGACTCTTGCTGGCGGCTTTTCCGTTTGTTGGAAAAGAACTCGACGGCCTCCGGATCATGGGTGTTTTGCAACGCCTTGCCCTCGGTTACGGACTGGCAGCCTTGCTGGCACTGGCTTTGCCGGCCCGCTGGCTGATCGGCGCGGCATTGGCCCTTTTGTTCGGCTACTGGGCATTACTGCTGGGCATGGCGCCGCCGCTGGAAGATCCCTACGGACTGGCATACAACGGTGTCCGGCAGTTTGACCTCGCCGTGCTGGGGCCCAACCACCTTTGGAAAGGCAAGGGCATCCCCTTCGATCCGGAGGGGATACTGAGCACCCTGCCCGCCATAGTAACCGTGCTCTTCGGCTGGTGGAGCGGGCAGATCATGCAGAAACGGCAGGAACAAAAAATGCTGGCCGTGCGCGACCTGCTGGGCTGGGGCGTTGCCCTGGCGGCAGCCGGCCTGATCTGGGATTTTGCTTTTCCGATCAACAAAAGCCTGTGGACGAGCACCTTCGTGCTGTACACCGGAGGAATTTCCATGATCCTGCTGGCGTTCAGCGTCTGGGCGCTCGACATCCTCGACGGCAAGCGCTATGTGCAGTTTTTCCTGGTCTTCGGGGCCAATCCGCTGTTTGCTTACGTGCTCGCCGGACTGCTCACCAAAACACTGATCATAATAAAATGGAGCGATGCCGGAGGAGAGGAGATTTCCGCTTTCGGCTGGATCTATCAGCATGTTTTCAAGCCCATCAATGGCGGAGAGTTTGGGTCCCTGCTTTTTGCCCTGAGCTTCCTGCTGACCTGCTGGGTCGTATGTCTGGTGCTTTACCGGAAAAAGATTTATGTTAAAATCTAAAACCAAACTACAGTGCCCAGGATTGTCTAATTTTGTCGCGAAGTTTTAGTACGCTGAGACATCTCCAAATTTTATTTTAATCCGGAAAATAAAACTGAATCTTATCACAAACCTGTAATTGTATGAAGCAATTTACTACCCTGGCCAAACGGCTGGCGGTTTGGCTATTGGCGCTTATGCCCGTAGCCCTGTCTGCCCAGGCCGTCAATTACTCCGTAAAAGGAACCATTACCGATGATACGGGCGCTCCGCTCGCCAGCGTATCAGTTGTGTTGGTCGAAGCCCGTCAAGCGGCTTTCTCCGACGAACGCGGCTTTTACGACCTGAGCGGCGCCGTAGCGGAAGGCACCTACACCCTTGAATTTCGCTATTTCGGCTTTCAAACCGAACGCCGCTCCATCACGATCGCGCTGGGCAAAGCCAGCTTCACCGAGGACGTGACGCTGGGAAGCGACATTCTGAAACTCGATGAAGTGGTCGTCACCGGTAACTCGCCCACTTCCACGCGCCGCCAACTCGGCAACTCGATCGGCGTGGTAGATGGCCGCAGCCTGGAAAAGGCTGCCACGGTGAACCCGCTGGGCGCTCTGGCCGGCAAAGTGGCCGGTGCGCAGATCAGTCAAAATCAGGGCGATCCTGCCGGCGGATTTTCCATCCGGCTGCGCGGCGCCAGCTCGATCAAAGGCTCCTCCGACCCGCTCTACATCGTGGACGGCGTTATCGTGGATAACTCCTCGCAAAACGTCATCAACCTCAGCGGCGACGCCATGACCACCAGTTTCCAGGCCGGCCAAAACCGCCTGGTTGACATCAACCCGAACGATATCGAGCGCATCGAGGTGCTCAACGGCGCCTCCGCCGCAGCCCTCTACGGCTCCCGGGCCTCGAATGGCGTGGTCCAGATCTTTACCAAGCGCGGCCGCTCAAGCAAGCCCACCATCGAGTTCAGCACCAGCGCCGGCATCAGCCAGCTCCGCAAAAAGATCTTTTTCACCGAATACGGCAAACGCTTCGGCGTAAAAGGAAGCGACCGCCTGGAAACCACGCAGGACCGCCTTACCATTCTGCTTAATCTCGGCCCTTCAGAAGCGCAACTACAGGCGCAAAACATTGGCTATGTTAAAGTTGGACCGGTAAACCGGGTTCTGATCACCGATCAGTACGACGTCAACCGCTACGACTATCAGGATGCAGTGTTTCAGAATGCATTCGGCACCGAGAACTACCTCTCCGTGACCGGCGGCAACGAAAAATCGAACTACTACGCCTCGATGGGCTATGCCAACAACGACGGGATCGTCAAAAACACCAACTTCACCAAATACACCGGCCGCCTGCGCCTCAACCAGACGCTGAGCAAGTGGGCCACCATGACCGCCGGACTTGCCTACACCAACAGCAAGAGCAAGGACATGCCCAACGGCAACAACTTCTTCAGCCCGGTGAGCACGATCTTTATCATCGACAACGTGTGGGACATCACCGATCGCAACGCCGATGGCACGCTCAAGCAGGTAGAACTCGTCCGTCTGAACCCGCTCACGGTGGTGGAAACTTTCGACATCACCCAGCGCACCAACCGGAACATCGCCGACATCGGCCTGAAACTGTTCCCCTTTGAAGGCTTCCGGGTGGACTATACCTTCGGCGTGGACAACTACTCCCTGCAGGGCAATGAATACCACCCGCGGGTACCTTATGCCGGCGTAGCCGCCACCTTCTTCCCCGACGGTTATGTGGCTGTGGCCAACTCCAATGTGATGCAGTACAACAGCGACCTGATGGCCACCTATGAAACCGGCCTGGGCGCCAAACTGACCTCCACCACCACGGCTGGCTATCAGTACCAGTACCTGCGCAGCCAGTTCACGGCCCAGGAAGGCCGCGATCTGACGCCGCTCATCCGCAACATCTCGGCGGCATCCAACCTGTTCTCCCTGCCGGTACAGTCGCTCTCCGAACTTTCGGTCAACGGCTACTTCCTGCAAGAGACCTTCGGATACGACGAAATGCTGTACCTCACCCTGGCCGGTCGTGTCGACGGCTCTTCGGCGTTTTCGTCCGGCAACCAGGCCAACTTCTACCCGAAAGCCAGCCTGAGCTGGGTGGCCTCGCGCCTGTTCAAATCCAACGCCGTCAGCACGCTCAAACTCCGCGCTTCCTACGGCCAGGCAGGTAACCTGACCGGCCTCGGCGCCTACGACCGTTTCAACAACTTCACCGGTACGCTGCTCAACGGCCTGCCCGCCGTAACGCCGCCCCGTGCGCTGAACAACCCGGATGTGAAACCCGAAGTTATGACCGAATCGGAGGCCGGCGCCGACCTGGCTTTCCTGCGCAACCGCATCGGCCTGAGCTTCACGGTTTACAATCAGGATGTCAACAACCTGCTGTTCAACCGGCCGATCCCGCCCTCTATTGGCGGCACCTCGCTGGTGACCAACGTAGGCAAAATGAACAACAAAGGCGTCGAAGTGCTCCTGCAGGCACAGGCCGTACGCACCAGCGCTATCTCCTGGGACCTCGGACTGAACTTCTCCGCCAACCGCAACAAAGTATCCGGCCTCGACGGCGTGCTCTCCCTGCGCGGCAGTGACGGCACTCAGTCAGCCCTCAACGGCGAACCCTTCGGCGTCTTCTTCGGCCGCTACTACGCCCGCAAAGACGACGGCAGCCTCCTGTTTACCTCCCAGGGCCTGGCACAACCCGAACGCGGTCTGGTCATCCTCGAGTCGCAATACAATGAGGCCAACCTGCCCTCCGGCGCACTGAAGGACCGCATCTACCGCTACGCCGGCAGCGTATACGTGCCCATGCGCGATGCAGATGGCCAGCCCCTGACCACCGGCACCCAGGAACTCCGCAAGGTGCTGGGTAACCCGTACCCCGACTGGATCGGTTCAGTCACATCGGCCCTCACCTGGAAAAAACTGACCTTCAGCTTCCAGTTCGATGCCGTTATGGGCGCGGATGTATTTAACTGGAACCGCATCACCGGCAACAACGTCGGCTTTGGCGACCTCGCTGAAAAAGAGCTCAAAGGCGAAGTACCGCGCGGTTATGTGGCCTCCATCGCCGGCGGCGTCACCGGGCAGCGCATTCAGGAAGAACACGTCGAAAACGGATCCTATGTCAAACTGCGCGAACTGGGCCTGACCTACAACTTCGGCCGCGTGGGCCGCGCCTTCGAAAACCTCAGCCTGAGCTTCCTGGGCCGCAACCTGGTTTCGTTCGACGATTATCAGGGTTTCGACCCGGAAACCAACTCGGCCGGCCAGAACGACCGCGTACGCGGCGACGACTTTGGCAACGTGCCGATCCCGCGGACATATATGATCCGCCTGAACGGACGGTTCTAACGAACCCCGGAAAGCCCGGGTCCGCAACCGTTCGAAAAACTATTGTTCAAATACAATTTTTTAAAAATGAAGAAACT
>CAYVDV010000130.1:0-11925 GCA_964450465.1 uncultured Saprospiraceae bacterium
GTGAAGATGCTCAGCGTAACCGTATAGTCGCCCGGCGTCGCATAGGTATGCACGGGGCTGTCCTCGTAACTGATGGAATTGTCGCCGAAATCCCAGAGATATAACTGCCCGCTGGAACTCGAATTGGTGAAGGTTACGGTAGCGCCGTTGGCAGACCAGCTGAAGTTGGCCACCGGCGGAAGCATCACAGGCACGGTCAGGATGGTTGTATCACTGCCGTTGGGGTTAGTAGCGATCAGGCGCACATTTTTATTGCCGCCGGTCAGGTAGCGCACGTCATGCGGGCCTGCGCCGATGGCCGTAGAGGGTTGTGCCCCGGATCCGAAACTCCAGTTATACGTAGTCAGAGGTCCGTTGGCCGCAGCGGTGTACTGAATGGTGTCCAGCCGGCAAAGGGTGGTCAGCGACGCTTCTATTTCGGCTACAGGTGGATCAACGTTGTATTCCGTCAGGCCGATGTTGTCCAGGAAGATATTGTTGCCAAAGTCGTTGACCGAGGCAAAACGGACGATCACTGTTTGCCCGGCAAAGGCATTGAGCGAAGCGCCGGCCGTCTGCCAGTCCGAAGCGTTATTTGGAACAAAAGCAGTGGTGGTGGGGAGAGTAGTGGCCAGATCATTGCCGGCCCGCTCCCAGATCACGACCGGATCGGCGCCGAGGTCGCAGTTGGCAAATACTTCTACCCGGAGTCCGTCAAAATAGGAGTCGTCGTAGTTCGCATGGGCCAGGTCAAAACGAATGCCCGGGCTGGGCAGGTTGCTCAGGTCCATGGGGGTCATGTACAGGTAATCTTCTTCTCCTTTGCTGTTGTATTGAAAACAGTTAAGGTAAACCGCCCGGGTGTTTTGGCCATTCGGGCCGGTAACATTTCCGGCATACTGCGCCCAGGTGGTAGCATCATCGGGATTGACTATACTCCAGCCCAGCGGCGGGAAACCGGGAGACTGAAAACCCTGTTGAAAGAATGCGTTCACGGGTGTCACCACAGCAATAAAACTGGTGGAGAGGGTGTCATTAAAAAAAGCATCTTCATCCGAATACGTGGACCACACCCGCAAATCAATCGGACCGTTTTGGTCCACGGCAAGCAGATTTTGGAACGTGTAATCCAGGGTGTCCCCGGCGGGGATATCCGGCAGGGACTCCGTGACAACGGATTGATTGTTCGCCTGGTAATTGAGCTGCGCTCCGCTGATCGGGTTCAGGCCTTCATTCACGATACGGACGGATACCGGGGTTTCATAGGCGCTGCAGGATACGGTAGATAAATTAGTCGGCTCCAGGATTTTGCGCACTCCGACGTCGTCCGGCTGGGTGCAGTTTTTCAATTCCCCTTGCCAGCGCACGGCGAGCGCACGTCGTCCGGCCAGGCCGTCCGGGTGGAAGGCTCCAACCGAGAACCATTGTTCGGCCGCCGCATTCTGGATCGGGAAGGTATATTGCGCCGCACCCGTGCTGCCGACCAGTTCCATGTATTTTGCGCCAAGCAAATAGACATTCCCGCCCAGCGTATCATTGGCGGGTTTCCAGGAAACCGTCATGGAGTCCGGGCAAACCTTTTCCACCTGAAGATCAGTCGGCACCGGGGCGATGGACAGCGGAAAATCCGTGGTGTCGCGCCGGCTGCCGCGGATCAGCAGGACCCGGATCTGGCTGTTGACGATATTTGGCACAGTCCAGTCAAACATGCGATTGACGCCGGCCGTGGTGGTTATCGGGAGCCAGTTGTTGCCGTTGTCCTGCGAATAGCGCAGGGTGAAGTTGGTGGAATTGCCATAGGCTTCCCATTGGATCCGGCAGGTTTCGCCGGGTACCAGCGCCTCGCCGCCGGTGGGATAGGTCAGTTTGATATTGTCGTCGTAAAACTCCCAGACGATATAATAGGGTTGCGGGCCCATCGGGACGGCGTAGCCGTTCACATTGATCGTATAGTTGCCGGCCGGTGGCATGTCGATCAGCACCTGTTCGGCGTTATTGAGATCGTCGCGGCCCTTTCCGGCAGGCATGTTCAGGCTATCCGGATTCGGGGCGGTGTTGAGTTTCCAGGGCAGGTGGATTGTGGTACCGTCGGGGGCTGTCAGGGTAAGGTCAAGATCGTTGATCAGGGCGCGTGTGGCATTTTCGGCAGCCGGCGGATCAGCCCAGTACAGCATGACCCGGACCTGCCGGGTGCCGGGCGATACCTGAAGCGCATGGGTGGCAGTAGCGCCCTGGTCAATCTGGCCCTTCAGCCAGTTCCCTTTTTCAAGCAGTTGATAGGCGCGCCAGACATTGATCTGGCCCCAGCCGAATTTGAAATCCGGCCCTGGGTTGCCCAGGTCATAGGCGGTATTCAGGACGGTGGCTTTGAGCAGCCCCTTATTGGGTTCTTCGCCGTTGTACAGTTCCTTGTATGCCTGCGTAAGTTGGGCCAGGCAGCCGGCCGTTGCAGGTGCGGAGAAGGAAGTGCCGGTATTGAAGTCGTAGGTGTTGTTGGGTTGGGTCATGTACACATCCGTACCCATGGCCGAGATATCGGGCTTGATCCGGCCATCGTGTGCCGGACCGCGGCTGGAAGAGGGCGCCAGAGAGCCATCTACAAGCAGGTTGGCAACCGTCACACAATTTTTAGCCATTTTATGGCCGCCGGTAATATTGGCCCAGTTATTTCCCGCGCCATAGGTATTGACGCCGCAATCGCGCGTGCCCGCGTTGCCGGCGGAAAATACGTGCATCAGCGTTTGGTAATCAAACAACTGCTGGTCCACGGTTTGGGTCTGGATCAGATAGCCTTCATTGCAGCCGGTGGAGGAGTGGGAATAGGAGGAGTTTGTAATGGTAATGTTATCGGTCAAATGCAAGTCCAGGGTGTTGTCCTGGAATTCGCGATTGTAGTCGATCACGTATATTTCAGCGCCCGGGGCCGAGCCTTTGGCGAAGGGGTCCAGGTTGTTGGCGCCGCCCATGATCCCGGCCACGTAGTCACCGTGCTGAATACCGGAATTTGATGTAGTCAGGTTTGTCAGGCGGCCCTGAAAGTCGATATGCGGCCCTACGAGCCCGTCGTCGCGTACCATGACCCGCACGCCCGAGCCGTCGAAGTGCAGACCCGAAGCGTGATCGGAGTCGATCAGGTTGGAGCGGTGCAGGTTACGGCTGGGAATGTCATCGGGCACACTGGGCGGGCTGATAAGCTCTATATACCGGACAAAGGGGAGCGCGGCGACAGCCTCCAGCCGGTTCTGCTGGATGCGTACTTCCAGAAAACCGTTCTGGTTGCCTTCCGCCAGCACGTTGATGCCCTCTTGGCGGCATAGCTCGGCGCCTTCGCTAATCCGGATATGTGGATAAACTTGTAGCATGACGTCGATCTGATCGCCGTGCACGGCCCAGTCGCCGTAGGGTTTTTCCCGGAGGTTTTGGGCGAGTTTCCATACCGGTTTCACCGGTACGATACTGCGTACCCGCAGGGCTTCCAGTTTGCCCGGGTCAAAGTGCTCCGGCAGGGCCACCAGGTAGGCGCCGAAGTCAACATAACTGATAAATTGTACGCCATCGGCTTCCACAGCAGACCGCTGGCCGGCGTTCGGGATTTCCATGCACTGGATATACCGGATGTAGTAGCCGTTGATCATCTCTGCGGGCGAGTGGTCCGGGTTTTGCCGAATGGCTTGATAATTGCTTGGGAAAAATTCGGTGCCCCAGGCAAAGCGCACGGGAATGCCCATTTGGGCGAAGGCTGGTTGAAGCGCACTCCAACCAAGGAACAGGAACAGCGCAGTAAAAATTCTCATCATGAACACAGGAGGTTTGATCCAATGAAAAGGGTAGTTGATCGGGCAAATGCTTAGCCCTGGAAAAAAACGCAAACGAAAACAGTATCCAGTTGTTTCGGTTTGCGTCTTAAGTTACAAAAGTCAAACATACAAAAGAAAATTCGGAACTTGCGCCTGGAAAGATGTTGCAAAAAAATGTCAATCCGGCATTTTCAGAAGGCTTAACTTTCCTTCCTTAAATTCGTAGCGACTACATTATGATCGAACCATATATATGGGCCGGATTTATTGTGCTGGTATTGGCCCTGATGGCATTGGACCTGGGATTGTTGAATCGCAAGGCACATACTCCCACCGCCAGGGAGGCGCTTTTCAACACGGGGCTTTGGGTGAGCCTGGCTCTTTTTTTCAATATTTTTATCTATTTTGCCTACGAAAACAAGTGGCTTGGGCTTGGGCTTTATTCTTACGAGCCGATGGGCGGGCAGGAGGCTTCGCTCAAGTTTCTGACCGGCTATTTGCTGGAAGAAGCCCTGAGCGTGGATAATTTGTTCGTCATGGCGCTGGTTTTTGCCCAGTTCCGCGTCCCCAAAATGTACCAGCACCGGATCCTGTTTTGGGGCATTCTCGGCGTCCTGGTTTTCCGGGGTATGCTGATCGGGGCGGGTATTGCCCTGGTACACTATTTTACCTGGTTGTTTTATTTTTTCGGCGGGCTGCTGCTGTGGTCGGCCTACAAGATGTGGCGGGATAATGGCGTGGAAGAAGACATACACGATCATGGCATTGTCCGGCTTATCCGCCGTTTTTATCCGGTAAGCCGGAGCTACGACGGGGGGCATTTTTTTACGATCGAGAACGGCCGGAAGGCCGTAACACCCATGCTGGTGGCCCTGCTGATGATCGAAACAACCGACATCATGTTTGCTTTCGATTCAGTGCCGGCGGTATTTTCCATCACAACGGATCCGTTTTTGGTCTTCTCCTCCAATATCTTCGCTATTTTAGGGCTGCGCTCGCTGTATTTCTTATTGGCCAATATGCTGGACCGCTTTGTTTACCTGAAATACAGTCTGATCGGCATCCTCTCTTTTATTGGCGTGAAAATGATCTTGCTGCCCCGGGAAGTGCACATTCCTGAACTGACCTCCCTGTTGGTTATCGCCTCCCTGCTTGGCTTCGGTGTGCTGTTTTCGCTCTGGCGGGAGCGCTCTGTGGAGGAAGACAGCGGACACGACGAAGCGCCTCCGGGTGGCAGCAGCGCCGACAATGAGCCGGTTATTCCTGTGGAGAGCAGGGAAACCCGGGCTGTAAAAATTTAACACTTTATCTGTTGCGCATTCGGTGAAGGGGCTTATTTTTGTACCTGCGTCTGGTACGACTACTCCTGTTTTGTACGGCCGGCCAATTGTTTCACCAAATTCATACGAAAATTATCTAAAGCGATTTTGCCATGCGACACTGGGAAAAAAGCAAAAAAGACTACCGCCGTCCGGAGGAACGTGAAGAACAGCATGCCTCCAGTAAAAAGAAAAAGCTCAAACCGGTAGAAAAAGTAAAATACCGTCTTAAAGGCTACGATCAGGAAGAAGAATAGCAAACAGGCGTCGTTTTACACCGAAGCAACGCGCCGTCCCGATACCCCGGGCGGCGCGTTTTGTTTGGAATGGCCCTATTGCCGGACCGGTTCCCCGGTTATCCCCATCAATCCCAGCATCCAGGAATATTCCAGGGCGCGCTCTTTGAGCCGCTCGAAGCGGCCGGAAGAGCCGCCATGCGAGCCGGTCATATTAGTTTTGAACAGCAGGGTATTGCCATCCGTTTTCAGGTCGCGGAGTTTGGCCACCCATTTGGCCGGTTCGAAATACTGTACCTGTGAATCGGAGAAAGACGTAAGGACCAGCAGGTGCGGGTAGCCCTGCGCCTGAACATTGTCGTACGGCGAATACCGCTTCATGTAATCGTATTCTTCCTTTACCGCCGGGTTCCCCCATTCCGTGTACTCTCCGGTAGTGAGCGGGATGTCGGGGTCGCTCATGGTGGTGAGTACATCCACAAAGGGAACGCCGGCGATGATCCCTTTGAACTGTTGGGGCGCCATGTTGGCCACGGCGCCCATGAGGAGCCCGCCGGCCGAACGGCCGCTGGCGAACAGGCGGTCGGCGCCAGTATATTTTTCCGCACAGAGCGCAGCTGCACAATCGATAAAGTCCGTAAAGGTGTTCATTTTGCGGAGCATCTTCCCGTCGTCGTACCAGTCGTAGCCCATCTCGGTGCCGCCGCGGATGTGCGCGATGGCGTACACAAACCCGCGGTCCAGCAGGCTGAGCACATCGCGGTTGAAGCCTGGGTCATAGGCATAGCCATAAGAGCCGTAGCCCACCAGCAGACAGGGGGCGTTTCCATTCCGTACCAACCCGTTTTTGTACACCAGGGAAATGGGTACCTGTACGCCATCCCGGGCTTTTGCCCAGATAAATTCGGTCGTGTAGTTCGACGAATCAAAACCGCCCAGCACCGGGTCGGTCTTGCGGAGGGTCTTTTGGCGGGTATCCATGGCATAGTCAAATACGCTGCCCGGCGTTTTCAGCGATGCAAAGCGAAAGCGAAAGTTGGTACTGTTGAACTCCGGGTTCGCATCCGGGTACGCGGTATAGGTCGGCTCGCCAAAATCGAGGTAGTGCTCGTCGCCGTCCGACCAGCGGATAATATGCATTTGCGCAAGCCCGCCCTTCCGTTCTGCAGCGACCAGGTAGTCCTGAAATACATCAATCCCTTCGAGCAGCACATCAGGGCGGTGGGGCAGTATCTCTTTCCAGTTTTCCTGCCCGGGCGCCGACACGGGGGCTTCCATGAGGCGGAAATTCCGGGCGTTCCAGTTGGTACGGATCAGGAACTTGTCGCCCCGGTGCTCCAGGGTGTAGAAGAAATCCTTTTCCTTGGGCCGGACGAGCCGGAATTCGCCCAACGGCTTTCCGGCGTCCAGAAAATGCGTCTCCAGATTTTCGGTGTAACCGTGGTTGACAAAGATATATTGTTCCGATTTGGACTTGGCGAGGCTGAGGTACAGCGTCTCATCCTTCTCTTCCAAAACCAGGGCATCGTTTTTAGCCGGAGCGCCGATCTGGTGCCGCATGATCTTGTCAGTGCGGAGCGTGACGGGATCTTTGGTTTCGTAGAACAGATAATGGTTGTCGTTGGACCAGGCCGCGCTGCCTGTCAGAACCCCGTTGAATTGTTCCGGCAGGAGTTTGCCGGACTGCAGGTCCAGTATCCGGCCTTCAAACAGGTTGCGTCCGCTGAAATCCACCCCGTAAAAGAGCAGGCGGTTGTCCGGACTCACGCTGAGCCCCACGGCCTGGCAGTAGGGGCGCCCCTGCGCCAGGGTATTGACATCGAGCATAAGCTCTTCCGGGGCATCTAAGGCGCCTTTTTTCCGGCAATAGACGGGATATTCTTTCCCGTTCTCAAAGCGGGTGTAATACCAGTATCCGTTTTTGAGGAAAGGAACCGAATTGTCGTCCTGTTTGATCCGTGCCTTCATTTCCTCGAATAAGCGGGTCTGTAGGCCGGCTACCGGGGCCAGTACAGAGTCGGCATAGCGGTTTTCCGCTTCCAGGTAGGCGGTGACCGCTGGGTTATCGCGTTCATTAAGCCAGTAATAGTTGTCGGTGCGGAGATCCCCGGATGCGGAGCGGAGTGATTTAGGCTGTTTTTCCGGATGTGGTGCGTTGAATTGTTCCGGATGGAAAGCAGAAGTGGGCACTGTACTGGAGGTGTTAGTTGGTGAGGAGGTATTCCGGCATGCAGGCGCCAGGATACAAGCCGAAAAAAGGAATACAAAGGTGTGTTTCAATCTTCCGAAAATTTTACGGCGAAAAGTAGGGAAAATCATTGATACCTTTGCCCTTACCTGCATCGCAACCGCCGTGCAAACCTTGCCCGGCGCTGCAATTGATCGCTATGTCAGAATTGATATCCGCACAATCCGCTGATCTTGTAAACCTGCGTCGCTTAAGCGAGGGACTTGCGCAGTGGGCATTTACCGACTTTGCCCAGGCGCGAAAGGCACTGGAAGCGTTGGAAATAGCGATCAATGCGCAGACTCCCTTCGAAATCCGCCTGGCGTACCATCGGCACCGGGCATTTCTGGAGAATCAGTGGCGTCAATTTGACCGTTCCCTGGAGCATTTTGAGCGTGCAAGGGCGATTTTGGAAAGCCTCGCTGAACCGCTGGCACTGGCGGAGACCTGGCTCGATATGGCAGCAGTGCACCTCAATCGCTACGACTGGCCGGCGGTGCAGCAGTGCCTGGATCAGGCCCGCCAGTATGTAGGCGCAAAGGATGCGCCGCATTTACGCGGCTTGTTGGCTTGCCGGGAAGGGTTTCTGCACCTGCATCTGGGCAATCACCGGCAAGCGCTGGAATGCCTGCAGGATGCCGAGCGCATCTTGTTGGGCCTGGGCGACCAGGCGACACTGAAAGACTTTTATATCCTTACCCTGGTGATCAGCGGTCTTGGCGACTTGTACGAGCGCCTGGATGAGAAAAATAACAGTCTGGATGCCTATTTGCGGGTTTTGCCCCTGGTCGAGCGCTACCAACTGCGCCCGCGACTACCCTGGCATTACCTCAACGCCGGCCGCGCCGCCCTGGCCCAGAACGATCCGGAGCATGCCCGGGAGTGCTTCGAGAACGTATTGCAATTTGCTCAGGAGGAAGATCCGGAAGCCAAAGCCCACGCCCTGGCAAACCTCGGTATTCTCGCCCTTTTGGGAGATGATAATCAGCGTGCGGCGGCGTTATTCGACGAGGCTACCGCGCAATTCCCCAACCCTTCCAAACCGGCGGATTTTACCAACCTGTCCAAGATACAGGGATGGCGCGCCGAATTATTGTGGCAACTCGAGGACCTGGAACAGGCCGAGAAACACTTTGAACAAGCTTATATCCACGGAAAAGAAGGCCACGACCTGAACCACCTGGCACATGTAAGCCAGGCGCTGGCGCAACTTTGCGATAGCCGGGGCGATTATCAGCGCGCCTTCCAGTGGCAACGCCGGGCAACAGAACTGACAGAGCGCCACTACAATCAGGTGCGCGACCGCGAACGCCAGGAGATTGAGGCCCGTCACGAACTGGAGCGAAGCCGGCAAGAAGCACAAATGGCCAAATTACGGGTGGCCAGCCTGCAATTGCGCGCTTTGCGCGCCCAGATGAACCCCCATTTCCTGTTTAATGCCCTCAATGCCATCCAGGGGCTTATCACCTCCGGCCGGAATGACGAAGCGGAAACCTATCTGGCCCGCTTTGCCAAACTCATGCGCCATACGCTGGAATACTCCGATCTGGAAGAAGTCTCGCTCGACCAGGAAGTGGAGTTTCTCAACCGCTACCTCGATTTGAACCGTAAATTGCGCTTCCGGGGCCGTTTGCAGTATCAGGTGGTGCTGCCCATAGGCGTTGATACCACCGAATTGTTGATCCCGACCATGATTGTGCAACCTTTTGTTGAAAACGCTATTGAACACGGCCTCCGGCCACGGCAGGAAGGGGTTTTGCGCATCGAATTCCAGTTGTCGGATGACGAACGTTTCCTGCTCTGCCGGATCGAAGATGACGGGGTGGGGTTCAACAAAGGCAAAGAAAAACAAAAAGCCCAGCCGGCTTTTCAGTCCCACCGTTCCCGGGGTATGGAAATCACGCGCGAACGGCTGAACCTGTTACACCAACTCCGAAAAAACCCGGGTACGCAATTTGTAAAAATCACCGATCTGGGTGAAAAAACAGAAGGTCAACGGAGTGGCACCCTGGTTGAGGTACTGCTTCCGGTGTTGGAGTTATAATCCAGCTGAATTGAAGTTTGATTATTATGGAGACATTCTACCTGCTTATTATCGCCGTCTTGTTTTTGCTCGCTATTTCCGACCTGATCGTCGGGGTAAGCAACGATGCCGTAAACTTTTTGAATTCTGCTGTAGGGGCAAAAGCCGCCCGATTCAATGTGATCCTTACCGTAGCGGCTCTGGGCATCATTGTTGGCTGCACGTTCTCCAGCGGTATGATGGAAGTGGCCAGGAAAGGGGTCTTTCATCCCGAGTACTTTTACTTTTCCGAGATCATTCTGCTGTTCCTGGCTGTAATGGTGGCGGACGTGATCCTGCTGGATGCCTTCAATACCTACGGGATGCCGACCTCCACTACGGTTTCCGTCGTGTTCGAACTGCTGGGCGCTGCCGTTGCGCTTTCTGTGATCAAATTATACAACGATCCCAATGCCCAGGATCTGGGTACCTACATCAACTCGGGCAAAGCGCTGGCCATTATTTCCGGCATTCTCTCTTCCGTGATCGTCGCGTTTACGGCAGGGGTGCTCTTTCAGTACCTTACCCGGATGCTGTTCTCCTTTGATTACGAAAAACGCATGAAGTATTTCGGGTCGCTGTGGGGCGGGTTTGCCATTGCCGGCATTACCTATTTTATGGTAGTCAAGGGCGCGAAAGGCAGTTCCTTTATGGACGACAGCCTTATCGCCGAAATTGAACAACACGCTTTGTCGATTTTGGGGATGAGCTTTGTCGCCTGGACCATTGTTCTGCAGCTGCTCATTTGGTTCACCAAGATTGATATCCTGAAACTGATCGTGCTGGTCGGTACGTTTGCCTTAGCGATGGCTTTTGCCGGCAATGATCTGGTCAATTTTATCGGCGTGCCGCTGGCCGGATATAATTCGTACGAAATTTACTTGAAGAGCGGCGCCGGCGATCCCAACGGTCTGCTGATGGACGGCCTCGCGGGCAAAGTGCGTACCCCGACTATGCTGCTGCTTTTGGCGGGGATCGTCATGACCATTACCCTTTGGGTGTCCAAGAAAGCAAGGTCAGTAGTCAAAACCTCGCTGGATCTGGGGCGACAGTATGAAGGCACAGAGCGTTTCGCCTCCTACGCTTTTTCGCGCAGTCTGGTGCGCAATTCGGGCAAGATGGCCGCATTGGTTAACAAACTGCTGCCGGAGGGATGGCGGAAGGCCGCGGAGAAACAATTTGATGAACGGCCCTTTACCACCCGGCAGGCACACCTCGGACCGGAGGCTCCGGCTTTCGATATGATCCGCGCTTCTGTTACGCTCGTGGTATCCAGTATCCTGATCGCTATGGGCACCAATCTCAAACTCCCGCTTTCCACCACCTATGTGACGTTCATGGTGTTTATGGGCGCTTCGCTGGCCGATGGCGCCTGGGGCCGGGAAAGCGCCGTGTACCGGGTTTCCGGAGTGCTTTCCGTTGTCGGGGGCTGGTTTTTTACGGCTCTATCAGCCTTTATTGTGGCTTTTGTATTTGCCAATATATTCTACTTCGGCGGTACGATTGCCATCGTGCTGGTATTGGCCCTGGCTATTGTCATCGTGTATCGCTCGCACCGGTATCACGACAAGCGCATGGAGGAGGAACTTGCCTATGCCAAGGGCCTTGAGACCGAGACCCTTAACCGGGTAAAAGTGATAGAAATGAGCGCCATCCATATCGAAACCACCCTCAACGCCCTGAGCAAAGTCCTGGATGATACGCTTCAGGGACTTGCAGAGGAAGACCTTGCCAAACTGACCAAAACCTACAAGGACGTCCGGGCTATCAAGAAACAGACGGAACAACTCAAGCGCATGACCAATAAAGCGCTTGAAAAGGTGGAAGAACACGAGGTGGAGGCCGTGCATTTGTACATTCTGGTGGCAGATTATCTGAACGAAATGGCCCAACACGTGCAACATGTCGTAAAACCCGGACTGGACCATGTGGATAACAACCACAAGCCCTTACTGCCCGTTCAGATTGAGGAGCTGACTGCGATCCACAAAAAACTCAACGACCATTTGATGGCCACCATCGCGGCATTCAAAAATGCCGACATTGGCGATACCAAGCGCCTCCAGGACGAGCTTCAGACCTTTGTGAAGTCCATACGCACCCTGCGCAAGAATCAGATCAAACGGATCAAAAGCCACGAGCTCGGTACCCGGAACAGTATCCTTTACCTCAATCATCTCGGCGAGCTGCGCAATCTGGCGCTTTTCTCCAACCGGATCGTGAAGGTGTTTGACGAACTGATCCTGAATCCGGAAGAAGAGACCGATCCATTCCGCGGAACACGGGGAGCCGACCGGCAATAGGG